>JAKLIP010000001.1 GCA_022709545.1 Patescibacteria group bacterium
TGAAGGTCCAGGGACAGGAACTGAATGGCGAATCTTTTGTCAGAACCCTGAGAGTCTCCGCTAAAAGAGGCATCATCAAGGAGGATGTGAGGGTGTAGCTTAATTAAAAGAAATTCAAAAACACCCCAGGAGGGGTGTTTTTTTTGGGGTTAAAAACTAGCCTCTAAATTCCATATATTAGCTTTGGTTATTTTTGCTTTCACGATTTTTCCAACCAAATTTTTTATTTTAGATTTTATTTTAACGTTTTTCATTGTTCTTGTTTTACCAAAGTAAATATTATTAATTTGTTTTTCTATAAGGATATCTATTTTTCTTCCGACATACTTTTTGTTATTTTCTGTAGCAGTTTTTTTCAATATCTCATTAAGAATTTTTTCACGTCTGACTTTTTCTTTTTTCGAGACATTATCCTTTATTTTCCAGGCAACAGTTTCAGGGCGGGGAGAGAATTGTCCAAAAAATACCATGTCAAATTTAGCTTTCTGCGCAACTTCCGCTGAATCCATAAATTGTTTTTTTGTTTCGCCAGGGAAGCCTACTATAATATCGGAAGATATGGAATATAAAGAATCAGGTTTATATTTTTTAAAAGCTAAACGTATTTTTTTGATAAGTCCAAGGTAGTGTTTTTGTGTGTATCTGCGGTTCATTCTTTCCAGAATTTTATCATTGCCGGATTGAATTGGTAGGTGCACCCATTCGCAGACTTTCTTGCATTTAGCAATCGTTTCAATAAGTTCATTGCTGAAATCTTTGGGGTGTGAAGAGACGAATGAAATCCAAAAATTTCCCGGAATGGTATTTATTTTTTTCAATAACTTTGAAAAATTTATACCATCATCTTTGTATGAGTTCACATTTTGTCCCAATAAGATAATATGCTTGTAGCCTTTTTTAATCAGCGCCTGTACTTCTTTTTCTATTTCTTTTGCTGGTCTGGATATTTCTCGTCCGCGGGCATAGGGAACAACGCAATAGGAACAGAATTTGTTGCAACCGGTCATGATAGGAACATAGGCTTGAAATTTATTTGTATGTTTTGGTTTTATGCACAAATAATTCATTTGTTTCTTGGAAAAGTTTTTCGGAAAATCTTTAATTTCTGTAAATAAATCAACTACCTTTTTCATTCTTATCTGCACATCTTTTCTGTTGGCAAGACAACCAGTCAAGATTATTTTTGTATCTTTATGTTTTTTTCTCAAATCATGAATCATGCCATAAGCTCTGTTTTCAGCAGTTTGCCTAATTCCGCAAGTATTAAAAACAACCAGATCGGCCAATTCCGTCTTTTTAGCCAATATAAAGCCCTGTTTCTCCAAAAAGGAAGCAATCCGCTCGGAATCAGAAACATTCATGGCGCAGCCAAAAGTTTTGATGTGATATTTTGGCATATTTTATCTATATCAAAGCATATCTTGACGGGAGATTGACAATTACGCTTTTTTATTTAATACTTTATTGATTGTTATTTAAAAAATAAGCAGTTGGTATAATGCTTTATATAATATACATGATATAAAAAATAAAAAAAAAGATAAAGGGGGTCTTATGCTAAAGCAAAAAGTAATTCTCTCAGGGAGCAGCCTAAATGATCACAACGTTATTCAAGAAATTGTAAGCAGGGCTACAGAAAAAAAACAAGGTGCCGAGGCTATTTTTGTAAAAGCCAAAGGCAGAAAAAAGAAGGTTTTCTTAATGGTGGATAATCGCCAGCTTCTGGTTAAAAAAGGGAGAAGCAGGCAGACTTTTATCTACGGTGCTGATGACAAAGTCGTATTTCCGGCAATACCGTAACAAAAAAACTTGTGCAACAAATGAGCGGACATACCCAAAAGGGATGCCCGCTCTAATTTTTTATAATGTTTTTTTATTTCTTTTCTTCGATTTCTCTGGCAATTTTTTCAATAAATTTATCAATTGAAAGTATTTGTTGTTCCTTGATTCCGCGTAATCTCACGTTAACGCTTTTTTCTTTTATTTCACGCTCTCCGACAACTAGAATATACGGAGATTTTTGTTTTTCAGCTTCAGAAATTCTTTTACCCAATGATTCTCCTTTATCATTTATTTCTACGCGTATAGTTTTTTCAATTAATTTATTTTCAACTTCTTTGGCATAATCAGAAAATTTTTCAGAAACTGGAATAATTGTCACTTGCACGGGCGAGAGCCAGAGAGGCAAAGCTCCGGCAAAATGTTCCAAAATAATTCCAATAAATCTTTCAAATGTTCCAAAAATAGCTGCATGAATCATAACAGGAGTTTTTTTGCTGCCGTCAGAATCCACATATTCCAAATTGAATCTTTGAGGTAATTGGAAATCAAGCTGTATGGTTGCTAATTGCCAACGGCGGCCAAGTGCATCTTTTATATCAATATCAATTTTTGGTCCATAAAAAGCACCGTCCTTTTCCTTAATTTCAAAGTTCACACCTTCTTTCTTTAAGGCTGTCTCAAGATCTTTTTCTGCTTCATCCCAATCTTTTATTTCGCCCATAAAATCATCCGGACGGGTAGAAAGGAAGAATTCAGGATTTATTCCAAAAACTGCATAATATTCTTTCGTCATTTTAATAAGATTTATAATCTCTTCCTTTATTTGATTTTTCATCAGGAAAACATGTGAATCATCCTGGGTCAGATGGCGGACGCGGAGCAGGCCATTAAGCTCGCCTGATTTTTCATTGCGCAGTATCCTGCCAATTTCGGTATAGCGAATAGGCAATTCTTTGTAGGATCTCTGCTGAGTCTGGTATATTTTTATGTTAAAAGGACAATCCATAGGTTTTAGGCAGTATGTTTCTTTATCCAGATCGAAAGAAAACATTGTATCTTTATAATGATCCCAATGGCCGGAAGTTTTCCATAAAGTATTTTTAGCTAAAATTGGAGTCTGAATTTCAGTATATTTATATTTTTTGCGGATACTTTTTCCGAATTTTTCCAGTTCATTCCAAATGATCATACCTTTTGGATGCCAGAAAGCACTACCAGGAGCTTCCGGGTGGAAAGAAAAGAGATCTAGTTCTCGTCCTAGCTTTTTATGATCGCGCTTAATTGCTTCTTCTTGTTGAATTTTATATTCTTCCAACTCTTTTTCTTTTTCAAAAACCACGCCGTAAATCCTCTGCAGCTGCTGATTTTTTTCATCGCCTTTCCAATAGGCTCCGGAAATTTTTGTCAGCGTAAAAGCTTTCAGGTTTATTTTTCCGGTCGATTCAATATGCGGTCCAGAACAAAGATCCACAAAATGGCCAGCTTTATATACAGAAACTTTTTTATTTCCTTCTTTTTCGAGGTCGTCAATAAGCTCAAGTTTATAAGTCTGCCCAAGTTTTTTAAAATCTTTTCTGCCTTCTTCAGTTGAAATTTCTGCGCGCTCAAACTTGTAATCATTTTTGACTATTTCTTTCATTTTTTCTTCCAGGAGAGGCAAATCTTCAGGAATAAGAGTGCGGGGAAGTTCGAAGTCATAATAAAATCCGTTTTCAATGGCCGGACCAATCCCAAACTTGGCTTCTGGAAACATTTCTAAAACTGCACTGGCTAAAACATGAGAAGTTGAATGGCGGAGAACCTCTAAATTGTTTTGTTTAGTCTTCATAAAATTTATATAATAATTTTTAAAAATAAATTGATATTAAATCACTTTGTTTTCATCACTCGCTCGGAAATGAAAAAATATTCATTTCACTCGCTTCGTTTGAAAATAAATACCCAAAAAATAAATAATTTCGAGCCCCGGCATAAGCGGGGGGTTCCACTCGAATTCCCTTATTTTTTGGGCACTCTTTTTTCCAAATCGCTGGAAAATGGCGGAGACTCAGCGGTTGGTTAATCCGCTTCATTGTATCATTTAATTGTGCTTTTAGTATAAATAAGACTTTATTTTTATGCAAGTTCAACTTTTCCTTCTTTTATTATATTTTTAACCTTTTCCAGTATTTCCTTATCATGTTCAATAGAAAAGGGAGTTTCCATCTTATTTGTTTGGTGGTGCAAAAATACTTTGCAATCACCGGATTTACAATCGCTTAAAATCTGTGTGAGACTTTGAATCATATCCGGCTTGGCATCATCAGGCAAAGTAATGATTAGCCTTTGAGATTCGAGATTTGAGATTTGAGAATCATCTCTTTCTCTATCTCTTGTCTCATGCCTTGTTCTTGTTGCTTCTATGCGCATATTATTTTCCAATTCAGCCTGGTTTATCTCTCTGGCGTCGTCAACTATTAACTTGTATTGGTCATCTTTGTCTGAAAGTCTTCCGGTAGCAATAATAACTTTTTCTTCCTCCCAAAGACTGGTAATTCTTTCCAGCACTTTTGGGAAAACTAATAATTCGATAGTTCCTTTTGTGTCAGCAATAACTATAAAATACATTGTCTGTTGATTTTTGGTGAGTATTTTATGGATTTTTAAAATTACGCCGCCGACAGAAATTTTTTGTCCAACCAGATCTTTTGATAGCTTATCCAAAGGCAAAGCCACTTTTTCAATGTATGATTGATATTCGCGTGCCGGATGGCCACTTACATATAAACCCAACAATTCTTTTTCCCAATTTAATTTCTGCCTTTCAATGGCGGGAGTTGCTTCAATCAATTGAACATTAGGAGCCTCTAAAACAGTTTCGCCAAAAAGGCTGACCTGATTGGAATTTTTTATTTTCTGAATATTTTTTGTAAAAGTCAGAATATTATCCATGCTTTCAACTATTTGGTTCCTTTCTCCCAATTCATCCAGGGCGCCAACTTTAGCCAGAGCCTCAATAGATTTTTTATTGAGATCTTTAGTTTGGACTCTTTCCAGAAAATCACCAAGAGACTTGAATTTTCCATTCTTTTTTCTTTCTTCAACTATTTCATGGGCCACAACATGGCCGACGTTCTTGATAGCATTGAATCCAAAGCGTATGCGCTCAATTCCGTTTTCATCAACAATCACGGCAAAATCCTCAAAACTTTCATTTATATTCGGCTCCAAAACTTCTATGCCCATTTCCCGGCATTCTTCAGCTTCAATAGCTATACGGTCAATATTGTCCTGGTCAGAAGTTAAAAGAGCAGCCATGAATTCAGCAGGGAAATGAGCTTTAAGATAAGCTGTCTGGTATCCAATCAAAGCATAACAGGCTGCATGAGAACGATTAAAACCATATCCAGCAAAGGGCTCAATAAAAGAAAAAACTCTTTCAGCAATTTCACTGCTGATACCATTATTGACGCAACCTTCAATAAATTTAATTCGCTGTTCCTTGATGAGCTCGAAAATTTTCTTGCCCATGGCTTTGCGTAGAACATCAGCTTCACCCATTGTAAATCCGGCCAGATCCCGGGCAATTTGCATAACCTGTTCCTGGTAGACTGCTACTCCGTAAGTATTCTGTAAAATAGGTTCCAATTTTGGATGAATGTATTTTATTTTCCCACCATGTTTTCCTGAAATAAAATCCGGAATCCAATCCATAGGTCCTGGACGGTACAGAGCTACCATGGCGATTATATCTTCAAAAACAGTTGGTTTTAATAATTTAAGATATCTTTTCATGCCACTGCTTTCCAATTGGAAAACCCCGGTAGTGCGGGCTTCCTGCAGAAGCTTGAAGGTTTCTTTATCATCCAGAGGCAACATATCCATATCAATGTTGAGATTTCTTGTTTTTCTGACAATGCGCAAAGTATTTTGTATGATGGTCAGGTTTTTAAGTCCCAAAAAGTCCATTTTAAGAAGACCGATTTTTTCCACATAGCTGGATTTCGTTGAAGATGAATATTGGGTTACAGTGCCTTGGCGATCGCCGATTACATTTTGAATAGGAGAATATTCTGTTACAGGTTTTTTGGTGATGACAACTCCGCAGGCGTGCATCCCGGCATGCCTGACAACTCCCTCCAAACGCATAGCGTTATCAATAAGTTTTTTAGCATCAGCACCAGAATTATAATGAACTTTAAATTCCGGAACATCTTCCAGTGCTTTTTTTATGGAAGAAAACATCGGGATCATCTTGGCTGTCTTGTCGCAAAATTCATAGGGAAAACCAAGAGCTCTGCCCGTGTCACGGATAGCTGCGCGGGCGGCCATTGTTCCGAAGGTTATGATCTGTGAAACATGGTCATCTCCATATTTTTTTCTGACATAATCAAGGACTTCATCTCTTCTATCGTCAGCAAAATCCATGTCAACATCAGGCATAGAAATACGTTCCGGATTCAGAAATCTTTCAAAAAGCAAATTATATTCAATCGGGTCAATGTTTGTTATGCCCGTAATATATGAAACAAAACTTCCAGCAGCACTGCCTCTTCCTGGTCCGACAACAATTTTGTTTTCTTTAGCCCAGTTTACGAAATCCTGTACGATTAAAAAGTAAGAGGCATAACCAGTTTTTTCAATAACAGAAAGCTCATATTCCATCCTTCTTCTGTGTTTTTCTTGGATATTACCGTCGAAACGTTTTTTAAGTCCTTCTTCACAGAGATGTCTTAAATAGGACATGGGCGTAAAACCCTTGGGAACATCAAAATGAGGGAGCTGGGTTTCTCCAAGCTTCAATTGAAAATTACACTGATCAGCAACTAATTGCGTATTGGAAATAACTTCTGGATTATCTGGAAAAGCGAATGCAATTTCTTCAGGACTGCGGAAAGATAAATTAAAGTCTGATAAATTAAGGCGGTCTTTTTCGTAAACCTTGCGGTTAGTTTGAACACAAAGAAGAATATCTTGTGCATCTGCATCTGTTTTATTCACATAATGCACGTCACAGGTAGCAACAACCGGAATATTAAGCTCTTTGGATAATTTAAGAATTCCTTCATTAGCAATTTTTTGATTTTCATAATTTGGATGATCCTGTACTTCAAGGAAAAAACCATTTTCATCGAAGATATCCTTATATTCCAAAGCTAATTCCTTAGACTTTTCGTATTTTCCCATAACTATATGTGCTGGAATTTCTCCTTCAATACAGGCGGAAAGTCCAATTAGGCCCTTGGCATATTTTCTGAGCGTCTGTCGGTCGATCCTGGGTTTGTAATAAAATCCTTCCAAGTGGGCGATAGAAACAAGCTTCATTAAATTATGATAACCCTCTTCATTTTTAGCCAATAATATCAGATGATACCTTTTCCGGTCTTCTGCCGTTGGATTTTTAGAATGTAAATCATTTGGGGTAACATACATTTCACAGCCGATGATTGGTTTGATGCCTTTTTCCTTAGCTTTAATAAAAAGCTCTACAGCACCATACATTACTCCGTGGTCAGTCAGGGCGATTGAATCCATGCCAAGTTCTTTGGCGCGATCAAGCAGGTCGTCTATTTTTCCAAGACCATCGAGCAAAGAGTAGTGAGAATGGACGTGAAGATGGGTAAATTTCATAACTAACTTGTTTAAGCGTTAACGTGTTAACGGGTTAAAGAGTCGGAGCCCGTTAACTCGCAAACTTGTTAACTGTTTAATAATAAAAAACAAAAGCCTCTACCAAAATAGCAGGGCTTAAAATAAAAACTAGTTGAAATTTGAAATTTGGGTTTTGACATTTTTTTGTTATCTTCATACCCCGGGAACTAGCCACTGGGTTTTGCAAGATATTTTATGTTTTCATAATAGCATAGTTTTTAAATGTGCAAAAGTTTTTTTTGTGTTATAATAACATTCAATAAGAGTCTTAAATATTAAAACAAAAAAATGAAAACAAAAACAAAATTTATTTGCTACTGTTTAGGTTTAATAATGATGTTAATTTTAGGTTCTGATACTACCTTTGCTAGAGAAAAAGTGAGAATAATTTCTCCAATTGGCGGAGAGCAGTGGTATTGGGATAATACATATAAAATCAAATGGCAGGCAGATGATTCGGTCAAATCCGTAATGGTATATGTTTATAATGAGGAATCAAAAAAGGGTAGTGGCTATATAAATTATATAACTCCTAACGGAGAACCAATTTCGGCAAAAAGCGGTTCTTATTCTTGGACAATTCAAAAAAGTTTATTGCCTGCATATGATGGGGATCCTGTTCATCATGATTATTATATAAGAATCGATGGTTTAAGTAGTGATGGCAATGTTATTACTTCTACACATAGCCCCAAGTCTTTTAGTATAAGGAATCCTGTTTATAAGACTCAAGACAGTACGTTTAAAGTTACTTATGAAGATGAAAATTTTGGCAAGGAAATTAAAATAACTTCGCCCGTAGGTGGAGAAATTTGGAAATATGATGGTTCATATCATATCACCTGGGAATCTGGAGAAAAAATAAAAGCAGTTAATATTTATGTCTATGACAGCAGGATTCAGGGCAGTGGCAATACTAACTACATAACGCCAAATGGCTACGCTATTCCTGTCGAAAACGGTTATGGTTTTTATACCTGGCCTATTAATTCCAAATCATTACCTATGCCGGCTGACGGTTTAAAACCTGATAATTATCAAATAAGAATAGATGGTTTCGACCAAAATGGAAACATTCTCAATTCTGTATTCAGTAATCATTTTGAAATATCAGAGCCAGTTGTTTATTCAAACGAGATTGCAGAGGAAAATGTTATTCAAGAAGCACAATCTCCAACATCATCAAATAATCAATTAGATGTTCCACCATCTAAGGCGGGCAATTCTCTGGGAAATTGGTGGCATGGACTAGTTACTTTTATAAAGCATCTATTTTTATAATAGGCTTTTTCCTGTGGTTATAAAAAATCTTATAATAATAAAAAATTCACCGCTCTGAAAAGGCGGTGATTTTTGTCTTATCTTTTTCTTTTCATGATATAATATAAATTACAAAAGAATAATGAATTTTTAAGAATCAAAAAATGCATTCATTCATACCCCATAAAGATAATCCCCATATATTACGTAAGTTTTTTGGCGGTGCAGTCATAATATGTGCTTCTTTTGGCATAACATATTTTATCCAAACTTACTCACAAAAACTGCAAATAAAAGCGCAAGCTGAGCAAATAGATAATGAATTTATTATTCAAGAAAGTGAAGTCGAACAGGCTAGCGGGACAAATCAAGCTGCAATAGCAGAAACATTGAAGGATGAAAAGAATAATGAGGCATTGAAAGCTGATATTATTCCAGAGCCTGTTATCCCACCACCTCCAGCTGAAGGACGCAATAAAAATCCAAATACCAAATTGGGTGAGGCTATGATTTATACAAAGCCCCAGATATTAACAGGGAAATATATTGATATAAGTTTAGGATATCAAAACATGGTTATCTTTGAAGATGGAAAGGCTTTAGACGCATTTTTAATTTCTTCCGGCAGAAAAGGATTTAATACCCCAATAGGAACATTCAAAATCGAAAATAAATATCCCAGAGCCTGGTCAAAAAAATACGCACTCTGGATGCCTTATTGGATGGCTTTTAAACCGGCAGGGGAAATGGGGATACATGAATTACCTGAATGGCCGGGAGGCCACAAAGAAGGGGCTAATCATCTAGGGACAGCTGTTTCTCATGGATGTGTCCGTCTTGGTGTTGGCCCAGCCAAACAAGTCTATGATTGGGCAGAAATTGGAACGCCAGTCATTATTCATAAGTAATTTGTTGTACAAATGGAAAAATCTACATTTTTGTTAGAAAAGGAATTTATAGAAAAAGGACACAGTTTTGTAATTGGTGTGGATGAAGCTGGCCGGGGACCTCTTTGCGGGCCGGTTTTGGCTGCTGCAGTAACACTTAAAAAACAAGAATTAGGAATAAGAAATCAGGAAGATGGTATGTGGGATTTGGTAAGAGATTCTAAGAAGCTTTCTGAAAAACAAAGGGAAAAGGTTTTTGATTTTATTTATGAAAATTTTCATGTTGGCATCGGACTTTGCGACCATAAAACAATTGATCGTATAAACATATTAGAGGCTAGTTTTTTAGCGATGAAAAAAGCAGTTGCTGACTTAGTCCGCAACAAGTCTAAGGTTGAAAGTCTAAAATCTGAAGCTGATGGAAAAATAGTTATTCTGGTTGATGGAAATAAAAAGATACCTAATTTTAGTATTGATCAAAAGGCCGTTATAGGTGGAGATAGTATCGTAAAATCAATTTCTGCAGCATCCATAATTGCAAAAGTTACCAGAGACAGGATGATGGTAGAAATGCATGAGAAATATCCACAATATGGTTTTGATAAGCATAAGGGCTATGGCACGAAGATGCACATGGAGGCACTTTCTAAATACGGACCATGTGAAATCCACCGCCAAAGTTTTGCGCCAGTAAAAAAAGTTTTAAAATAAAAATCTAATTCAAGAAAACCCCCTTTACATTTCGGCTGAATAATGTTATCCTGGCTGAAGTCTAATAATATATTAAGATTTTATAAAAATGAACAAAGTAATCACATTGAAAGCTAAAATACGTGAAATTACAGGTAAAAAAGTGAAAAAATTACGTGAGGAAAGTTTAATTCCTGCTGTTTTATACGGCCATGAGACTAAGCCTCAAAATATTCTAGTAAATTATCTTGATTTTGGTAGGGTATATGAAAAAGCCGGAGAGAATGCTCTTGTAGAACTCGAAATAGGCGGTAAAAAAACAAATGTTCTCGTCCATGATACTCAAAAAGATCCCATGAGCGGAAATTTTTCCCATGTGGATTTTTTCCAAGTAAACATGAAAGAAGAAGTTGAAACGGAAATTCCTTTGGAATTTATAGGCGAATCTCCCGCGGTTAAAGAGCTTGGAGGAATATTGGTTAAAAGCCTGGATGAAATTACGGTCAAATGTTTGCCGGCTGATTTACCTGAAAAATATGAAGTTGATATTTCAAAGCTGATTACCTTTGATGATGTTATTGCAGTTAAAGATCTGAAAGTTTCCGATAAAATTGAAATTTTAATTGATAATGAAACAATCATTGCTTCCGTACAGGAACCGAGAACACTGGAGGAATTGGAAAGCCTTGAGGCTAAGGTTGAAGAGGATGTTTCTAAAGTCGAAGGAGTTGTGAAAGAGACACCAAGCGAAGCTACAGCCGGAGAACCAGAAAATAAGGAGAAATAAAAAAATAATTTGATTTTTAAATAGAACCCCTTTTTATGGGGTTCTATTTTTTTAATTGACAAAATGTTCAAGGCAATGTATCATGGGCTCAATTGTAAGTGTCTTACTGGTTTTCGCATTTTGTCGAAAATTAAGAGAAGAGGTCGCCTTACAAAATTAATTTTTTACAAAAAGCGAAAATATGGCAAAGAAGCTATATGTCGGCGGACTTCCTTATTCAACTTCGGAAGATCAGCTGAAAGACCTTTTTGCTCAAGCAGGATCTGTTGAATCATCTATTATTATAATGGACAAGATGACAGGCCGTTCAAAAGGTTTCGGATTTGTTGAAATGTCTTCTGATGAAGAGGCATCAAAAGCAATTGAAATGTTTGATAAAAAAGAGTACGAAGGACGCACACTGACTGTAAATGAAGCTCGCCCAATGGAAGCTCGTCCACCAAGACGTGATTTCAACGGAGGAGGAAACAGATACTAGTCTAATTGATATAAAACCCCCGATTTAAGTCGGGGGTTTTTGTTAGAAAAAATTATAGACATTTAGTTTAAAATATGCTATAATTAAAGGGTAATTAAAAAAGCAGGGTGCAAACCCCGCTTTTTGCTTTAATAATAAGAATAAGAATAAAAAATGTTTACAAGACAAGTAGTCACCAACAAACAACTCAAACCCGTAAACTACCGCAAGAGTAGCGTTATGACGGATATGCTTAAAAAGGGAGGAAAGGAGCTTTTGAAAACTGGGCGTGATCGTCAAGCTTTTTGGAATTCTTTTAGAAAAGAAGCAAAAGGAGGGCTTACCAATGAAGGCTTAAAAAAGGCTTTCGGCAGGCTAATGAAAAACAAAGAAGACAGGTTTTCTGACAAGAAAATGAGAGACTTGTCTAAAATTTGGAACAAGGGTAAGTCTTATACTCTTTCAGGAAGTTCATCCTCACAAAACATCAATGAGAAACATTCTGATTTAAAAAATAACGTAAAAAATGAAAGTGGAAATTTTAAATCTGCATCCAGGGCAGATGTCAGGAGTGAATCAAAAGAAAACAGATTAGCTAAAGATATCAGGAGCAATATTCCTGAAACAAAAACTCTAAATCTCAAAACTGTTAATTATGATATCAATAAAACTGAATCATCTAAGCTTTTTGCTGGAAGCGAAAGAGCTAATATGCAAGAAATGGAGAAAGATATCAGTTTGGCAAAATATTTTAATAAAAACCAGGAAAGCTACAATATTAATGATGTAAAAGACAGACTTAGGAAACTACAGGAAAATACTCCCAAAGAAGAGAACAAGCCAGTTTCTTTTCAGGAAAAAAACAGTATGATGAATAGCATCAAGGAAATGGATCAACAAGAAAAAAACCAGGCTTCCTTAAGAACATATACTGCGAATCGCCAAGAAGATTCATATGCAAACATTGGTGATGTGAAAAACAGGCTCAAAGAACTCCAGGAAAATCACGCCATGAACGAAAGCGTACCAGCCTCTTTTCAAGAAAAAAATAATATCCAAAATGATGCAAAAGAAATATCTCAGCAAGAAGAGGAGCAATCTGCTATTGGCGTATATATTCCAGGACTTCACAAAAAAGATGAAAGAATGGATAAGATAAAGGAAAGACTTGCAGAAGTTCAGAAAAAAGCGGATGAAAAGGAAATTGTCAAAGAGGATGCAAGCAAAAAATATGAACAATATACTAAAGAAAGCAAAAATTTATCTGAACCTTCATTACAAAAAGAAACAATATCTGCAAATATTAAAAAAATATATAGTGATTATTCTTTTAAACTTCTCGCTAAAGACGTTATTGCTGAAAGCGGATTTGATTTATATAGTGTTGACGAAAAAGGTTGCCTTTTATTCCAGGATCTGGCAGGTAAATCAGAAAGTGAAATTGATGACTATATATATAATTTAGTCGGAAATTATTCAAATGAAGGTCAGAATTTTGAAAAAGTAAAGGAAGAAAAAATAGCAGTGCTGTCTTTACTTAGTGAAGATTTAACAACCAGGACCAAAGATCGTAATTTAAGCGAAGATACGCAGGCAAAAATAAAAGATTCTGTGGCTGAAATAGAAAGAATAATCGGAATAATAAAAAAATGCAATCCAAAACCTGCTGATATCAAGGAAGATTAATTTACGATGAATATAGTTATGTTTGAAATAAAATCTGCAAAATTTTTGAAAGGAGCTATTGGCGGGGAAGGACTGCCACAAGATGCATTGCCACAAGTTGCTTTTGTTGGCCGTTCTAATGTTGGAAAATCAAGCGTAATCAATACTTTAGTTGGCATGAAAGATCTGGCGATTTCCAGTTCTACTCCTGGCAGGACACTGCAACTCAATTTTTTTCTTATTAATGAAGACACATATTTTGTCGATTTGCCCGGCTATGGCTATTCCAAACAGTCCCTGAAGTTTGCCGAAAAAATGCGCAAGATGATTATGTGGTATCTGGAACAAAATGAAAAAAAACCCAAAAAAGTGATTTTAATAATTGATGGAAATGTTGGACCAACCAAATTTGACCTGGAAATGATGGAACTTTTACAGGAAAATAAATATAAAATAATTGTAGTTGCCAACAAAATGGACAAAGTAAAAAACAGTGAATTATCCAAAAAAAAGAAAGGCATTATTGAAAAATTACAAACTGAAAATATTATCTATTTTTCTGCAAAAACAAAAAAAGGAAAATTTGAACTTTTAGAAAAAATTTTTGATTGACCTCCGCTTAATTTAATGATATATTTCAATGTAGCTTGGTTAAGGAGAAAGCCTGCGCACTATATAATAAAAGTGCGGGGTAAACTGCCGAGGGGCAGTCTTTTTATTTATTATTATGGAAATTAGGAATATAGCCATCATTGCTCATGTTGACCACGGTAAGACAACGCTTACTGATGTTATTATGAGGCAAACAGGTATGGTGGAAGAAGGGGTGAGTATGGATTCCAATGCGCTGGAACAAGAACGTGGAATCACAATTTATTCCAAAAACACATCTGTTTTTTATCGTGGTTCAAAAATAAATATTGTGGATACTCCCGGGCATGCCGATTTTGGATCTGAAGTAGAACGGGTTTTACGCTCAATTGACAGCGTGCTTTTGGTTGTGGATGCGCAAGAAGGTCCGATGCCACAAACAAGATTTGTGCTCAAAAAATCTTTGGAGCTTGGCCTTAAGCCGATAGTGGTTATTAATAAAATAGACAAGCCGGCCGCCAATCCAGACTTGGTTCAGGAACAGGTATATGAATTGTTTCTGGATTTAGGCGCCAATGATGAACAATTGGATTTCACAACAATATATGCAATCGGAAAACAAGGTATTGCCAAGGAACATCTGACTGATGAATCTAAAACAATAGAGCCGCTGCTGGATATGATTTTGCTTAAAGTTAGACCGGCTAAAGCTGATAAAGATGCAGAGCTCAGAATGCAGCCTTTTAATCTTGGATATGATAATTTTTTGGGACGATTAGCTATTGGACGCATCCATGAAGGAACTATAAAAACCGGTCAAATATACTTGCTTAAGAAAAATGACGGTACGATTGAAAAATCACGCGTTACAAAACTTTATACTTTCAAAGGAACAAGCAGGGATGAGGTAGACGAGGCTTATGCTGGAGATATTGTCATGGTGGCTGGATTTGGAAAAATAGATATTGGTGAAACAATTTGCGAAAATGAATCTCAGGAATCTTTGCCAAAGATTACTATTGATGAACCAACCATATCGCTCCGATTCATGGTTAATGATTCTCCGTTTGCTGGGCGTGAAGGAAAATTTGTGACTAACAAACAAATTCTAGAAAGACTCAAAAAAGAATTGGAAGTTAATGTCGGACTTAAAATAGATTTTTCTTCCTCGGCAGAATATTATACGGTTTTTGGGCGGGGAGAACTGCATGTAGCCATACTTCTGGAAAATATGCGCAGGGAGGGATATGAAATCCAGGTTTCACAACCGCAGGTTATCATAAAGGATGTTGAGGGTGTCAAAAGCGAACCATTCGAAGAGGTGACAATTGATGTTCCGAGTGAAATATCAGGAACAGTCATAGAAAATATGGGAAAACGCAAGGGAATTATGAAAGATATGCAGATTCATGGATCACAAGCCAGACTTTTGTTTGAAGCTCCAACGCGCGGACTTCTGGGATATCGCGGGCAATTTATAGTTGATACGCGAGGTGAGGGAATTTTTTCTTCCCGTGTAATCGGATTCAAACCATATGTCGGGGAAATAAAGAGAAAGGAAGTTGGATCAATGGTTTCAATGATAAGCGGAAAAGCTTTAGGATTTTCGCTGGCAAATCTGCAGACTCGCGGAGTGCTTTATATAGGACCATCAACGGAAGTTTATGAAGGTATGATAATTGGGAATGTCGCTAGAGGAGAAGATATGACAGTCAATCCTATAAAGGGCAAACAACTTACAAACATGCGCGCCTCCGGAACGGACGATGCAATCAATTTGACTCCGCCATGGGAAATTTCAATCGAGCGCGGACTGGAAATTATGAATGAAGATGAATATCTGGAAGTAACTCCCAAAAGCGTGAGGCTTAGAAAACAATTTCTTTCTGAAATAGACAGGATTAGGGCAGTCAGAAAGAAACAGTAAAAATATTTTAAACATTAAAAATCCCGGCGCTGTGCCGGGTTTTTTTGGTTAATTTTTCAGAAATATTTCTTTATTTTTTCAAAATCATCAATAACTTCAGGATGGCATGCAATTTCAGTAATGCCTTTAGGTAAGTTATTAATAAATCCTTCTATATCCTTTATCCAATCCAGGTTAGTGAATGATTCGGATGAAACATATCCGTTTTCTCGAAAATTTTTTCTATTAACTATTTTTAACCAATGTAAAATGCGTGCAGCGGGCTTGTTTTGCTCAGCTAAAGTACTCTCTCCAAAACGAATATAGGGAATAGAATATTTAGCCTGCAGTTTAAGTGCAATCTTAAAAAAGGGAGGATAAAAGTGTACATGTTCGTGAGAACTTATGCCGTCTGGATTTTTGCCGAACATTTTCCTGAATTTTTCTATCTGTTTGGTCCAATCAGCTTCTACTTCTTCATTTGATAATTTTCCGGTGATTCTTTTTGCCATAAACTCTATTACGCGAAAAACTACCCCGGTTCTTTTTCTGTGTTCCTCGTTAAATTTATGCAGAACATCTAGATGAATATCTAGCTTAACTCGGCTTCTGGCCAGCTCTTTTATTTCTTCTTCATAAATTTTTCCGTATGTCATTAAGCCAACTCTGTCTATTTTTCCAAGCATTATTAAATAGAGAGTATTGCTATTTGCATATCTGCTTATGCCAAAATCATCTGCACTTATCATTACACGATGGCGGTGAGAATTTAGATGTGATTTTAAATATGCATCTTCTAGGGCAATCATTTTTGTATGATGTATTATTAATTAAATACTTGATAAAATGCTTTTATATGATACAATGTTATAAGGTTAATGTGCAAGGTTAGGAACATAAAAGCATCTGTTTTTATAAAAAATATATGGAATCAAAAAATTTTAACGTGTATTTTTTTCTTTTTACCTTAGTATGTATAAGTATTTTGGCGGTTTTTATTTTTAAGCCGTTTTTCATAGCAATAGCATTGGCGGCTATATTAGCCGTAGTTTTTCAAAAGCCTTTTAATTTTTTTCTGCGTATAACCGGGAATCGCCAAAGAATAAGCGCATTCATTATATCTTTCTTGGGGATAATTATTTTCGGAGCTTTATTTTTCGGAGTTATAAGCTTGGTGGTAAAAGAAGTCTCTGTTCTTTATCATAATTTATATAATCAAAACTATATAGATAGTTTGGTTCAGGGTGTAAATTCTAACCCAATCCTTAAATCATTGGGAGCTGATAATCTTATCAATAAGGAAACGATAGGAAAATCTATATCAGATTTGAGCCAGGGAGCTTTCTCTATTTTGCAAAAAACTTATGAAAGTATTGCGAACTTTATCCTTATGGGCATAGTTATGTTTTTTACCCTGTATTATTTCCTTATCGACGGTAAGGAATTGGTGCGAAAGGCTATGTATATAAGTCCCTTGCGTGATACTCACGAGAAAATGCTTATTGATAAATTTATTTCCATGAGTAGCGCAACGCTCAAGGGATCTTTGATAACTGGGATAGTTCAAGGCATAGCAGGAGGATTATTGTTTGCGGCAGTAGGAATACCGTCGGCTGTAATATGGGGCATTGTAATGATGTTTTTTTCTTTAATTCCGATGTTTGGTACCAGCTTAATCTGGCTTCCTGCCGGGATAATAATGCTTTTTCTTGGGAACATATGGCAGGGAGTCGTTATTTTAGTTGTCGGCGTGAGTGTTGTTTCAGTTATTGATAATTTGCTAAGGCCGAAATTGGTAGGAAAAGATTCTCAAATGAATCCGCTGTTAGTTTTTTTCGCCATGCTTGGAGGCATAAACATATTCGGATTTCTTGGTTTTATAATAGGTCCTATTATTGTTGCTCTCGCCCTTACTCTTTGGGATATTTATGCGGTTGAATTTAAGAGTCAGCTGAAAAAATATAATGCTTGAAATGACTAAAAATATTAAAAAGATTTAGAAATGTTGTATTTTTACCAGCATATTCCACAATATATAGATCCGATCATTTTTACGGTCGGTTCTTTTTCTATAAGATGGTACGCTTTGTCATATATCGCTGGCTTTCTTGCAACTTATTTAGTTTTAATCTACAGAAGCAGAAAAGGAGAATTTGTTCAAGAAAGTTCAAATTTAAAAACAGAAGAAATTACAATTTACAAATCCCAATTTTCAGGACTTATTTCTGATTTTTTGTTTGTGGCTTTTTTTTCTTCTATTATCGGAGGAAGGATTGGATATGTTTTGTTTTATAATTTTTCATATTATATTTCCAATCCGCTTGCGATTATTTCTCCTTTTGAAAATGGAAATTTTACCGGAATATATGGAATGAGTTATCACGGTGCCTTGCTTGGAATATTGCTGGGAAGTTATGTGTTTTTGCGCATCAAGAAAATAAATTTTTGGAAATGGGCTGATTTTGTTGCTCCTGCTGTTCCTGTGGGATATTTTTTTGGCAGGATTGGAAACTTTCTGAATGGAGAGCTTTATGGACGGGTTACTGATTCTTCATTAGGCATGTATTTCACAAACAGCCCGTTGTTGTTGCGCTATCCATCTCAAATTCTGGAGGCCTTTTTCGAGGGGATTGTCCTTTTTGCAATTCTCTGGAGTATAAGGAATAAGAATTTTTTTCCGGGAAAGATTTTTTCCATATATCTTTTGGGTTATGGTTTTTTCCGTATTTTTTCCGAAATATTCAGGGAACCCGATCCTCAAATTGGCCTTATTTTAGGGTATTTTACCTTAGGGCAACTTATGTCTCTTATTATGATAATTGCAGGAGCAGTTATATTTGTTTCCAGAAAACGTTAAAATATGTTATACTCAAATAAGAAAGTAAGGGGGTTAAACTGATTGAAATCCTTTTTTCATGGGTATTGATTTCAGAAACAAAAAAAGCATAGACATAAAAAGCATAAAAAAACATTCTAAAATTGCTTTTTTAAGGCGGGAAGAAAATATTCCTGTACTTTTTTCGCGTGGGAGAAAGACGAGGCAATTCTTTACTGAAGACTCAAAGCTGTACATAACTCCCAAAGAGCAGGCTTTAATCAGGCAGGGCATAAAGCTTGATAGGGATTTGAAAAAATGGGATAGTCTTAGTTCGCGTATCGTTCGTGAATTTTCATATTACAAACCAAAAAAAGCAAGCAGGCTCGTAGAACTGTTGGAAGAAAAGCGGGAAATTGTTAATAAGTCTATCTCCCAGACTCGTCAAAGCTTAGTAGGCTACTTTTCCTTAGTCAGGCTTTGGAATCTGTCAATAATAGGGTCTATTTTATTCGGAATGTTTATAATGACTTTTGTTTATAAATATTTGGGTCAGGGAGTTTCCGCTGAGCAGATTCAAGAAAATGTAAATAATGAACAGCAAATTTCGCAATCAGCCAGGGTACTGGGAGACGAAGACAGTAAAGATGAAGCAGAAGAATTTACGCAAAGAGTTCTGGAACTTGAAAAAACCAATGGCCGCAAAGAGTTGGAAAAAGAAATCAGAAAAATGGTCGAGGGATATCCAATAGAAAAAATGGTTCCTTATATTGCCAAGAAAGACAGGGTGGTAGCAGCTTTTTTAGTGGGTATTGCCAGGAAAGAAAGTAGCTGGGGAGTGCATGTGCCTGTGCTAAACGGGCAAGATTGCTATAATTACTGGGGCTATCGTGGTATACGCAAACTTATGGGCACTGGAGGACATACATGTTTCAATAGTCCCGAAGATGCAGTTGATACAGTTTCCAAAAGACTGGAAACATTGATTGATGAATATGGCAAAAATACTCCAGCAAAAATGGTTATCTGGAAATGCGGCTCTAACTGCGAAGCAACGGGCGGGCAAGCAGCAGCTGACAAGTGGATAAGTGATGTAACTATGTATTTCAACAAGCTCAATAAAGAATAAGCTTTTCAGCTTTAAAATAGGTAAAGTTATATTATATAAAAAATCCTTATTCAAAGGTATTTTTTTATACTTAAATTTTATAAATGGCTTTATTAAAGCAAAAAAGTTAAATAATCCATTGCCTAGTGTGTATAAGTCGTTTGACCCATTTATTAATTTTTGATAATATGAGACTCGTGTCTCCGGAAACGGAGACTATTAATTTGTAAAAATACCATATGAGTGACTCCTTGTTAGCAAGGGGGGGAAAATTGTTAGAAAACAGAAAATTAACAAAAAAAATTAAGTCTGTAACGAAAAAGAATAAAATTATTATTTTTTCTATAATATTTATTCTTTTTGGTCTGGTATTCCGGATAGGAAATGACCATTCCGGAGCATATGCCCATGCATATGCGATAGATAATAATGTTTTTGAAAATAAAATAGAGTCTCCTATGTTTGGAGAAAAAACCGAACTATTCAAAGAAATCTTGAATAATAATAAATTATCCAAAAAAGAAAGAGAAAAAAGAAATTCTTCAGACCATATGGGCTTGCTGAATAAGATTTATGAAGTTGTTGATGGATATCCAATAAAAGAAATGGCTCCTTTTATTTCCAAACGGAATGAAAAAGTAGCAGCTTTTCTGGTTGGAATTGCCAAAAAAGAAAGCGGTTTTGGGGAACATTCGCCTTCAAGGAACGGACAAGATTGCTATAATTACTGGGGCTATAAAGGATCAGCCGGAAACGGAAGCGTTGGAGGTTATGCCTGTTTTGAAAGCCCAGAAGAGGCAGTAGAAATTGTTGGCAATCGCATTGAAGTTTTGGTCAATAGAAATCATAATACTCCCGAAAGCATGGTTAACACATGGAAATGCGGAACAAGTTGCAAAGGAGATCCGGGTGCTCCAAGCTGGATTTCAACCGTAGCCTTGTATTTTGATAAGATTGTAAGTTAATTTTTTTAAAAGACTTTTTCAAAAAAAGCGGACTTTAGTCCGCTTTTGTTATTTATTTTGTTCGATGTATAATGAAGCTATAATAATTTTTTGTATTATGCTTTGGATTTTAATTGTTACAGGCGCATATTTTTTCGGGGCTTTATCGAATGTTGGAGATAAATTTCTTTTAGGGTCCAAAAAAATATCTTCTGCGCCGGTATATTCTTTTTATATCGGTATTTTTGGATTGGGTGCATTTATTTTGGCTCCTTTCGGGTTAACTTTTCCAAACGGAGATATAATGACACTTTGCCTCATAAGCGGATTGCTTTTTACGGTGGGAATAACCTTTTTGTATTTTGCGATTGAACGGGCAGAGGCAAGCCGGGTAATGCCCGTATTCGGAGCAGTTATTCCTATTGTCTCTTTTATCCTGGCTTCAATCTATGGCGTAGAAAATCTGACTACACTGCAAATCCTCGGAGTAGCATTGCTTGTTTTCGGAGGACTTCTGATTTCTTTTGATCTGCCATTAAAATTGGGTAAAAGAAAATTTTTTTCAGGGTTCTACCATGCCTGTGCAGCTGGATTTGTTATAGCAGTCGCATATTTAATATTTAAATACATTGCTGATAGCGGTGAACCTTTCATTACATGGTATATATGGACGCGGGTAGGAGGTCTGATTGGCGCAATCGGACTGTTGCTTGTCCCATCCTGGAAAAAAAATATTTTTAACAGTTTTTTGTCTGCTAAAAAAAATAAAAAAAATGCGGCGAAAACCGGAGGAATATTTATCGGCAATAAGCTTATCGGAGGAATAAGCACGCTGATGTTGAATTATGCGATTCAATTGGGAAGTGTGACACTGATTAATGCCTTAGTTTCTTTGCAGTATGTTTTTGTACTAGCTATTGTAACAATTCTTTCAAGAACGAGAGCAAATGTTTTCCAGGAAAAACTTTTATTCTGGGACTGGGCGCAGAAAGTTGCAGCTATTGCTATTATCGCAGTCGGAATGTTTTTTGTTTATTAGTCTTTTAAATATTTATGCAAAACAAAAACAAAAGTATGAAAATTTTTAAAAAGATTGCTAAATTTACGGGATATTTTTTAAGCCTTATCTTGGCGCTAGCTTTGTTGTTTTTCATTTATATAAATCTTCCAGTCAAACCAGTTGATGACAATGCAAAAATCGGTGTAACATTTTCTGCGCGCTATGCCCAGGATATCGGGCTTGATTGGCGTCAGGCCTATCTGGCAATGTTGGATGATTTGAAAATAAAGTACATCCGTATTCCTGTTTATTGGGATTTGGTGGAAAAAAATTCTGGTGAATATGATTTTTCTGATATTGACTGGCAGTTATCTGAGGCTCAAAAACGGGATGCAAAAATAATTTTAGTCATTGGACAAAAAGTTCCACGCTGGCCGGAATGTTTTATTCCCGAATGGGTCGGTTCTGATGATGCCAAGAGAAAAGAAAAACTCTTAACCTTTGAAGAAACTGTTGTAAATAGATATAAAAATAACCATCCGGAAATTGCCAGTTGGCAGATTGAAAATGAGCCCTTTTTGGATTTTGGAGTTTGTCCTTCTGCTGACCCCGATCTTCTTGATGCAGAAATTGCTAAAGTTAAAAGCCTTGATTCGTCCAGAACTGTTGTTATAACAGACAGTGGGGAACTCAGTTTGTGGATTGAAGCAGCCAAGAGGGCGGATATTTTTGGAACGACAATGTATCGGGAAGTATATACCAAAAAATATGGCCATTGGCGCTATCCGATAGGTCCGAATTTTTTCAAGGCAAAACAATTATTGATTAAAATATTCGCAGATCAAGATAATATTGTTGTCATTGAACTTCAGGGAGAACCGTGGGTTGAAGGTTGGACGGTGCATGCGCCAATCGAAAGGCAACTAGAATCAATGAACGCGGAAATCTTGAGAGATAACATTGGGTTTGCTAAAAAAACGGGCATCAATGAGATTTATATCTGGGGAGTCGAGTGGTGGTATTGGATGAAAGAAACACAAAATAATTCATCTCTTTGGGAAATGGCCAAATCAATTATTAATCAGAATAATTTGAAATGAAATATGCCTAAACAGAAAAAAATAGCCGTTTTTGATATCGATGGTACAATTTTCAGAAAAAATCTTCAGTTTGAGCTTATTAATGAACTTTCCTGGATGCATATATTTCCCAGGAAGGTCAGAAATCAAATTGTTGATCTTTATGTAAATTGGCTGGAACATAAGGGAACTTATGAACAGTATCGCAAAGGTTTGGTTGATCTTTATGAAAAATATATTCCCGGATGCAGCCTGAAAGATATTGAACATGCCAGCAAACTGGTTGTTTCATTCCATCAGGACCGCACTTATATTTTTGCAGAAAAACTTATACGCAAGCTAAGGCAGGAAAATTATCACTTAATTGCAATTTCCGGATCACCGATTGAAGTTGTCAGGGAATTCAATGATAAACACTTAAAGTTCGATGAAGTTTTTGGTACTGTTTATAGATATGATAAAAATGATAAATGTACGGGTGTAGTCGAGTATGAGCCAGTAAACCATAAAGGACATTTAGTAAAGCAATACATATATGAACACGGGATGACACTGAAAGACTCTTATGGGATTGGTGACACAGAATCAGATGCCAGCTTGCTCGATCTTGTGGAAAATCCTATTGCTTTTAATCCCAATGAGAACCTGAGAGCAATTGCAGAAAATAAAGGCTGGAGGATAGTTGTAGAAAAGAAAGATGTGATATATGATGTTAATAGTTAACAATAAGAATAAAAATTCATATGACCGTTAATGAAATTCTTGAAATAATATTATTAAAAACACTTTGGATCTGGCTTCCATTCAGGGCCTTTGGCCGGATGGTCAAAGAAATATGGGAGAAATACAACAAATAATCGAAAAATAAAAATCCGCCTCTGGCGGATTTTTATTTATTTCATTTATAAGAAGTTCTTTATTTTATTTTCTCCACGAACTTTGCGAAAACTTGGGGATTTTCAACTGCCATCTGAGAAAGCACCTTGCGATCGATTTCAATTTTCTTGGATTTCAGGACAGCAATGAATTTGCTGTAAGAGAATTCAAATTGCCGTACAGCATTGTTAAGTCTGAGAATCCACAGGGATCTGTTGGTGCGTTTTTTAGCGCGACGATCTCTGTGCGCATATTTTCCGGCTTTGAGCAAAGCTTCCTTGGCAGCAACATAATTTTTGCTTCGGCGCCAACGGAAACCTTTAGCCATTTTTAATACATTTTTTCTCCTTTTTGATGCAGCAACGCCGCGTTTTACTCTTGCCATTTTATTTGTGGGGTTGCGGTTAGCTATAAAAACGAGCTTCCCGTACCGATT
Source organism: Patescibacteria group bacterium (assembly GCA_022709545.1). GTDB lineage: Bacteria > Patescibacteriota > Minisyncoccia > Moranbacterales > GWC2-37-73 > DAOOTD01. The sequence continues at coordinate 23,915 of JAKLIP010000001.1, forward strand.
ATCTGTTATTAAATTCTTATATTATTTACTTTCCAATTGCATACGGCAATGCAGCCACGACATTCTTTTCGTCTGTTCTGAACATGCGCTTGTCTTTTTTCTTGGCTCTGCCCTCTGCTCCTGTTTCTTTTGAATTATAATGATTTTGTCCTGTTGATCTGCGAAGAACTTTTTTATTTTTAGTGATCTTCACTTTTTTGACAACAGATTTCTTGGTTTTTATCTTAGGCATTTCTTTGCTTTATAAAAATTAAAAATGTTTTTATTGCTCTGTCGCTGGTGCGATTATAACATTGAATCCTCCGGGAAACCTTTTAATCGGATCCTCTATCTTGTAGGGAACAGTTATGGATGATATGAAATTCTGCAAATTTTGTCTGGCTAAATCCTGGTGAGCTTTTTCTCTTCCGCGCAGCACTATTTCAATCTTCACCTTGTCTCCATGGTTTAAAAATTTTTCAGACTGTGTTCTTTTGAAATCAAGGTCATGGATATCTGTCCTGACTCCGAGGCGCACTCCTTTGGTTTCAACCTTCTTCTGCTTCGCCTTTGCAAGTCTCATTTGTTTGGATTGCTGATAGATATGTTTTCCGTAATCCATAATGCGACACACTGGCGGTACAGCTTTAGGTGAAACTTCGACCAAATCCAAAAAACTTTCTTTAGCGAGAGCGAGAGCTTCAAAAGTATTCATTTCGCCCAGTTGTTTACCGTCTTCGCTAATAACAAACACGCGCGGAACACGGATACCCTCATTCGTGCGCAATTGTATGGGTCCGGTCTGTTGTTTTGGTTTGAACCTGAATCTTTTTCTAATCTTTTTACTGGTTCGCCTTGATTCGCTTTTTTTGTTAAGCGAAAAGGCAAAACTTTAATTTAATATTACAGAAAATGTGGAGTTGATGGGAATTGCACCCATGTCCAAAATTGACAATCCAAAATATTCTACAAGCTTGTTTTATTTCCTCCGCCTAAGGCGGATTCAACTGTATGCAGTAAGAAATAAACAAAACCTGCATAAGCCGTTTTCAGAAATTTTTCGTCCTATGCGTCTGAAAAACCGCACAGAACTATTCTCAAATTTGACACCGAGGTCTGCTTATGAGAAATCAGCAGTTCGATGGCTTTAACTTAAGCTAAAGCAGGTGAAAAACTTGCAAATGCTTGCGCAAATGTAGCCTTCGCCTTTGATATGAAGTTTGCACTTATATCTTCCACGGCAGTTTAATGATATGACCATGGGTGATCAGCTTGCATATTTTGAAAAGTACAACCTGTCGAAACTAAACAACCCCGCACTATTTGCTCCGCAAGAAGTGCGGGGCAGGCTCCTCTTCTGCGAACACACAATGCGCGAATGTTTAATTGTTTTTTATAAACCTTTCCATTCTGCGTTTGGACTCTCTTTTGGCGATGTTTTCTCGTTTGTCAAACTTCTTTTTTCCTTGCGCTAAAGCAAATTCTAATTTGATAAGTCGCTTCTTAGTATACACACGAAGAGGGACCAATGTCAAGCCTTTTGTCTGCAATTTTCCGATAAGAGAGGATATTTCAGATTTACGGACCAAAAGCTTGCGTGATCTTGTCGGATTATATGTTTCGGCAGTCTTGGCAAAAGGATAGGGAGATATATTGGCGTTGGTTAGATATAGTTCACCATCGTGCATAGTCACGAAACTCCCTTTTAAACTGATGTGTCCGTTTTTGACAGATTTTACTTCTGCTCCAGTCAGCATCAAACCGGCCTCAAATTTTTTCTGAAGTTCATAGTCAAAGCCCGCTCGTTTGTTGAATGCTATGTCTGCCATATTACTTAACTATAGTTTATCAATATATGGCGCAGTAAAGCAAATAAAAAAGGAATTTTTAATTGACTAAACAAAATAAAAAAGATAAAGTGAAACATGTACAAATAACCATGAAAAATGCAAAAAAAGCTAAAAATAAAATAGAATTATTGGCGCCGGCGGGGAGTCTGGAAAAATTCAAATACGCCATTAAATATGGAGCTGATGCTGTATATGCGGGCATTCCGGATATTTCCATGCGGGTCAGAATTAATAATTTTACCGAAAAAGATCTTCTGGAGGCAGCCAAATTCGCCCATTCCCAAGGGAAGAAGATATTTGTGACTGTGAATATATATGCTCACGACTGCCATCTTCCAAAAATTGAAAAACATCTGAAATTTCTGAAAAAAGTTGCTCCTGATGCCGTGATCATTTCTGATCCGGGAGTCATAAATTTAGCCAAGAAATATTTGCCAAAAACTGATATCCATTTGAGCACGCAAGCCAACACCACGAATTGGCAGGCGGCAAAATTCTGGCATGAAGCGGGAGTAAAAAGAATAATTTTAGCCCGCGAAGTGACGCTTAAAGATATAAAAAAAATTCATCATAAAGTGCCTAAACTGGAGCTTGAATATTTTGTGCACGGCGCCATGTGCATGAGCTATTCAGGCAGGTGCATTTTGAGCAAATGGATGTCAGGGCAAAGCGCGAATGAAGGTGGTTGCACTCAGCCATGCCGTTGGGCGTATAAAAAAATAAAAAACAGAAAATCAGAAATGAAAAGTATGGAAATTGCAGAAGTGCAGAGCGGGAGAGAAATAGCATTAGAGGAAGATTCTCATGGCACCTATTTTTTCAACAGCAAAGATCTGAATTTGATTGCACACCTCAAGGAACTTCGCAGTGCCGGAGTGTCAGCGTTCAAAATAGAAGGGCGCAACAAGAGCGCATATTATGTCGCCAGTGTCACGCGCGCTTATCGCCAGATGATTAATGCAATTGAATCGAAAAAATCTGCTGGTGAAATCAAGAAAATTCAGCGTTGGGCAGAAAAAGAATTAGAAAAAACTGCTAATAGAGGTTACACTAAAGGATTTTTATTCGGAAACGAGCCAGAGCATGAGTTTGAAGGAAGTCATTCCAACAATGAATTCCAATTTGTCGGGGAAGTTGTTGCGAGTCAGGGGAAAGAATTGACGGTAAAAATCCATAATGCCATCCGCAAGGACGATAAGATTGAAATTATCATGCCGGAAAAAAATATTCCCATAAAAATATTGGGGGTTTATAATGAAAAAAGAGAAGAAGTTGTTTCAGCTCACGGAGGACACAGCAATCTTTATATTATTAAAATCGATAAAGAGGAGATCGAACCGCTGTCCTTGCTGAGGAAAATTATAAAATAAATAATTAAATAATAATAAAATAATGAACATCCAAGAAATTTACAAATTGGCAATTAAGATGGGAATTGAAAATGATTTTCGTTCCGAAAAGCAAATAAAAAAACAACTGAAAAGACAGAAGGAAAATTATGAAAAACTTCCTAAAGATAAAAAGGAAATTTTTGATATGGAAAAATTAACCAATCCGTATTCTGATTCCAGAATACATTTCGATAATGGAAAGAAAAATATAAAAAAAATAATGGCTGGCATCGATATTGATACAGCGGAAATAATGTTGGCTGAAGAATTGGACATTGAAAATATTATTGCTCATCATCCAATAGGACTGGGATTAGCCGGACTGGATGACGTTATGCATTATCAGGCTGATATTCTGGAACAATATGGCGTACCGATAAATGTGGCTGAAAGTCTGATGAAAAAAAGAATCAGCGAAGTAAGCCGCGGTATAAACCCAGAAAATCATTATAAAGAAATTAATGCGGCAAAATTATTAAACATCAACCTTATAAATGTTCATACTCCAGCTGACAATTTAGTAGCAAAATTTGTTGAAAATAAGATAAAGAAAGACAAACCGGAATATGTGGGAGGTATTATAAAATCACTTTTAGAAATACCGGAATACAAAGAAGCGGCCAAGAAAGGTTTTGGCCCGGTAATATTTTCCGGTTCAGAAGAAAACAGAACCGGGAAGATAGCGCTTACAGAAATCACTGGAGGAACCTCTGGAAGCAAGGACATTTATGAAAAGTTGTCTCAAGTCGGGGTAGGAACTGTTATCGGCATGCATATGAGTGAAGAATATCGCAAGGAAGCGGAAAAATATCACATCAATGTTGTGATAGCAGGGCACATCTCATCAGATTCTTTGGGAATGAATTTATTTTTGGATGAACTTGAAAAAAGGGGAATAGAAATCGTACCATGTAGCGGTCTTATAAGAGTAAACAGAAATAAAAAGAAAAAATAAAAATTATATGAATTACAAAAAAACAACATTAAAAAACGGACTCCGAATTATGACTGTGCCGATGAAAGGCACGCAGACTGCAACTGTGGTGGTCATGGTTGACGTCGGATCGCGTCTGGAAAAAGAAAATCAGGCCGGCCTTTCGCATTTCGTTGAGCACATGTTTTTCAAAGGCACAAAAAAACGACCGACGACCCAAATAATCTCAGAAGAGCTGGATTCTTTCGGCGGGGAATTCAATGCTTCTACTTCCAAAGACAAGACATTATATTATGCCAAAGTTGATTCAAACCATATCTGCCAGGCTTTTGATATTATTTCAGACATGTTTCTGAATTCAAAAATAGAGCAGGCAGAAATCAACAGGGAACGCGGTACGATAACTCAGGAAATTAACATGTATCTTGATCTGCCGGGCAAAACTGTCGGCGATGAATTTGAAAAACTTCTGTACAAGAACAGTTCGCTGGGCAGGGAAATAATCGGTTACAAAAAAACTGTTTCCAGATTCAAAAGAAAAGATTTCATCAAATACATCCGGGAAAATTACAACGCCAGCAACACCGTGATCTGCGTGGCTGGAAAATTCGATGAGAAAAAAATTATTGCAGATGCGAAAAAATATTTTGGAAAATTTTCCAAAGGAAAAACGACAAAAATCAGCAAAGTTTCTGAAAAACAAAACAAGCCCGAAGTCAGGATAAAGTTCAAAAAAACCGACCAGACTCATTTTGTAATCGGAAACCGGGCTTATCATAGAGATCACAAAGATCGCTATGCTCTGGCACTTCTGGCAACAATCTTGGGCGGAAACATGAGTAGCCGTCTTTTCATCGAAGTTCGCGAACGCCGGGGGCTGGCATATTCTGTCCATTCCGGCGTGGATGCATATCAAGATTGCGGCTACATTGCCACGCAGGCGGGCGTCGAGCATGACAAGCTGGAACAGGCTATAAATGTAATATTGAAAGAATACAAAAAAATTGCGACTGAAAAAGTCAGCCAGAGGGAACTCAAAAAAGCCAAGGATTTTCTAAAGGGCAGAGGAGTGATGGGTTTTGAAGCCTCTGACGAAGTTGCGATGTTCTATGTCAGCCAGGAAACAGACAGGGAAAAAGTTCTCAATCTCAAAGATGTTTTTGCCAAGATAAATGCGGTCACAGCTGAAGACATTCTGAGAGTGGCCAAGGATGTTTTCCAGAATAAAAAATTGAACTGTGCCATTGTCGGTCCGCACAAAAACAGCAAAAAAATCCAGAAAATACTCAACCTATAATTTTAAAATAATATGTCCGGGAAATTGGAAAAAAATATTCTGGCAACTATTGCATATTATGATTGTTTGGATTATCCCCTGACTCCTTTTGAAATTTGGAAAAATCTTATCAGGACAGACAACTATAACGTAAGCGAAAATTCAGACGAGACGACTTTGGCTGAAGTGATCAAACAGCTTGAAAGCGAAAATCTCAGGAAATATGTGGAGAGTAAAAACGGATTTTATTTCCTGAAAGGCAGAAACTATCTGGTGAAAAAGCGGATTGAAAATAATAAGATTTCTGTCGGAAAAATAAAAAAGCTTCTGAGGATTGCAAAATGGATGAGGCTTATTCCATTTATAAAAATGATCGGGATGACCGGAGCCTTGTCCATGAAAAATGCCAATGCCAAAAGCGACCTGGATGTCTTCGTGGTTTTCAAAAAAGGAAAAATATGGACAGGCCGGACATTGGCGACGATTTTTTTGCAGGCCATCGGAAAAAGGCGGCACGGAAAAAAAATCGCTGACCGCGTTTGCCTGAATTTTTTTGTGACCGATGAATCACTGGAAATCACCACCAAAGATCTTTTTTCAGCCAGCGAATATATGTTTCTTTTTCCGCTTTACGGTTGGGAAACGTATCAAAGGTTCCAGATAAAAAATAAGTGGATAAAAAGCATGAAGCCCTCCTATTCGCTTTGTGAAGTTCCGCCCCTCAAAACCCTCGGAGATCCCAGTTTCCTGAAAGCCATAAGGACTGCTGGAGAATTCATCCTGTCTCCGGCTTGGATTGAAAGATGGCTGGCAAAAATAGAGAAGAAACGCATCATGCAGAATCCGAAAACTCATCAGCCAGGAAGTATGGTTTATGCCGATGACAATGCCCTGATTTTCCTGCCCGAACCCCATGGCCCCAAAGTTTTCGAACAATTCAAGCAAAAGATCAGCCAGCTGGGCAGTTAGGTAATAAAGCCTTAAATAAGCCAAAAAGTTCCATTTATTCTTGACTTATGGGCAGAGACTTGCTAAATTATAAGAAGTTTTAAATAACCAAAAAACACATGAAATTTATAACCATTGCTCAGATCGTTGTTTCTATTCTGCTTTCAATTTCTATTTTGCTCCAGAACAGGGGCAGCGGACTCAGCACTGCATTTGGAGGAGATTTTGGAGGATATTATACCAAGCGGGGAATGGAAAAGTTTCTTTTCTATGCATCTTCATCTCTGGGAGTTATATTCATAATCCTGGCTTTGGCCATAATCTGGATAAGCAACAATTAATTGGAATCCCTTATTTTTCAAAAGACTTATTCGTAAGTCTTATTTATATAAATTAACTTTTCTAACACATCCATATTAGTATCAATCTTAAGGAAAAAATAAAATATTTAAGACCGGAAAATCTGTGGGCAATCAGCAAGAAGCTTGACTTTAAAGAAAAAATTATTGTGACATTGCTGCTGATAGCCATTGCAGTGTCGCTCATTTTCTGGATCGGTGCTTTTTATAAAAACTTAACAAAAGAAATTCCCAAATCCGGAGGAGAATATAATGAAGGCATCGTCGGCCAGCCATTATATGTAAACCCTGCCATATCGCAGACCAGCGAAGCAGACAGCACTTTAGCCCAGCTCATTTTTTCCGGACTTTTCAAATATGACAATGACAGCAAAATCGCCAAGGACTTGGCCGAAGACTATTCTATTTCGGATGACAAAAAGGAATATAAAATTAATCTGAAAAAAAATGTGACCTGGCATGACGGGGAGCCGCTCAATGCCCAGGATGTTTTTTTCACCTTCAATATACTGCAAGATCCCGCATACAAAAGTCCGTTGCGCCAGAGCTTGCAAGGAGTGGAAGCCAGAGTGGATGATGACTACACCATTGTCTTCATATTGAAAAACCAATACAGCGGATTTTTGGAAAATCTCACCTTCGGAATTTTGCCGAAACATATCTGGCAGGACATAGCTCCGGAGAAATTTTCTTTGGCTGAATACAATTTGCATCCGATAGGTTCCGGGCCTTATATGTTTTCCGATATGCAGAAAGATGCTGATGGAACCATTCTGACTTTCAAGCTTGTGGCCTTCAAAAATTTTTACGACGGAGCTCCTTATATCTCAAGAATAAATTTCAATTTTTATCCGGATGATTCTGCATTGATGGATGGGTACAACAAAAAAGAAGTGATGAGCATGGCCAGCATTCCTCCGCAGAACATCAAAGACATCAAAAACAGCAAAAGCACCAAAATCAATCGGCTGGCAATTCCCAGATATTTTGCAGTTTTTTTCAACCAGACAAAAAGCGTGGTGCTGGCGGATGACAATGTGCGCAAGGCTCTGAATCTGGGAGTGGACAGGGAACAGATCATCAAAGAAATTCTTTTCGGAGAAGGAGTAGCTCTCAACTCTCCTTTTCTTCCGCAGATGGAAGGCTATGACGATGATGATATAAAAACAGACACAGACAAGGCCCAGAAAATTCTGGATGATAATGGATGGTCTTTGGACAAGGATGAAAATGTCCGCAAGAAAAACGGAACGAAACTGGAATTCGAACTGGTCACAACCGACTGGCCGGAATTTGTTCAGACAGCCGACATGCTCAAGGTGCAATGGGAAAAACTGGGAGCCAGAGTCAATGTGAAAGTCATGTCAGTTTCAGACTTGCAGCAGAACTATATCCGCAGCAGGGAATATGACAGTCTTCTTTTCGGACAGGGAATAAGTTTCAACCCCGATTTATATTCATTCTGGCACTCAAGCTTTAAAAATGATCCCGGGCTGAATTTGTCCAGCCTTGACGACAAGGATGCAGACGGACTTTTGGAAAGCATCAGGCAGGAATTCGACGAATCAAAACGCAAGGAATCTTATGAAAAATTGCAGGAGATATTTTCCAAAGAAGTTCCCGCCACATTCCTCTATGCCCGCTATTATATCTATCCTACCAACACGAAGCTGAAAGGCATGGAAGTCAAAAACATCAACAACTCCCAGCAAAGATTCACGGACGTGAGCAAATGGTATGTCAAAACCAAAAGAGTCCTGAAATAATTTAAACAATAAAAAAATAAAAATATGGATATTGATTTTAAAAATGTTCCCAAACACTATGCTGCGCGGACGCATGAAAAAATGCAGGATGTCCTGATGGATCCGGCCGGCAAAGGCCCAGCCGTCCACTACTATATGATCCGCGGGGGAAGCGACCAGAGAAACATAACCGTTTGGGAGCCGGGAACAATTTCTGGAGAATACATCAAGACATACGGTCATTATCACGTGGGAAATTTGAGCGAAACTTATTGGATTATTTTCGGCGAGGGCGTGGCTCTGGTGCAAAAATTGAAAAAAGATTCGAATGGTCAGATGATTGCCGACGAAGTTGAGGAGTTCAAAGCAATCCCGGTGAAGGCCGGCGATAAAGTGTTCATGTCTCCGGAAGAAGGCCATTTGGTAGTCAACACAGGAAAGACATATTTTGTGACGGCTGACGACAGCCCGGTTGATTTTGAAGACAGGGATCCTGCCAGTTTTCCCGGACATGCCGATTATGAATTGGTGAAAAAAGCCAGAGGCTTTGCTTACTATGTGATTGAGCATGGAGGAAAGCCGGTTCTCAAAAAAAATCCTTTTTACAAAAAGATAGAGAAAGAAGATTTGGGCGGACTGCCGATAATTGGATAATGTTTCTGATTTTAAATTTAAAAAGCTATCCGCTCTGGATGGCTTTTTTGTTTTTCTTGTTTGGAGCAAACGGAAAATGTGATATAATATAAAGCGCAACTGGGATAATTTTAAAATCCGAATATTTTGTCTTTAAAAAATGCCAGATAAAAAAATAATTTTTCTTTTATTGTTCCTGTCTCTCTTCCTTTTTCAAATTCAGAAGGCGGAAGCTTTGGGCATGAGCAGTGATAATTATAAAATAAACGCGGATGTCATCGGTGCCGGCGGGGGATTGGGAATTTCCGACAGCTACAAATTATTCGACACGGCCGGCGAACCGATCGTCAGCATCGGAAGCAGTGACAACTACAAAGCCAAACTCGGTTTCGAATATATGCTGGATGAACCGCCTACCATATCAATTCTGGCCGATTCCAACACAGTGGATCTGGGCAATGTCACTCCCGGCACTCCGGTGCAGGGGCAATCGACGCTTTCTGTCACCACGAATTCATATGGAGGATATGATCTTCTGGCCAGTGAGAATCATGCACTGCTTCACACTGACGCTGTCACAACCATTCCTGATTATTCAGGTACGATTGCTTCACCGATTGCGTGGAGCGGAACCGGATTCGGATTTACCATAACATCGGGAACCAATGTGGAATCAAAATGGGGATCAAGTCCGAACTTTGCCTATGCTGGTTTTCCTTTGGCCGACACAGTCATCCATGAAAAAACAGGATACAAAACTGCGGCAGATGACACAGTCATAGGATATAATTTGAATGTAGCTTCAACACAAAAATCTGGAGATTATACCAACACCGTCACCTATACTGCTACCACCAGATTGTAAAAAAAGTAATTTTTGACAAAATTATCCACAGAAGTCTTGCAGAGTTGTCTATAATATGCTATAATTAGGTTAAAGAAGAATATTGACAGTATTAGACAATCTAAGAGATTTTATTTTTTTGGCTTGTATCCGCATTTTTACAGAGCGGAACAGGAAAAAGAATGGGAAATTTTAGATTGCAACCATTCTTGACAACAAAATGTTTGAAAGTTCTTAAGGGGTCGATATTAGAACTCAAAATATTGTCTTGCCAAGAAAGTTTTAACTAATAATTTAATAAAAAAATAAAAACAAAAAATATGAAGAAATTTCTATTTTTAACAATCGCAGCATTTGCTTTTGTGATTGTTGTTGCACCAGCTAGCGCTGCTGTAAGCGACACTTGCGAAGTTGATTTGACTGCATATGTTGGTGAAAACATAGATCTAGCCTGCAGCGTTACTTCTGTAGACTTAGGAACAGTAGTTCCTGGTACTCCAGTAGTAGGAAGTAGTTCTTGTACAGTTACAACCAATGCTGACCTTGGTTATGATCTTTTAGTAAGACAGGATACTCCTTTGACAGACAATGAGTCTAACACTATTGCTGCCTATGCAGGCACAATTGGTACTCCTACAGCATGGACTGGAACAGGACTAGGTTTTAGTGTTTATGCTTCAACAGCAACCAAGGATGCTAAGTGGGGTTCAGCCAGCACGTGTACTACCGGTGCTGCTAATAATTATGCCGGTTTTCCCGGAACTTCTGCTATCATTATGGATCATGACTCATATTCAGCTACTGCAACTACGACTGACATCTGCTACAAACTTGATGTTCCATCAACTCAGGAGTCTGGTGCTTATGCTGGCCAGGTAACATACACAGCTACAACAAAGCCGTAATTTATAGAGAGACACTAATCGAACAAGCCGGAATTATTCCGGCTTGTTTTTTTATTCGAAATTTTATCGGATGAGGCTGGGCTATGATGACAAAAAATTTTTTTAATGTTAAAATAAATTCGACTGTGAAAAAATAATCAATAAAAAATTTAACATAAAAAACAAACATGAAAAAAATATCCAATTTCAAAATGCTGAAATATCTGTTCATCATCATCGCCAGTTTCTTTTTTTGTTTTTCTGCCGAGGCCTATGAAAATGCTAAAAGCATCCAAGTTTCACCGACCCGCTTTGACTATAAGCTCGGGCCGGGCGCCGAAACTGAAGGAACGCTCAAGCTCAAAAATTTTGCAAAGGATGAATATAAAGTCAAAGTGTATGTGGAAGATTTTTATGTGGAAGACTACACTTCAGACGCGAAATTTTTTGTGCCGGACAACGCCCATCCGAAGCTGGCTTATGATATTATCAAATGGATAAAATTTGACGAAGAGAATTTCCAAATGGCTCCCGATGAAGCCAAAGAAATCCATTTTAAAATCGATGTGCCGGAAGGACTTCCGACTGGAGGGTACTTCGGTGTAATTTTTGTGGAACATGAAGAACCAGGATCTGAAGAGAATGCAGTCGTGGTGAAAAGCAGAGTTGGAGCTTTACTTTCTTTTGCAGTGCAGGGCAAAGAACCAATAAGACAAGATGCGGAGCTCAAAGATTTCAGGGCTACCCAGAAAATATTTTGGGACAATCCAGCCGGACTGATTGCGGATGTCTATAGTTCCGGCAACATGCATTTCAAAATGTCTGGACAAATCGACATATACAACTTGGGAATTTTTAAAAAAGATCCGATAGTCTTAAAAGACCAATTCCAATATCCGAAAACGATCAGGAGATATGAAGAGAAATGGAAATTTGCGCCGTGGTGGGGATATGGATATTACACTGCCAAGATCAATCTGGTTTCGGAAGACGGAAAAATTATTCTCTCCAAAGATGCTAATTTCTGGGTGATTCCCTGGAAGACGACGGTCATCATTTTGGGAACGCTTTTTCTCTTGTGGCTCATCAGAAAAATATTCAAACATAATTTTGAAGTCAAAAGGAAGAAAAAGGGGAATAAAAGGCCAATAAGACACGTCTAAAGTTGCAAAATTTATCCAAAAACAGGCAGTAAAAATGCCTGTTTTTTTGAACCTGTGGATAACTCCCTGCCAGGGCTTGGGGATTTGTATCTTTTGTGTTAAAATTCGGATAGATAAATATATTGATTTTTGGCACTGCAAAAGCAAAATAATTCAATTAGGAGGGTGTATATATTTATCAAGCAAGCGGGATCTTAAAAAGATGTTAGTTTGAGTTATTTAGTATTGGGGGGAGGTTTTATATAAATAAACCCAGAGTAAGTAATGAGAAAAATAAAAATAAAATTTAATTTCAGGAAAAGCGCAATGTTTTTAATGGCGGCGCTTTTTATTTTTTTCATTTCTTTCCAAGGGAGCACTGAAGCGGCCATTACCAAGCAGATAAATTATCAGGGAAAACTGACAGACAGTCTGGATGCATTGGTTCCGGATGGGAACTACGATATGATTCTCAATTTCTATGACGCGCCGACCGGAGGCAACATTGTCTGGACAGCCAGAGGAACAATCGGAACTCCGACAGCCAGATCAGTGGAAGTTACGCGCGGACTTTTTTCCATCATGCTCGGCGATGTGGCGGCTGGTGACAATCCGATCGAACTTGATTTCAATAGTAGTTATTATCTTGGTGTGACAGTCGGAACGGATGACGAAATGATTCCAAGAAAAATGATCGGCGCATCCGGCTATGCTTTTAATTCTGATTTATTAGATGGACTTCATGCTGACACCAGCGGAAATGACGCGCATGTTGTGGCGACAGATTCATCGGGCAACTTGACAGTTTCCGGCAACACCTATTTTGGCGGTACGGAAAATTATATCGATTCTTCCGGCGATGGAACTCTCAACAGTTTGACTTTTGATGGAGAAAATCCTTTGCTGGTTGATTCATCTGGAATTTCCAATAGCGCGAACAGTATTGCGCTGGATGTTTATGGAAATGTATTTGTAGACAATGTAGAAAATCCGACAGATTATGAAAGTGAAAGCTCCGGACCTACTGGGACAATTGACGCGCAAGTAAGTGCGGGCACAGATGATAGTTTGGGGTATTATGGTGAAGGTGTCTGGGAATTTGGTACCGATGTGGGAATAGCAGGAGCCGGAACACTGGAAGCGATGGCTTCAGTCGATAGAATAGGTTCTGGTTTGCGTTTTGCAGGAGTTAATATTCCAGAAGGAGCTTCTGTAACAAATGCCTATCTAAGTTTCTATGCAATTAATCCTTGGGGCTTGCCTCAGATCGGAGGCAGTGGCACAAAATCCAAAATAACCGGAGAATTAAGCACTTCAGCAAGCACCTTTTCTGATTTGGCAGATTATCAGGCTAGACGAGGAACAATAGTAGGCGGAGCCAACAATAATAATATTACGACAACTCAAGTCAACTGGGATGATGCGACTTGGACAGTAAGTGGTTGGAATAATTCTCCAGATATTTCCAGCGTGATTCAGGAAATTGTCGATTTGGGAGCAGTGACCAATCTGGGCATCTTTTTCGATGACCATGATAATCTGTCAACTTCCGGAAATTATGTATATGCAGCCAATGCTTATGAAGCAGGCGCTTCCACAGCTCCTAAGTTGCACATTGAATACGGAGGTTACGATACCAATCTGGTTGCTTATGCGGAATCAACTATCAAAACTCAAGGAGAATATTCTTTGAGAGGCGAGGCTACTATTACAGACAGTTTGAACAAAACTCTGACCAAAACTTTGACCACGCCTCTTAACCTCTCAGATATTAATACTGTCTATTTCGATCTAAGATCCAATCGCACCGGATCAAATATTAAAATAGGCCTTCATGACAGTGGAGGCACAACCACTGAAATCACTCCCAACCTGACTTCAGCCGATGTTTTCCAAACTATCACTTGGGATATTTCAGGAGTAGCCAATGCCAATAAGGATACAATTGATCAAATCATCATAACCATAGTCAATGCCGATTCAGCCAATACTTTCTATCTGGACAATATTTATTTTCCAGACACTGCAAACCAAAACATGATTTTCTCGGTTGATAGCTTGGAAAGAATGAGAATTTCTGCTTCTGGCAATGTCGGCATCGGAACCACTACTCCAAGTTCTTTGTTGGATGTGGCTGGTACTTTGGGAGTCAGCGGTGTAGCAACTTTCTCCGGAACCCCAACTGGCAGTGGAATCGGTCAAGGTTCGGTATATATAAATCCAACCGCATCAGGAGAGGGCGCTTCGGTTTTTCAAGGATGGGAAGCAGAAACAGATTGGAATTCGGAAGATTTTGGCAGCAATGTTGTTCTTCTTCCAAAATTATCCGATTTAGATAATGATGGTGACTATGATTTATTACTAGGTACAGAAAATGCTGGTGTCTATGTTTATGAAAATACCGGCACAGCCTCTGAACCAATTTGGACACGGCATGCTGGTTGGGATATACCAGATACATTCTATAGCTATGCTTATCCAACTATTGCTGATCTGGATAATGACGGCGATTTTGATTTATTGGTCGGAACCGGGAACGGCATAGCTTATGGAGTTGAAAATACCGGCACGTCTTCCTCTCCGGCCTGGACGCTTAATTCAGGTTGGGATACTCCGGACATGGATGTTGTTGGTGAGGGCGGAAGCACAAACACTCCATCTCTGGGAGACTTAGATGGCGATGGAGATTATGACTTAATGATAGGCTATATAAATGTTAGCGATATTTATTATATAGCTGGTTTTGAAAATACCGGCACAGTTTCTTCGCCAAGTTGGGCATACCACTCAGCTTGGAATATTTTAATGCCTGGTTCTCCCGGCTATGCACTTTATCCAACTTTGACTGATTTTGATGATGATGGAGATCAGGATTTATTTATAGGCAATTGGATAAATTCACCTTATAGTCTCTATGCTTATGAAAATACCGGCTCGGCTTCTGAACCGGTTTGGACGCTTAATTCCGACTGGAGCATCCTAAATATTACCAGTGCAGTTAATGTCGGAGCCTTTGCCGATTTGGATGATGACGGAGATAAAGACTTGATGATGAATGATTATGTGAATGGAATGATACTTGGTTATAAGCAGATCAAAGCTCCTATTCCAACTACTTTATTTGGCGTAGCTTTGGACGGTTCACAATTGTTAAGGATTAGCAGTGATGGAATTACCGAAATAACAAACGATTTGATTATTGGTGGTGGCGCTGAGGTAACAAACAACTTGATTGTCAGTGGCAATGTTGGAATTGGAACGACTGATCCAACTGCGCGCTTGCATTTGGGCGCGGGTACTTCGACAGTAGGTACAGCTCCGCTTAAATTTACTTCGGGGACATTATTAACTGATCCTGAAGCAGGAGCCATGGAATTTTTGGGTGATGATTATTATCTTTCAATATCATCCGGATATGACTCGCAATATCCTCCGGAATTTTCTGATACCTATGTCAAAGCTACCTCGACTGGCTGGAGTGGTACTTATGATCTGGATCCTTGGCTTGCAACTGATCCAAGCAGATCTCTTATTGGGAATGGTTATGGAAATTCCTGGGAAAGCGCAAATCCGGGAATTACAAACCAAAGATTTCATATTGATTTGGGATCGGCTCAGGTTATCGATCGCGTGTATTATGAAAATGGTCACGACAATGGAGGTCAGACTGACTACGGAGCAAGGCACTTTACTTTTTGGGGATCGAATGATGCGGATGCATTCAATGATTTAATTTGGATTTCTGATGAGGAGATGGTTACTGAAGGTTGGACACAACTGACAACTTCTGTAGATGAATTTGATCAGCATGTTGCAGAAAATCGTCCTGATCCAAAATATTTTACTGTAGACAATAATAATGCTTACCGCTATTATGCTTTTAAATTTGCAGACAACTGGGGGTCCTACTATAGCATGAAGGTTCGTCGTATTGAATTGCAAACTGCTGGGGAAACTGCTGGCAGCAGAAAAGGCATTGTCCTGAACGACGGAATCAATCTGACTTCTGGCCGAATTCCATTTGCGACAACCAACGGCAGACTGACTGATAACGCCAATTTCGTGTTTGATGGAACCAATGTCGGAATTGGCACTTCCACTCCGAGTTATATGCTGGATGTTGGTGGGGATATTAATTTGACTGGTGATTTATATAAAAATGGTGTATTGGTAGACAACACCAGTCAATGGTTAAACTCTGATGTTTTAGATGGCATCTATTACAATTCTGGAGGGGTTGGAATCGGAACAGATCTTCCGGCTGGTTTGCTTGATGTTAAATATGGCGGTTATGGTAATGATTCCTATGTCAAACTATTGTTGCACGCTGATGGAGATGGCAATGCTTTTGCCGATGATTCTTCATCTGAAAACACAATTACAGCTTATGGAAACGTAACTCAATCAAATACCGAATCAAAATTCGGTGGCAAGAGTGCTTATTTTGACGGTAATGGAGATTATCTTAGTTTTCCTAATTCTTCCGATTTCGCTTTTGGAACCGGTGATTTCACTATGGATTTTTGGATTAACGCTCCTTCGCAAGGGAATATGTTTATTTTAGGTGGACGTTCTGCTGTTGGAACAATGCATATAACAACAGGCACGTCGGGGGAACTGGTAGGAGTGTTGAGATATGTGGGAACTTCTGAAATATTATCTTCCGTTTTAATTGCTGATAATTCTTGGCATCATTGTGCTATCGTCAGACATGAGGGAACTGTAACATTGTATGTTGATGGGGAAAATGTTGGTTCCGGAACAGATACTTCTAATTATACAAACACTTCCGGAACATGGTGGATGGGCATTAATGATTATGGAAATCCATCCTATCAAGATTTTCTAAACGGCTATCTGGATGAATTCAGGATTTCCAAAGGTATTGCCCGTTGGACTTCTAATTTTATTTTGCCAGTGAGAGAATATTATCAAGGCGAAACAGGTTTAATAGTTACCAGCGGTGGACGTGTTGGAATTGGCACCGATAATCCTCTTGGAGCTCTTCACGCTGTATCACAGGTTTATGATCCTGAAGGTGAACATATAATGGGAGAAGCAACATTTGACTACACCGGTTCTGAACAAACTTGGGTTGTGCCGGAAGGTGTTACATCAGTTATTATTGATGCCAAAGGCGCTAGTGGTGGAGAGGGAGCTATTGGCTCTAATGTTGGTGGCGATGGTAGCGGTTCTTTAGGCAAGGGAGCTAGAGTGCAATCTACAATTTCAGTTACACCAGGCGAAACATTGCATCTCTATGTTGGTGGTGTTGGAGGAGATTATGCGGCGATAGATTGTAACAACACCTATGGTGGATATAACGGCGGTGGTGCAAGTTCTGGTTGGGGATGTGCTGAAACTGCCGGTGGCGGAGGTGGTGCTTCTGATGTTAGACAAGATGGAACCAGTCTTAGTGACAGAGTAATTGTTGCCGGTGGTGGTGGAGGTGCTGGAGGCAGTAGTACTGGATACTGTGGTAGTGGTGTCGGAGGTAACGGTGGAGATGCCGCGCAAAATGGTGCCGATGGTACGGCATCTGGAGGTGGTGCAGCTGGTGGTGTTGGTGGTACGCAAAGCGCTGGTTATGCTTTAGGTATTGGCGGTGCAGGCAGTAGTAATGGAAGTTGCGGTGGCAGTGGGGGTGGTGGAGGCGGTGGATATTATGGCGGATATGGTGGTAGTGGCGGGAATTCAACTGGAGGCGGTGGCGGAGGAGCTGGATCAAGCTGGACAAGTGGCAGTAATGCAGCTTATATCTCGGGTTATCAGGAAGGTAATGGTCAGATAACCATTAGTTATGACACGTATGTAAGCGATACTGATTTAGTTTTTAATAATGGAAGTCTTGGTATCGGTACAACTACACCGGGTTATACTCTGGATGTTGCTGGAGATATTAATTTAACGGGAAATTTATACCAAAACGGAAGCTTATTTACGGAAAGTCAATGGGTAACTTCCGACAGTGATATTTATTACAATACTGGTAATGTCGGTATCGGCACAGATAATCCTGATGCTACATTTTCTGTCTATAGAAATTCAAGCAGAGATACTTGCACTGGCGGAACAGCTACTACTGACGGTGCTTATATAATTAGAACATTTACTACTAGTGATACTCTTGAGTGTTCTACGCCAATAGATGCTGAATTTTTGGTTATTGGCGGCGGAGGCGGCGGAGGCGGCGGCAGAGGCGGCGGCGGAGGAGGCGGCGGTTTTAGAACAGGAACAGATACTCTAAATAATGGTGAGCATCCTGTAGTTGTTGGTCTTGGTGGTGCGGGTGGTGCGGTTTATGAAACAGGCGAAAATGGGGGAACTTCTACTTTTGCATCGATATCTGCGACTGGTGGCGGAGGTGGAGGATACTTAGGTATTGATGTTGCTGGTACCCCTGGTTCTGATGGTGGTTCAGGCGGAGGAGGTGGCGGTTCTACTACTAGCCCAGGATCTGGTGGAGATTCTGATTATCTTACACCCAAACAAGGATATGATGGAGGTGCTGGTTATGGTGAGGGAGAAAGTTATTCTGGCGGCGGTGGCGGAGGTGCAAGCGAAGTTGGAGGCACAGCTGCCCATGGTGGTCCTGGTGGTGACGGCTTGGCATCTACTATATCTGGTTCTTCTGTTACTTATGCTGGCGGAGGAGGAGGCGGAACTTATATTGGCACTTTTACTGGTTACGGAGGATCTGGCGGTGGTGCAGACGGTGGTAATTATCACTTAATTGCTGGTAATGATGGAACTGATGGATTAGGCGGAGGCGGAGGTGGTGGCGGTAATGGAGCTGTTGGAGGAGATGGCGGTTCTGGCGTTGTGATCGTCAAATATTTACCAATACCTACTCCTTTAGCAACACTCATGGGCGGGAATGTCGGTATCGGCACAACAGATCCATCTTCCATGCTGGAAGTTGCAGGACTGGGTACTTTTTCCGGAGCTCCCACAGGAACAGGAATTGGTCAGGGTTCTCTATACATTAATCCGGCCTCAGCAGGCGCGACTGTTTTAAATAGTTGGTCCGCTGAAGCAAGTTGGAATTTGCCGACTGTCGGAAATGGATTTGCTAGACCAGCTTTTGCCGATTTGGATAATGATGGCGATCTGGATGCATTAGTCGGAGCACAAACTAACGGGATAGCTCTTGGCTACGAAAACACCGGAACATCATCTTCGCCTGTTTGGACTGCTAAACCAAGTTGGAATACTCCAAGCGTTGGCCTTTATGCTTCGCCGGAATTTGCAGATTTAGATAATGATGGCGACTACGATTTAATGATTGGTTCAGTAAATCCAGGCGATCTGACTAAAGGTTATGTTTATGGCTATGAAAATACAGGTACAGCATCATCGCCAGTTTGGACAGCTCATTCCGGTTGGGATAGGCTCGGAATTGGCAGCGTGCCTTTTGCTGTCCCGTCTCTTGTTGATTTGAATAATGATGGAAGAATTGATTTAGTAATAACCTTGGGGGACGGAGGACATCCTCCAGTTAATGGTGATGTACTTGAATATGAAAATACCGGCACCGTGTCTTCACCAGTCTGGACTCTCAGCTCAGAATGGGAAGCTCCATATGGTTCTCTAGCTTTTGCTGATTTAGATAGTGATGGAGACCAGGATGCAGTATCAGGCACACTTAATGACATAATTACAGCTTATGAAAATGTAGGAGACGAATTTTCGCCGACTTGGGTAGCGAGATCAGAATGGAACGCGCCACAAGTTGCTGATGACTATTCTTTGCCAGCCTTTGCTGATTTAGATGGTGATGGGGATCAAGATTTATTAATTGGCGCAGCAGAAGATGGCATAACTTATGCTTTTGAAAATATAAGCAGTAACTCTCAAAATACTTTATTAGGTGTGGGTATAAACGGATCACAAATGTTCAAAGTTAACGCCAGTGGTACGGTGTCAGCTTCAAATTTCCACGCTACTTCAGCCGTTTCTAATTCTATTTTTGACGGAGGTTTATTGCTGACTGGCATGACTGGCAATATTATTTCCAGTGAAGATGTTAGGACTAGCATTCAAGAATTGGATGCCCGTTTGTATAATCAGCAAAATGAAACCAAAGAAATGACAGGATTCCCAAACAGGACCGACACAGCTATTTCTTTCAATGACACCAATCGCAACTTTACGATTACCGGAACAGACTTCAATATATATAGTGCTGGAGAACAATATACTAAAGATACAGAAAGCGTCCAAATCGACAGTGCTGCCGGACTCTATTTCATTTATTATGATAAAGATAATCTAAATTTGAGTTACAGTTCATCCCCTTGGAACATAACTGACGGAACAGTGCAAATTGCTACAGTTTATTGGAACGGTACCAATGGAATAATCGGGGATGAAAGACATGGGCTGACTATGGACGGAATGACTCATGAATATTTGCATAATACCGTGGGGACCAGATACAGTTCTGGATTGACTGGGACATTTGGCAATTCCTCCTTCTCTGTTGGTGCTGGGGATGTTTATGATGAAGATATTAAAATTTCTATTCCAACTTCAACAAATACAAGAGTGCTCTATCATAGCGGAGCCGGTGCTTTCACCTTCACTTCTTCGCAGTCCAAATATTTCCATGAAGTGAGTGATGTCATCCAATATGATACAGGAACCGGCATAGCGGATGTTACTGATGGACGTTATGTAGCTTATTGGATTTTTGCTACTAATGATCCTTCAACGCCCGTCTATTCTTTGATGGGTCAAAGCAATGACACCAACATAACCAATGCCAGAAATAATAATAAATATGAAAGTCTGGTGCTTTCCAATCTGCCATTCAAAGAGATGAAACTCCTTTACCGCGTAATCTTGAGAAGAAATGGAACCAGCGAAACATATGTTGAAACTCAGGATATGAGAAGCGTTTCCAATTTGCCAGCCGGCACCTATGTGGCTACTGCCCATAATAATTTAACTGGCTTGACCTTGGGCGATGACCATACTCAGTATGCTCTCTTGGCCGGAAGGACTGGCGGGCAAACATTATATGGCGGAACTGCTGCTGATGAATATCTGACCATTCGTGGAAATTCGGCTACAAGTGGCAATACACTAACTTCAGCTAATCTGGTTTTTGGCGTAGGCGACTCTGGTGCTACTCAGGCTATGACAATTTTAAACTCAGGCAATGTCGGCATCGGTACTTCTGCACCGTCCCAGATGCTGACTATCGGTAACGGAACCAACCAAGGCAATGTCTACATTGCTAACGGATATCTCTGCGTGGATGATAATGGAACTTGCGCCATCGGTTCTCCAACTGCCGGTTCAGTCTATGCCGTCAATGCCTACACTACTGGCGCTGACTATGCGGAATATTTCTACACTGAAGATACAGATCTTAAGAATGGCGAAGCTGTCTGCGTAGATACTGAAAATGACAATGCAATCAAGCGATGTGAAAATGACGGAGACAATAATATCATGGGTATTGTTTCTTCTAATCCATCTATCGTCGGCAACAGAACAGAAGAACAAAACAGCGATCCCGACCATTACAAGATTATCGGTATGATGGGTCAGGTAGCCGGCTTAGTCTCAACTGAAAACGGAGAAATCAAAGTTGGCGACAACCTGACTGCTTCAGCTATCCCAGGCTACATGCGCAAAGCTAATGCCGGTGAATCCACAGTCGGTTTAGCTATGGAAGATTTCAAGGGTGTCAAAGGCACTGTCCAAGTTCTGATCTCTAGAAGGAACCAAAGCCTCACGGTAGAAAAAGTTGAAGAAACAGTTCTCCAAAATATCAAGAATATGGATGTTGAAGATCAAGTCAACAAGATTGTGGCTGAAGCCAAAACCAATCTGGATATGCAGATAGAAAATACCAACCAGACTCTCCAGGAAATCCAAGACAGTCTCATCCAGACCAACTCTGAAGTAGCCAGTGTCCAGGCTCTGCAGATCAAACTGCAAAAACAGATGGATGACATCATGGAACTTACAAACACAGCTTCTGAATTCATCTCGACTCTCAGCATCTCCGACATCCTTTACAAAGATGCCTTCGGCAATCTGGATCTGGGGAAGGGGAAGCTGACAATCGGAGACATTGAAGCAACAGGAGATGTGAAGGCTCAGAACATTGAAGCTGCTGATAACTTGAAAGGAAACAATCTGGATCTTAGCAGTGATGTTTCCGGAGAGGGAAAGATTGAAGCTAACAAACTTGAATCGGATTTGATTTTGACTACTGAAGTCTCAAAGGAATCCAAGATTTATATCACGCCTAAAGGTTCAACCGGAGGCAAAGTCATTTATTACGATGAAGATGATATAGTGGAAGGCGAAAGCTTCAAAGTCAAGATTGATAAACCGGCACTTGATGAAGACATAGAATTCAATTGGCTTATTATAAAATAAAAAAAATTATGCTGAACAAAAAGATAATTTTTATTATAATGCTGACACTCTTTTTCTTTCAGGGAGAGATTGCTTTGGCTGAAGTAGTTGGCTTATCTGCCGGCCAGTCTATTTTTTCTTTCTCTATGGAGCCGGGCAAGCAGGAAAAATTTTCAGTAAACATACAGAACATTTCCGACTATGCAGAAAAAGTAAATATCAATTCCAATGATTTTATTTTCGGTGAAAATAGTAAAATCGCAAATCTTGTCCAGGAAAATGAGGCGAGCGGAATGAATGGGTGGATAAGCATGGAAGAACAAAGTAACATGGAGCTTGGTCCGAAAGAAAAGAAAGAATTGAAATTTGTAATTTCAGTTCCGGAAAACGCTTCCATTGGAAGCCATTACGCACTTGTTCTGATCAATGCCATTCCGAAGACAGAGGAAGAAATTTTGAAGAGCACCTCTGTCAATGGCCGGATTGGAATTTATGTCTTGATAAATGTTTCCGGAGAAACTTCAGGCCGTGGAATTTTGAAAAATTTCGAAGTACCTTTTCTGATCGGGAAAAACACAACCATGAAAATGGAATTTGAAAATCAAGGGAACATACATTACATTCCTCATGGGGAAGTCCAGATAAAAAATTTGTTTACAAAAAATTCCCAAAAAATGGAAGTTGAAAAGCATTTTGTTTTTCCGGGAAAAAAATATTTATTCGAACTTAATTTAAATAACGCATCCCTTTTCGGCATATATCAGGCGCAGGCGATTTTTGTGGACGGCGACAAGTCAGTGCATGTTTTGGAACGCATGTTCATGGGACAACTTTTACTTGCAATAATTGTTATTTTAGTTGTAGCTATAATTTTAGCTGTCATCTTTAGGAAGAAAATAGAAAAATTTTTGAAGCCCTGGGTGCGTAAATATAGGAAAAAGTTTTTCTCTAAAAAATAGTTTTAAATAGAATATTTTTAATAAAAAAAAGGTAATGGAGCGCCTGTTTTTTATTTTGGGTGATTTTTAGACAAAAGGTCTTTACTAAAGCTTTTTTTTATGCTATAATTAGGTTGGGTGTGTGACCACCTTTTATTATTTGAGGCTTTATAAAGGGAAAGTTCAGAAGATTATGCTTTAAAAATAGGTTTTAATCTTTCGTGCTTATTAATAACTTCATTAAATAAGAAATAAAACTAGGGGAGTTTTGTGCAGAAAAATTACTCAGTGGAGCAGAGTAATGAAAAAAATAAAAATAAAAAAACAATTAAAATTTCGAAGAAGCTCGATAATCATAATATCGATAGCTTTTTTGTTTTCTATTTTTTTACAAAGCAATGCCCAGGCTGCTATTACTAAACAAATAAATTATCAAGGTAAGCTAACAGACGATACTGATAATGTAGTTCCAGATGGAAGTTACGATATGATACTCAGCATTTATGATGCCGCTTCCGGAGGCAATCTTCTTTGGACGGCTCGCGGCACTACAGGCTCGCCCTCATCCAGATCGGTCTCGGTAGTTAAAGGATTATTTTCCATCATGCTTGGCGATACTTCAGCTGGCGACAATGCAATCAATCTTGATTTCAACAGCACCTATTATCTGGGCGTGACAGTCGGAACAGACAATGAAATGACGCCGAGAAAAATGATCGGCGCATCCGGCTATGCTTTCAATTCTGATTTGCTGGATGGACTTGATAGCGCAACTAGCGGAACTGATGCACATATTATGGCAACAGATTCATCTGGCAATCTTACAATTTCCGGAAATACATATTTCAATGGAACAACATATTATATAGATTCAACCGGAACGGGTAATTTGAATATTTTAAATTTGACCGGTGATGCTGATGTTAAAGGTGGCGACATAACAAATACTTTAGGAGCTTTAACTGTAACTCCACTAGCTGGTAGTAATTTTAATGTGGATCTTTCTACGACCGGTGATTTTGCTGTGAATACTAATCAATTTTATGTAGATACTTCGAGCGGTAATGTTGGGATAGGAACAGCAGCTCCAACTGCCTATCTCAACATTACCGCTGGAACAGCTACGGCTGGAACAGCGCCTCTTAAATTTACAGCCGGCACTAACCTTACTGCACCTGAAGCCGGAGCGGTTGAATGGGATGGAACAAATCTGTATATAACTCAAACTTCCGGACCAACCAGAAAAACTATTGCTTTTGACGATTCAGCTATGACCGGAACTTTTGACGGAATAAATTTAGCTACTGGAACACAAGGTGGTGTGCCATATTTTTCAAGCACAACGCAACTGACTTCTTCAACTGCCGGCACTACTGGCCAAGCTCTTATATCCGGAGGAACTGGATCACCGACTTGGTATGCTCCGACAGCCGGATCTGTTATTTTCGCCGGAACTGATGGTGTGTTGGATCAAGATAATCCCAATTTATTCTGGGATAACGCTAATAACAGATTGGGGATAGGGACAGCGACGCCGACTGGAGTGCTTACTACTTCCGGGGAAGCGCATTTATTTCAAGGTGGATATACTGATCCTGTTGGTGGTACCCTGGCTGCTGTAAAAATGTCAGCAAATTCTAGCTTAGTTACTCCGACAACTTCTTTTGCTGCCGGAGTTAATGGAGCAGCCGGAGCAGACTTGAATACTTATGCAGCTTACTTGAATAATGCCAGTACTGTCAGTGGTACGGGAATAAATTACGGCATCTATGCTATTGGTAATAATAACTATTTTAGCGGTAATGTTGGGATAGGAACAGCAGCTCCAACTGCCTATCTCAACATTACCGCTGGAACAGCTACGGCTGGAACAGCGCCTCTTAAATTTACAGCCGGAACTAATCTTACTGCACCTGAAGCCGGAGCAGTGGAATGGGATGGAACAAATTTATACATAACTCAAACTTCCGGACCAACCAGAAAAACTATTGCTTTTGACGATTCAGCTATGACTGGAACTTTTGACGGAATAAATTTAGCTACTGGAACACAAGGTGGTGTTTCATATTTTTCAAGCACAACGCAACTGACTTCTTCAACTGCCGGCACTACTGGCCAAGCTCTTATATCCGGAGGAACTGGATCACCGACTTGGTATGCTCCGACAGCTGGATCAATTCTCTTTGCTGGAACAAGTGGCATTCTTTCTCAAAAAAATTCTAATTTATTTTGGGATGACACTAATAATAGATTGGGGATAGGAACGGCAAGCCCCGGCGGAACTCTTTCTATTGTTTCGGCTAATACGACCGGCACAACCACTTCCAGTGCTCTCAATCTTTCTGCTAATTCACTGACCACAGGCACGGGCCTTTATGCGGCTTCCTCAACATTAACTTCAGGCAAACTTGTAGACTTGCAAGTTTCAGGCACAGCAGCAGCAGCTTCCCAAACAGCGCTTAACATTTTAACTGCTGGAGCGAATGCCACCAGTGGTATCACTACTTATGGCGGATATATTTCCAACACTCATACTAATGCTACTTCTGGAACCAATGTAGCTCTCTATCTCAATGCTTCCGGAGCCACAACCGCCAACTACGGTCTTATTGTTAATGCAGGAAGAGTCGGTATTACAAACACTGCACCGGGAGCGCTCTTGGATATAGGTACAGCAGGAAGTACTTTAGGAACTTTGAGGCTAGAAGGAAATACTTCAGGTTATGTTCAAATTAATACAGCGGCTGCAGCCGGAAGTTGGACTTGGACACTTCCAGTAAATGATGGAACAAATGGTAGGCAATTAACAACAGATGGAAATGGAGTTACCAGTTGGTCAGCTGCCAATTCTTTACGAGAAATGAAAAATATTGAAGGATTGTTTGATGATCCAAATGTTGCTTTGGATCAAATAATTAATACTCCCGTATACCGTTTTCATTATAAACCTGGAGAGGGAACATTGGATTCGAACACGGAGTATGTAGGTGTTATGGCTGATGAAGCTCCATGGGCTATGCATTATGAAGGAACCATAATCAATCCGGTAAATACTTTAGGCTACATGGTTTTAGGCGTGCAGGCTTTAAATCAAAAAATATCTCCGTTAACCGAAACTATAAATATTAACTCCGGCTCCGTCGGCATCGGTACTTCTTCACCATCCCAGATGCTGACTATCGGTAACGGAACCAACCAAGGCAATGTCTACATTGCTAACGGATATCTCTGCGTGGATGATAATGGAACTTGCGCCATCGGTTCTCCAACCGCCGGTTCAGTCTATGCCGTCAATGCCTACACTACTGGCGCTGACTATGCGGAATATTTCTACACTGAAGATACAGATCTCAAGAATGGCGAAGCTGTCTGCGTAGATACTGAAAACGACAATGCAATCAAACGATGTGAAAATGACGGAGACAATAATATCATGGGTATTGTTTCTTCCAATCCATCTATCGTCGGCAACAGAACAGAAGAACAAAACAGCGATCCCGACCATTACAAGATTATCGGTATGATGGGTCAGGTAGCCGGCTTAGTCTCAACTGAAAACGGAGAAATCAAAGTTGGCGACAACCTGACTGCTTCAGCTATCCCAGGCTACATGCGCAAAGCTAATGCCGGTGAATCCACAGTCGGTTTAGCTATGGAAGATTTCAAGGGTGTCAAAGGCACTGTCCAAGTTCTGATCTCTAGAAGGAACCAAAGCCTCACGGTAGAAAAAGTTGAAGAAACAGTTCTCCAAAATATCAAGAATATGGATGTTGAAGATCAAGTCAACAAGATTGTGGCTGAAGCCAAAACCAATCTGGATATGCAGATAGAAAATACCAACCAGACTCTCCAGGAAATCCAAGACAGTCTCATCCAGACCAACTCTGAAGTAGCCAGTGTCCAGGCTCTGCAGATCAAACTGCAAAAACAGATGGATGACATCATGGAACTTACAAACACAGCTTCTGAATTCATCTCGACTCTCAGCATCTCCGACATCCTTTACAAAGATGCCTTCGGCAATCTGGATCTGGGGAAGGGGAAGCTGAAAGCAGTCGAAGTTTCTGCTGGAGTTTTTGCTGTTAATATAATAGATGAAGATGCGCCAACTATAGGGGAAGCAACAATTTGTCCTGAAATGACAGAGGCTGGCAAAGACGGTAAATGTGACAAAGAACAAGTTGACAAAAATGAGGATGACGTAGATGATGATACTGATAATCCGATAAGTAATGGCAAGAAGGTTGAAATCAAAACGACTGCTGTAGGCGAAGGTTCTAAGATTTTTGTTACTGCTAAAGACGTGACTAATGCCACTCTGGCAGTAACTGACATAGACAAAGGAAAAGGATTCACTGTTGAAATTAAAGAATCGACTGAAGAGGCTATCAAGTTTGATTGGTGGGTGGTTGAGAAAAAAGAATAATTTAAATTTTTTATATCTTATGTATAGCATTATTTTATGTGGCGGATCTGGAACCCGTTTGTGGCCGCTTTCGCGCAAAAACTTTCCCAAGCAATTCCTAAAGCTTTACAGCGATAAGTCGCTTCTGCAAGAGACTTTTTTGAGAATGAAAGAAATTGTGCCTCAGGAAAATATATATTTTGTAACCAATGAAGAAAACTATTTCAATGTTTTCAATCAGGTCAAAGAAATTTACGCCGGATTCAAAGAACGCCAGGTTTTGAAAGAACCAGAAAGCCGGAACACGATGCCAGCCATTGCTTTAGCGGTTAAATACCTTAAGGATGAAATAAAAATAGACGAAAATGTGCCGATAATAATGGTTCCATCTGACCATTATATTGGTAAAAGAGAAGCTTATATAGAAACCGCTAAAAACGCTTTAGGAAAAATAGGGGACAATTTAGGAACTATCGGAATCAAGCCGACCATGGCGCACACAGGTTTGGGTTATATTAAAAAGGGCGAAAATCTAGGGGACTATTATAAAGTAGATGGTTTCAAAGAAAAGCCAGACGTAAAAACAGCCAAGGAATTTTTTGAATCAGGAGGATATTTATGGAATGCTGGAATGTATCTTTTCAGCGCCAAAGCTATAAGTGAAGAAATGAAAAAAAATGCACCAGAAAGCTATGCTTTATTTGAAAAGGATTATCAATTCTTTATCCAGAATTTCAGCAACTTGCCGGCAGTGGCTATTGATGTGGCTATTTCAGAAAAATCGGACAGGATGGTGGTTTTTGATGGTGATTTTGACTGGAGCGATATTGGAAGTTTTGATGTTCTAGCAGAGATATTGAACAGAAAAAAAGATGATAATCCGAAACATGTTTCCATTGATTCAAAAAACGTTTTTGCTTATTCAGCCAATAATGGGCTCATTGTGACTTCAGGAATTGAAGATGTTATTGTGATTGAAAATAATGACAGCATTTTGGTGCAGAAAATGAGAGAAAGCAATGATGGAGTGAAAAAAGTGGTGGAATATCTCAAAGAAAAAAATTATCCCGAATTGAGTGATAACATTGTCGGTTATCGTCCATGGGGTAAATATGAAGTGCTTATTGACGGAGACAATCATAAAGTAAAAAAAATTACAGTCTATCCAGGAAAATCATTGAGTTTGCAAATGCACAAAAAAAGGGCAGAACATTGGGTTGTTGTTAAAGGTGTTGCTGATGTTATTAAAGAAGAAGATATCTTTACCTTGCAAGAAAATGAAAGTACTTATATTCCAGTTGAAACCAGGCATCGTCTTTCTAATTCAGGCAAAGAAAATTTAGAAATTATAGAAGTTCAGACGGGAAGTTATCTGGAAGAAGACGATATTGTCAGGTTTGACGATGATTACGGAAGGAAATAGTGGCACTGGACAAGATAGTTAAAATAGTATATACTTAACATATTAGATAAGTCACTTCTTAATTTTTGTTTACCCCCACACCAAATTCAGAGATTTTGTGGGCTATATTTTTTAGGCTATTATGGCCTTAATAAGCCAAAATATTCAACTTTTTAGGTTTTGGTGTGGGGGCGAGTAAGCCGCTTTTTTCGTGCAAGACAAGCCATCTCTATAAAGGGGATCTTATTATCTTTTACTTTAGAAAATTATTAAAAGGGGATATGGTGAAATTGGTATACACGCATGCTTCAGGTGCATGTGGCGCAAGTCGTGAGAGTTCGAGTCTCTCTATCCCCACATTTTAACGCAATATAAAACTTTTAATATAAGTAGGTTATTATCTTTTAATTTCATAAACAAAAAAAACTTACTTTGTTAGTGGTTAATAAAAAATATGTTTAAAAAACAAAGCAGTCCGATGACTGCAAGCGCGCAAACTCTGCCCAACAACAAGCAGGTAAATGCGCAACACAAAAAACCTTCCCACAATGCTATGCATAGCATTGCAGGCAGGCCGATGAAAAAATTTAAAAAAAATATGCCTCCGAACATGGGCATGAGAAACAATCAGATGAGGTTTCACAAGTTTCCGATGAATCCCAAGAGTAATCATTTGGTTATCACTCCTTTGGGTGGCAATGAAGAAGTCGGAAGGAATATGACAGTGTTTGAATATGATGGAGATATCATAATTTTAGACATGGGCATACAATTTCCAGAGGAAGACATGCCAGGCATAGACTACATTGTTCCTAACATTAATTACCTAAAAGGCAAAGAAAAAAATGTAAGAGGGGTACTGCTCAGCCATGGCCACCTTGACCATATTGGTGCAGCGCCAATCCTGCTTAAAGAACTTGGTTATCCTCCGATTGTCGGACGTGATTTGACACTAGCTTTAGTCAAGAAAAAAATGGAGGACTTTGATAAGAATTCAGCCCAGAATCTGAAAGTTATGAGAATCAATTCTGTTTCAGACAAAATTAAATTAGGAAAATTTCAAATTGAATTCTTTGAGGTGGAACACTCAGTCATGGATGCAGTTGGAGTAATAATCAGAACGCCAGACGGAACTGTCATACATCCGGGAGACTGGACTATGGATAAAAATCCAAAAAATCATAAAATAATAACTTATGATCATTTGTCTAAATTACCTTCACCTCGGATACTAATGCTGGAAAGTTTGGGAGCTACTGACACCAAAAGTGAAGACAAACCGGAATCAGAGATGTACAAAAACCTAGAAAAACTTGTAGGTTCAGCCAATGGTTTGGTTGTTATCGGAACTTTTTCTTCACAGATTGAACGTATTGGGAAAATAATAGAATATGCTGAAAGTATAGGGAAAAAAGTGGCCCTGGACGGGTATAGCATGAGGATGAATATTGAAATTGCCAAAGAACTCGGCTATATAAAAGCTCACAAGAAAACCTTAATTTCAGTCAACGAAATACATAAATATCCAAGAAATAAAGTTGTGGTTATTTGTACCGGGGCACAAGGAGAAGGCAATGCAGTTCTCTCACGCATTGTCAATGACGAGCATCGTTTCGTCAGAATCCAAAAAGATGATACGATAATATTTTCTTCTTCAATTGTTCCTGGAAATGAACGTACAGTACAAAGACTCAAAGATGATTTATACCGCAAATGTGACAATGTGATTCATAGCGATATCCTTGATGTACATACTAGCGGACACAGCAATGCTTATGATATTCAAAATATTTTACACCAGATCAAGCCCGATTTTTTCCTACCCGTTTATGGCAATCATTATATGCTCAAAGAAGCCGCCAAGTTAGCAGAGAGAATTGGAATAAAAAAAGAAAAAATATTTGTTCTGGATAATGGAAATCAAATAGAGTTTAGCAACGGTAACGCTAAAATTCTTTCAAAAAAAATTGATACCAGCTATGTTATGGTTGATGGTCTGGGAGTCGGAGATGTCGGGGAAGTGGTGCTCAGAGATCGCCAATTATTGGCGAAAGATGGAATGTTTACAATCGTTGTGATCATTGATTCCAAAACAAAAAAAATAATCGGTACACCGCAAATCACATCAAGAGGATTTATTTTCGTCAAAGAAAATTTTGATCTAGTAAATGCTACGAAAAGGGTGGTGGAAAAAGTGGTCAAAGAAAAAACTTCAGAAGGCCTGCCGGTTAACTGGGATTATGTCAAAAATAATATCCGCGAATCGGTCGGATCTTTCTTGTTTACAAAAACCGAAAGGCGACCTATGGTGTTGCCGGTAGTTATAGAGGTCTAAGCGAAACAAAGAAAACTGCTCAGTGATGGGCAGTTTTTTAATTATACAATTTCGCCCACTTTTCTTTCAAAAGAAAAGTGGACAGAAAAGAAACTTGCACACGGATTAATTTCTGTGGCAAATTCTAAGCTCGCTCACTAAAATTCCTGCTTCACTCCGCTGCGTTTAAGGAATTTATTAACGTTCACTTGCTTGAATTTGCTTACGAAATTTATAGTGTGCGAGAGGATGCAAAAATTCAAAAAACACTTTGCCTAAGTACTTCATATGGCGCACCTATAAAATGCTAAATAATGCATTCATAATTCCGCCCTGCGGAAGACCCTGGTATAAATTCAGATTTGCGAGCGTCTAAAAAATTTCTGTCTGACCTCGACTTGTCGGGGGAGTTATATTTTTTAGTGAGCAAATCCTAAATTTGTCAGTGGCTGCAGTCGGGCGGAGAGTTCTTTTTGTTACTTTTTCTTGCGGAAAGAAAAAGTCAGGCCAATTTTGTTTGCAAAAAAGGGCTATTTTAGTTATTATTACTTTATAAACTTTATAAATTTAAATATGAACAAGCGTATTTTCTCGGGAATACAACCGTCGGGCAATTTGCATGTCGGCAATTATTTAGGCGCTATCAAAAATTGGGTCAAGCTTCAGGATGAGTTTGAGTCCATTTTTTGCGTGGTAGATATGCATGCCATTACTGTTCCGCAAAACCCTGAAGAGCTCAGAAAAAGGACTATTGAAATTGCTAAAGTTTATTTAGCTTCAGGAATTGACCCGAAAAAATCCAGCATTTTTATTCAATCTCATATTCAGGAACACGCAGAGCTGGCTTGGATTTTAAACACAATAGCTAAAATGCCAGAACTGGACAAGATGACACAATTTAAAGATAAAACACAAAATAACAGTCGAGAAAGTATCGGAGTTGGGTTATATGATTATCCGATTCTGATGGCGGCAGATATTCTGCTTTATGATGCGGAAAAAGTTCCAGTGGGTGAAGACCAGGTTCAGCACGTGGAACTTACCCGGACACTTGGAAAAAGATTTAATAATAAATTTGGCGAAACATTTGTGATTCCCGAGCCGCATATAACCAAAGAGGGGATGAGAATAATGGGTTTGGATGATCCAGGCAAGAAAATGTCAAAGTCGGCAGCTTCTGAATATAACTGGATCGGAATTACTGATGACGCAGAAGCAATCAGAAAAAAAATAAAAAAAGCTGTGACTGATTCTGGCAGTGAGATAAAATATCAAGACGATAAACCGGCACTCAAGAATCTTATCAACATTTACTCTGGATTTTCTGGCAAAACTCCGAAAGAGATTGAAAAAATGTATGTCGGCAAGGGTTATGGAGATTTTAAAAATGATTTAGCGGAAGTTATTATTGCAGGACTCAAACCGATTCAGGAAAAAATGAAATCACTTTCTAATGAAGAAGTTTTGAAGATTCTAGAAGATGGCGCCAGCAAAGTTCGATTGATTGCCGAGAATAAAATGGAAGAAGTGAAAAAGAAGATAGGCTTCATATTATAGTAGATATTTTGTTACGTAACATGTTAAGTAACACTTGAGCATAAAAAAATCGCCCCAGAAGGGCGATTTTTTGAACTATCCTCTTATTATTTTAAGCAACTCATCTCTTTTTTCTTCCATCAACTCTTTTGATTTTGCTTCAACATTAAGTCTGATAACTGGTTCCGTATTCGAACCGCGGAGATTAAATCTCCAATTATCAAATTCAATCGAAACTCCATCAATCTCGTCTACGCTCTTGGCTTGCGGTGCATATTTTTCTTTAGCTTCTGATATCTTTGCTTTTACGTCCGAAACTTCGCTATTTATTTCTCCACTGACAAAATATTTATTCCAGAACATTTCCTGCATGATTTCGGAGAGCGTTTTTTCTTGTTCGGAAAGAAACTCCAACATCATCACGAAGGGAATAAGGCCATTATCACAATAAAAGTAATCCCTGAAATAATAATGCGCGCTCATTTCTCCTCCAAAAACTACATTGTCATTTCTCATCCTTTCCTTGATAAAAGCATGCCCGGATTTGTTTATTATGTCTTTGCCACCATTTTCTTTAGCAATGTCAGCAATGGCCCAAATTAAACGAGGATCGTGTAAGATAGTTGCTCCCGGATTTCTTTGGAGGAAAATTTTTCCTAAAAGAGCGGTAATGAAATAGCCTTCAATAAATTCTCCTTTTTCTGTAAAAAAGAAACAGCGGTCAGCATCTGCGTCCCAGGCTACTCCGAAATCAGCTCCACTTTCCATCACTAATTTAGAAATTTCTTCGCGATTTTCCGGAATAAGAGGATCAGGACGTCCCTTTGGAAAATTTCCGTCTGATTCCCAGTTTAGTTTTATAACTTCTATGTTGCTATTTTCTAATAATTGATCCAAAGCTCTGCCGCCAACTCCAAAATTTGGGTTAGCAACAATTTTAAACTTTTTGAATTTTGAAAAATCGGCAAAAGATCTAATTTTATTTATATAATCATCCATTATATTTTTCTTTTCTATCAACTTAAGATTTTCTTCTGATAATTCCAAATTTTCAATTCGTTGGTCATCTTTCAAGGCTATGTCCCTGATTTCAAACAGGCCAGTGTCTGATGAAATCGGCTTTGATTTTTCACGGACAAACTTAGCGCCATTATATTCCTTAGGATTGTGAGAAGCAGTGATGGAAAATCCTCCGGCATAACCATAATTGGCTACGGAGAAATAAAGCATATCAGTGGATATCTCGCCGACATCTATGACTTTTATACCCTGATCCGTAACTGCTTTTATGGCTGCATTTTTGAGCGATGGGGAAGAAAGTCTGACATCGCATCCAATGACTACCTCACTCGGTTTTACGAATTCACAATAAGCTTTAGCGATCTTGTAAACATCTTGCTCGTTTATTTCTTCTGGATAAATTCCGCGGATGTCATAGGCTTTAAAGATTTTTTCATTCATAATTTTTTTAATATTTTTAACTATTAAAGTTTATCAAAAACATGTTTTTTACTCAAGGTGCACATTTTGATTGAATTTTTCCAGTTCCTTTTCAAGCAGGGGATATTTCTTGAGATCTGGACTTTCTTTAAGGATTTTTTCAGCGTAGCTTTGGGAAATTTCTATGAGTTTCACATTGGTCACATTCTGCATAGCAATGTCAGGAATGCCCGATTGGCGGGTGCCGAAAAATTCTCCCGGACCTCTGATTTCAAAATCTTTTTCGGCAATGTCAAAACCGCTGCTGTATTTTTCCAAAGCCTTCAGTCTGTCTTTAGCCAGAGAAGAACTACTACTAGTAAATAGAAAACAATAGGACTGCATATTGCTACGTCCAACGCGTCCGCGAAATTGATGAAGCTGTGCCAATCCAAAACGATCCGCATCTTCAATAATCATAATGGTTGCGTTGGGTATATCAATGCCAACTTCTACAACTGAAGTGGAAACTAAAATGTCATATTTTTTATCTTCGAAATCACGCATGATTTTTTCTTTCTCGTTGGATTTCAATCTTCCATGTAAAAGCGCTAAATTAAGATCAGGAAAAATATTTTTTGAAAGTCGCTCATGTTCTTCGGTAGCGGCTTTGAGTTCTGTCATTTTACTCGATTCTTCTACAAGAGGAAAAATAATAAATGCCTGCTGTCCATTTTTAACTTCCTGCCGTACAAAATCGTATGTATTTTCGCGGTCACGGCCGTTGATTATTTTGGTTATGATTTTCTTGCGGTTTTTAGGCATTTCATCCAGTACGGAAAGATGAAGATTGCCAAAAAAAGCCAAAGCCAGCGTTCGGGGGATTGGAGTCGCAGACATTGATAGCAAATGAGGTGTTTTATCTGGAAGTCCATCATTTATTTCAGAAATCTTTTGTTGGAGATATGCGCGCTGATCAACTCCAAAGCGGTGCTGTTCATCAACAATAACCAAAACAAGATTTTTAAATTTTACATCTTTTTGTATAAGGGCATGAGTACCAATGACAAAGTCAATTTTTCCATTTTTAATTTCATTTAGTAATTCTATACGTTTTATCTTGTCGTTCTTTACTATTTGATAAGAATTTGTCAGCAAGGCAATAGAAATATTTTGTTTTGAAAATAGTTTAGAAATGGAGTCAAAATGCTGCCGCGCCAGAACCTCCGTGGGAGCCATTAAAGAAACTTGATAGCCGGCATTTACAGCATTTAAAATTGCCATAGCAGCTACAACAGTTTTCCCGCTGCCAACGTCGCCATTAAGCAGCCGGTTCATCGGTAGTGTTTTTTCAATGTCTTTTAGAATCTGGAAAGCTGATTTTCTCTGGGCGTTTGTAAGAGAGAAGGGAAGTGATTCAACAAATTTTTTTATCAGTTTTTCATCAAAAGAAATGGAAATAGCCTGCTTTTTATTCCATAAATTTTTTACATTTTGTGAAGCTAACTGTGCCAAGAACATTTGATCAAAAGCTATCCGCTTTTGAGCTAAAACGCTCTGCTTTAGTGTTTTCGGGAAATGCGCATAGTAAATGGCTTCTTTCAGATTTGGCAGGTGCAAATCTTTCAAAATATTTTCAGGAACCGGATCTTTGATTTCATCCGCGTATTTTATTAAGGATTGCATCTGCCAGCGTATCCATTTAGAAGTCAATCCTTCTGTTTCCGGGTAAATCGGAACAAGCCGGCCGGTGTTAGTCGGAACGCGCGAAGAAAGTTCCCAAGCTGGATTGGAAAAAAATAATCCCTTAGCGTCCTCAAAAACTTTTCCGCTAAGACGTGCACCTTTGCCTTCAGTTAGGGAATCACTGACATATGGTTGATTGAACCAGACAGCACGGACTATGCCGGTTTCATCTTTTATAAAACATTCCGTGATGAGCATTTTTTTCTTCCAGGTTCTGATCAGTTTGCTTTTCACAACTTCGCCCATAACAGTTGCAGTTGTTCCGGTAGAAAGATTGCCAATAGGAACCCTTTCTGAATAATCTTCATAGCGGAAAGGGAAGTGCATCAAAAAGTCCTCAACAGTCTCAATGTTAAGTTTTTTTAAAACAGCGGTGTATTTTGGCCCTATCCTTGGCACTAAGATAAGTTTCGTCTGCAAACTAGGCATAAATGTATTATAGCCTATTTTTTAATATAGAAAAAAGAGATTTGAATAGTTCTTCAAATCTCTTTTTAAAATTCTTTCCATTTATCTTTTTCTTAATTCCTTAATTCCATTTTTCTTTTTTTTCGATTGCAGAAATCACACACATCAGTCAAAATATGATCCTGCAGATATTTGATGGGAATGGGTTTTCTGCATTCCTTGCATTTCCCATCAAAATCAGGTTTTTCGACTTCCTTTATCCTCGCCTTTGTTTCCGCGATGCTTTGCAATAAAACT
The DNA here is from genome assembly GCA_022709545.1 of Patescibacteria group bacterium. GTDB lineage: Bacteria > Patescibacteriota > Minisyncoccia > Moranbacterales > GWC2-37-73 > DAOOTD01. Next base: position 60,742 of record JAKLIP010000001.1, read on the forward strand.
TTTTTTTGGGCGACCAATTTTTGCGTTGGCCTTGCTTCAATAAGCTCCATAGTCTCAAAAAGATTTCTTTCCAAGAAATCTTTTCTTGATTTCAGTCCCTCGATAAGAGCTCGTTTGTTAATTCTCATTCTTTCTCTGTCAGTCTTGTTCATTTTTAACCCCCTTATTTTTCAATGTTCTTTTGTTAATGCTGTATTTTACCAATATAAAACAAAAAGTCAAGCATAAAAATGCTGACTTTTTATAATTGTGCGCTTGGCAGGAATTTTACCCCCACACCAAAAATTAAAGAATAACTTGTGTCCTTGGCTGGAATCGAACCAGCGGCCTTCTGGACCGCAACCAGACGCTCTATCCACTGAGCTACAAGGACATATTTTGTTTTGGTGTGGGGGCGTGCCTGCGGCCTTCTGGACCGCAACCAGACGCTCTATCCACTGAGCTACAAGCGCTTAATAATCAATAACAGATAACTTACAACATAAAACAAAAAATAGCAATTACTAAAAATGCCACAGATTTGTAGTTATTATAAATGCAGAACTCTTTCAATTGTATTTATTAGACTCGGATTCTGTTTTATTTCAGGAATATTTTGCATAAGCAAATCACGCAATTTTACCGGGTCTTCATCTTCAATTGGAATATGTACAAAAGGCAAGACAGATGCCTTTGTATGCAAGCTGATAACTCTTGTGTGGTTAGGTTCGTAAAAAATCCAGAAAGAAAAGATATTTTCATATGAATAAAATTGTCTGTCGGCTAGCACGCCTTTTGATGTTATGCAAAAATTTACTATACGCGGATCCTTTTGCGCATATATATAGCCTACAATTCCGATTAGAATAAAAGTGATTGCCATAATTGGAGCATTTGTAAAAATAGCATAAATAACCATTATGAAAATAAACAAGCCAGCAGCAATATACCAGTTTCTTGACTTCTCGTATAATTCAAACTCTGGAGCTTTCCAGGAATAAAAAATTTCGCCTATGTTTTGGATCAGATTGTCTTCAACAAAATTATTTTGTTCTTCCTGTTCATTTTTTATTTCATACTCAAAACTATCCTCTACAATAAAATCGTGTACTTCCGTATCTTGTGTTTTATTTATTTTTTTTCTTAGGTCAAAAGGCATATGATAACTTTACCACATTTGTCAGAGTTTACAAACATGCCTATAATTAGTATTATATACAAAGCCTAAAAAGGTGTTTTATTTTGGAAGCGTGTCTGAGTGGGCTTGATGCAAGCAAGCGAGAATTAAGCGGGTTTCAAAAGAAACCCAGGAACCCGAAGGCCTTTCAGTTTTTTATATTTTTGAAAAAAATAATTTGGAAGCGTGTCCGAGTGGTTTAAGGAAACAGTCTTGAAAACTGTCGTGCCCGAAAGGGTACCAGAGGTTCGAATCCTCTCGCTTCCGCACAATTTAATAAATGGAGAGGTGGCTGAGCGGGTCAGATGCGAGTAAGCGAGCATTTGACGGGTTGCAAAAAGCAACCCCGGCAGACGTGAAGCACAATTTTTTGATCGAGGATACTGCCGAGAAAATTTAATAAATGGAGAGGTGGCTGAGCGGCTGAAAGCAGCACACTGCTAATGTGTTAAGGGAGAAATCCCTTCCAGGGTTCGAATCCCTGCCTCTCCGCCAATATTAAAATGATGTCCCGCAGGACATCATTTTAATATTTGTTTGAAATGTGGTGGGATTCGAAGGGCGCGAGTAGAAAGCGAGCAAGTGCGAGCTTTCTGTGTGTAGCGCCCAGGCTCCGAGTCGGAGCGAGGAGGAATCCCTGCCTCTCCGCATAAATTAAAAAGAGCCCAAAAGGTTCTTTTTTGATATAAAAAAACCGGGGATTCGACAATTTTTGTCGATTCCCCGGCGAACCTGATTTTTTATACAGTGCCTTTTTTGAGGACACCAACTTTTTCTAAGACTTCCGCGCAGAACATTATAACATTAATGTTCTGCTTTCTTGATTTGTATTCTTTGGGCAGTCCAAGTCTTTCTGCTGCCCAGTCTTGCAAGATATCAAGTTTGAATTCATCTTTTTCAAACTTGAACTCGAAGATTGTATTTCCATTACTTTCCACTAAACTTTTGTTTGGAGATTTTTTTCTTAATTGCTTTTTCAGAGCAGGGTGCAGGTGAAACCATATATCCCATGCTTCCCCAACAAATTGGCTGCAATTTTTCAGCCTTTCTGGTCTTGGATTTTCATTACGCTTCTTCTTTCCAGATGCTCTTTCCTTTCTTATAACCTCAGTTACTTCTTTACCATTAAAACAGAACTTCCTTTCCATGAATAATACCCCCTATTGTTTTTTAATGATCCATCTTTAACTTCAATTAATAGCATACTTTCATTTATTTGTCAATCATTTCTTTTAAAAAAGTTATTTGCTAATTTTATAATATTTGATACCATAAAAAATATATTTGTTTTTTAAGTTTTTCGCAACAATTTTTGAAGCGGGGGAGAAGGGTGGTTGCACATAGGGCGTAGTTGCGCCCTGCCGGGTAATGTGCATAAAATGCTTGGGATTAGGAGTGCCATAATCTCTTCAATCAAGATTTTTCGTAAAATCTTGATTTTCTCTTCCTAGACCCAAGCGCCACCTGCCTCCAAGAATATTTTATGAAATCCTGATATTGACTTATTAGTTTAATTTGTTAATATTAGTACATACACGGTTGGTGATGATCGGTTTGCGCTTTTTCAAGCTCGCGCATTTAGGTGTTAACATTATTTTAAACGTTTAACGTTCTTTGACAAAGTTTTTCAATTGGTTCATTGAACCAAAAGTGGAATCCCTTTCCAGCCAAAAAAAGAGGGGTAACTTATATAAGTACCCATATCTCGTGAAGAGAAACGGCAACAAGGGCGAAGAGGCCTTGTATAAGGCTGGCCGCGTAAGGCTGCAATTTTGTCAGACCCGCAAGCTCAGGATCATATTAGTGAATCTACACTAATCTGTGCTTGCGGGTTTTTATTTTGAAGATTTTTTATATTCAAATTCAAACTCATGACTATCGCTTGGTGGTCTTCTTCTCTGGGTCTCTGTCTTTTTTTCTTCATTTTCTTTAGGAAATTCTATGGGTTTTGCTTTCAAGTCGTAGTTTGGATGATCTCCTTCTCCGCCTCTGAAAATTACTTCATTAATGTTATCTTCCAATCTTCCAGCCTCAATAGCATCTGCTTCAAATATTTCCTTTTTTATTTCATCAATATCGGGAATAAGCTCAGCCTTTTTTTCATTTTCAAGCGTTTCTTGATTTATTTCATTAATACTTGTTGCAGGATCTGGTTTTTTTTCATCCTCTGTGTTTTCTGGTCTTATAACTTTTCTGAAAACTCCTGGTTCTCCTGGAACAGGTTCAATTTCTGGCCCGGCATCATTATCAGGGAATTGCCTTTGTTCTCTTTCTTTATAATATTTTTGATACCATTTTTCACTCATATATTTTTCTATTTTATTTAGATTATCCCTAGTTTATTGGTAAATAGAATGCTTTTAATTTATATTTGTATTTTATTATAAATCTTCATTTTATTCAATTTTTCAAGTTCACAATTTTTTTATCTCCTGCCGGGCGATGACAGCGGCATAAATTTCTTTAGCGCCGGAATCTTTCAAGATTCTGGTGCATTCAAAAATAGTTGAACCAGTTGTAGCGATGTCATCTATCAGTAAAATGGTTTTGCTTTTTATCTTTTCTGGATTAGTTATACTAAAAGCTCCTTTGATATTTTCTTTTCTCTGCTGGTAACTGCTGATTTTCATTTGCGGGAAAGTATATTTTTTTCTGATTAGTATTTTTTCATCCATTAATATTTCTGTCCCAGGCAAGAGTTTGAGTGAAATATGCTTTGCTAGCAGTGCTGACTGATTAAATCCGCGCCAGCGGAGTCTTCTGGGGTGCAGGGGAATAGGAATTATAATATCCGGCAAAGGCAAGTCGGTTTTTTGAATTGCTTTTATCATTAAATTTCCAAGCTGTATATGTAAATCTGGAATAAAACGGTATTTATAAAAGTGCACAGCTTGGGCCACAGTAGGGTTTTTATAGGAAACAGCAGTGATAAGAGCGCCTAAAGCACTTTTTTTCTTGCATGCCAAGCAAGTTTTCCCATCAGGAGTAATTACTTTTTCGCATATGCCGCAAACATGCTCATTTTTTATGAAAATGTTTGATAAGCAATCCTGGCAAATCCATTCATCTTCCTTTCCACATGATATGCAGGTGATGGGGAAAAGAATATCAAGTATAAGCTTGTATGATCTGCTAAAAACTGTGGATAACTCGCCCATGTTGTTGTTTGATTTATAAAAATATGTTATTATTAATGCGAACTTATAACTTTTAGCTTAACACAAATACAAAAAATGTTAGAATTTTTAAAAAGCAATAAAAATCGTTTTGTTGGCATTGATTTTGGCACATCTTCAATCAAGGTAGTTGAGCTTTCCTATAAAGATCAGAAAGTGTTTTTGGAAAATTATGGTTTTGTTGATTTAAAGCAAAATGTAGGTGAAAAACAGAATATTGACCCCAAAAAACATTTTTACGAGCAAAAAATGGCGGAAGCGATAAAAAAATTAGTTGAAATGATGGATTTGAAGTCTAAATCAGCGTATGTTTCAATTCCTGGCTTCAGTGGTCTTATCACTATCATAGAATTACCCGAAATGGAAAACGATGAATTGGCAAAAGCGATACAATTCGAAGCTCATAAATATATTCCAAGCTCACTTGATGAAATAGCGATGAGTTGGGAAATTATTGAACATATAAGTGACACTAGCACATTATCCTCGCAAATGCCTGACGTTGGAGGCATTAAGGGCAAGAAAATAAAAGTGCTTCTTGTCGCTGCTCCCAAAAAAGATGTGGAACGTTTTGAGAGGTTATTGGGAGAAACCAATGTTAACGTAGCGGCCATTGAACTGGAAACTTTTTCAATAGTCAGGTCATTGATAAATGATGATGCTGGAAATTTTCTGATAATAGACATAGGTTCTCGGGCAACCAATATTATTTTGGTTGAAAAAGGAGTTGTTGTTGTCAATCGCAATATTGATGCGGGAGGAAATGAAATAACTTCAACTATAAGCGAAAGCATGAATATTTCCAAGCAAAGAGGAGAAGATCTCAAGAAAGGGGAAAAGGATTTCTTAAATAGCAATGAGTCTCGCTTGGTTATTCCGATTCTGGAATTTATTGCTAGCGAGTCCAAGAGAATATTGGATGCATATAAAATAAAGAATAAAAATATCAGAATAGACGGAGTTTTGTTGTCGGGCGGAACATCTAAAATGAAAGGTTTGGAACAATACCTTTCAAATTTTTTAAAGATGGATGTTAAAGTGGCAGATCCTTGGAGAAGAATCATGATTAAGGATAATAATGTCGCAGCACTGATCAAAAGACTGGGTGGATCATTTACAGTGGCTCTTGGTTTAGCTTTAAGGGGAGCTGAAGAATATAAACGTAAATAATTTATTTTTTAATAACATATAAAATCCGGGTTGAATATTCGCTTTTTACGAAATTCAACAGGACAGGCCAAAATGACCACAATAAATTTATATCAAAATCAACCAAAAAAACAAAAAAATCTTTCTGCCAGCAGTGGTTTTATTTTTTCAATCAGCATCCTTGTTATTGTTATTCTGGTGCTAGTGGGTCTTAAATTTTATGTTTCTTTCATGGAGAAACAAAATCAAGCTCTGAAAGAAGAAATAGAAAAAGAACAAACAAATATGGCAAATCTGGGAAGTCTTGAAAAGGTTATTGACGTGCAATCAAGGCTGAAGCAGATAAGAAGCAATTTAAACATAAAAAATAACCAAGTTTCACGCCTGCAGATGACTAAAGTTCTTGATAATGTGGGTGCTGAAATAAATTCTGGTGTTGTCATTTCATCCTATAAATACGAAGACGGTAAGAATAAGATTACTATGGTATTTGATGCTAAAAATTTTAGCGATGCAGCCAGACAGATATTGAATTTTAAAGATTCTAATTATTTTACAAGTGTTGTTCTGACTAGTATTTCTCGCGGGACAGAAAAAATTTCATTTAGCGTTGAGTTAAGTGTTAAATCATAATTTAATAAAATAATTTCTTAAATATTGCATCCCGGCTTTTGTTTTGTATAAGCGAAAAATCCGGGTGACAAAAAAATGCGATTAAAATATCTTTTTTTCCCGATAGTTCTGGTTGTTTCTGTTTCAATTTTCATGGTATATATATGGCCTGAAATTATGAATATAAGCAGTATTAATCAAGAAAAAAAAGAGAATGAAAAATCTTTGCAAGAAATAAAAGATAAAGCCTCTGCCATCGAAGCTGTTGGAAAACAGATTGCGAGCAGCAGTGGTGATGTGACCCTGATCAATAGCTATTTGCCTAATAAAAAAGTTGAAGAAAAAATTATCGGCGGGATGAATTATTTGGCTTCTGATGCAGGAGTTTCTTTAGATAATGTTTCTATGAAAAGTTCGGAAGGTTCGAGCTTACAAAATACTTCTCCAACGAAAAATTCGGCTGGCGGGCAAATTTCTTCTGATAATGCTAATGAAGTGCGGTTTAGTGAGGCTACAGTAACAGTAAGCGGGGGATATGAAAAAATCAGGCTTTTTATCGATCAACTACAGAAAATGTTTTTGTTTAATAATATAAAATCACTGAATATTTACAAAAAAGAAGTAAAGAATGTTAGTTCAGGGAATACTACTGACAAAAAAAATACGGCTGCTAGCACGAATTCTTCCGAACTTTCTGCTGAAATTATTGTCAGCTTTGGTTATCTTCCACCTGTCAAGGCAAGCAACTTCAAGATTTCTAGTTTTGAAGCTAAAATCGACAGTGAAACCATAAGCGTATTGAAGCAGTATGTTTCTCAGAAGACAGAATCGGTGTCTTCCATAGTCAGTAGCAGCAACAAAGGAAGAGTCAATCCTTTCTTGCCATAATTCCAGCTTAGTTAAAAATAATAAAATAAATAGTTAAAAATATTCATTTCCAAACCAAAAGCGGTTTTGTTGTGAAAAATTTTTCATGAGTCAGCAGGACAAAATTATACAAAATATTGGGATTCAGCAGAAAAAAATAGGCTCCATGTCCTATAAGTCTGAAGCCCTTGTTAATATGGCAAAGAGCTTAAACATGCCTTATCTAGAAAGAATTCCAAGAATAGAAGATGATGTGATGAATATAATTTCAAAGGATGTATCTCTCCAGCATAAAATAATAGCATTTGAAAGGGATAAGAAAAAAGTAAAAATAGGCATTGTTGAACCAACCAATATTAATGCGCTGAACATCTTGCGTTTTATCGCAGAAGAAAGAAAGCTCGAAATTGAATTATATCTCATTTCTCAGGAGATGTTTGACGATATGTTTGAACAATATTCAGGCGGAACAGAGGAAGCCATAAAGGAAGTTATGGAAATATTGCAGAATGAAGATGATGTTGAAGACGAACTGGATAATAAAAAAGAAGACAAAGAAGACAAGGATAGCATTCAATTTGCTCCAGTGGCAAAACTTCTCAATGTCATAATAAAACATGCTATTGACGGTAAGGCGAGCGATATCCATATAGAACCTGTAACCAAAGAATATAGGGTAAGGTTCCGGGTTGATGGAGTCCTTTTTTCGTCATTGACAATCCCGAAGGGAGTTGGACGTGCAGTAGTTTCAAGAGTAAAAATACTTTCAAATCTTAAGATTGATGAAAAAAGAAAACCGCAAGATGGTCGCTTCAGTGTTAATGACGAAGGTCATTTGGTTGATTTTCGCGTTTCAACATTGCCTGTTGTCGATGGTGAAAAAGTAGTAATGCGTCTTTTGGACAACAAAAACAAGCTCATAGATTTTGAAGGCATGGGAATTATGGGCAAGGGGAAAGAAATCTTAATTAAAAACATAAAAGAGCCATATGGAATTATTTTACTGACGGGACCGACTGGAAGCGGAAAATCAACAACTCTTTATGCTTGCCTGGGTGTTTTGAACAAGGAAGAAAGGAATATAATTACGCTTGAAGATCCAGTTGAATATTCGATATCTGGTGTAAATCAAAGCCAAATAAATCCAGAAATTGGTTATACATTTGCCAGCGGCCTGAGATCCATATTGCGTCAAGATCCGAACATTATAATGGTAGGGGAAATTCGCGACAGTGAAACTGCTGAATTAAGCATACATGCCGCACTCACTGGCCATTTAGTGCTCTCAACATTGCACACCAACAGTTCTATAGGTGCAATTCCAAGACTTGTCGATATGGGCATAGAACCATTTTTGCTGTCTTCTTCTATAAAAGTTGTTGCAGCACAAAGATTAGTTCGCAGAATTTGCCTTGATTGCAGACAGGAAATAAAGCTAAACAGTAAAATCGCTGAATATATAAACAGCCAAGTTGGAAATCTTCCCAAAGAAGAAATAGAAAAGTATGGAGTAGATTTGTCTAAAGGCGTTCATATCTATAAAGGAAAGGGATGCGAAAATTGTGACAACAGTGGATATAAAGGACGCATAGCTATTTTTGAGGCGATTGAAATAAATGATGACATAAAAGAAATAATTTCAGAAAAGGCTGGAACTGAGCAGGAAGTGCAGAAATATGCCGATGAGCATGGCATGATAAAGATAGAGCAGGATGGAGTGTTGAAAATTTTAAAAGGTTTGACGACCGTAGAAGAAGTGCAGCGAGTCACTGAAGGTAGCAAAAGTGTCGGCGGGGAAGTTGAAGACGATAAATAATATAAATTGAATCAAAAAATACGATTTTGGATAAAAAGCATAAAGAATAACTCTTAACCTTAAAATTTTATGTCTGAAAAAATAAAAAAAGTACTGCTTGTTGAAGACGATCCTTTTATCCGGGATATTTATAGTGTTAAATTTTCACAGGAAGGATTCGAGGTTTCAATAGCAGAAAATGGATTGGAAGCCCTGAAGAAAATCGAGGAATCTGTTCCAGATGTGATTTTGCTGGATATAGTTATGCCTTATATGGATGGTATGGAAACCTTGAAAAATATAAGAGGTAAAAAGGAATGGAAGAAAATTCCCGTGGTAATGCTTACTAACATCTCTGAAAAAGAAAAAATAAGTGAAAGTGAAGATTTTGGAATTAATGATTATCTTATAAAATCACATTTCACTCCCTCAGAAGTCGTACAAAAGGTAAGAAATTTGTTGAAAGGTTAATTTTTGCTATAATAAAGAAAATTAAGACTGAAAAAATATTTTTAAAAATAAAAACAAAAAATGCCATTAATAACACATAGCGACCAAAGAATAAAAAATTTACTAAGATTAGTTGCTCAGCAGAATGCTTCCGATCTCCACTTAGTTGTCGGCAGATATCCCACTCTTCGTTTGGATGGAAAACTGTATCCGATAACTCAGGAAAAAATTTTACAAGCAGAAGATACTCAGGCACTTAGTGATGTTATTCTCAGTGAAGAAAATAAAAAAAAGCTTATTGCAGAAGGGCAGGTTGATTTTTCTTATAATTTTGAGGATAAAGCCCGTTTCAGAACAAATGTTTTTTTCCAGCAGGGAAACATAAGTGTGGCCATGCGTATGATTTCAAGCCGTCTTAAGACGCTGGAAGAACTGAGTATTCCTCCCATACTTTATGACTTCACACATAACACGCAAGGTTTGTTTATAGTGACTGGTCCGGTGGGTCATGGAAAATCAACTACGCTTTCGGCACTTGTTGATTTTATTAATCATAACGAAGATAAAAATATAATAACTATTGAAGATCCGATAGAATATCTTTATGAACAGGATCGGTGCATTATAAATCAGCGGGAAGTGGGAAGAGATACTAAATCATTTTCCTCGGGATTGCGCAGTGTTTTTCGCGAAGATGCAAATGTAGTTCTTATTGGTGAACTTAGAGATTTGGACACTATCAGCACGGCTGTGACTGCGGCTGAAACTGGGCATCTGATTCTTGCCACTTTGCATACAAATGATACATCCCAGACAGTCGACAGGTTGGTAGATGTTTTTCCGTCTCACCAGCAAAATCAAATCAGATCCCAGTTGGCAAGTGTTTTGATCGGGGTTGTCTCCCAAAGATTGCTGCCAAAAATCGGAGGTGGCAGAGTTCCTGCTTTGGAAATAATGATCAACAATAATGCAGTAGCAAATCTAATACGTGAAAATAAGACATATCAGATAAAATCCGTGATTGAAACAAGCCTTAAAGATGGCATGGTGACTTTGGAAAATTCCTTGGCTGATTTGGTTCATCGGGGACTTGTGACCTTTGAAGATGCGTTGCAATATACCGAAAACAAAGAATATTTGAATATGTTAACAAATAAAAAAAATAGATAAAATTTCAAGTCTTAAAATAAATATAAATTTATGAAATTTTTATACCAAGCCAGAAATCTGTCAGGAGAAGTCCAGCAAGGAAAAATAGAAGCCCTGAATAATGAAAAGGCGATAGCGATGCTTCAGGAAAAAGGATTATTGCCTCTCTCTATCGAGAAAGAAAAAGAAACTCCTGAAGTATTCAGGGAAGTTATGCGCATCTGGAACGGAGCCAGTGCCAGGGAAATTTCAGTTTTTTTCCGGCAGCTGGCGACTTTGATTGAAGCTAAGGTTACAATAGTTTCATCGCTTAATGCCGTAAGGGAACAGACAAGCAATGCATACTTGAAGAGGATCATCGGAGAATTGGTGGATAATATAGAGGACGGATCACCGCTTTCAGAAGCTATGCAGAAACACCCGGATGTTTTTGAAACTCTGGCAGTCAGTATGGTCAAAGCAGGAGAACTTTCCGGAAATCTGCAACGCAGCATTTTGTTTCTAGCTGAAAATACGGAAAAAAATTATGAATTAAGTTCAAAAATAAGAAGCGCTATGTTCTATCCTATTTTCGTGCTTTCAGCGGCTCTGATAATCGGTTTTGGAACTTTTGCTTTTGTCTTGCCGAAGCTCACAGATGTTTTCAAAGATTTGAACGTCGATATACCTTGGTACACCAGCATGCTTATGGATGCCAGCGCTTTCATTAATAGATACTGGTGGGTTACGATGTCGATTATAATATTCATAATATTATCAACGATTTATTATCTCAGGACTGAAGATGGCAAAAGAGAATGGGATTCATTCAAAATGAAACTTCCTGTCATTGGTCCGCTTTTCCAATATATTTACATAGCCAGATTTGCCGAAAATCTTTCGGTACTTATGATCGGAGGCATTCCGCTTGTCAGGGGCCTTGCAATTGTAAGCGAAGTTGTAAATAGCACTGTTTTTGAAAGCGTTATACTCAGAGCTGCGGATGAAGTAAAAACGGGCGGATCCATGAGTGAAGTATTTTCACGCAGTTCTTCATGTTTTCCTCCTATTGTAGCTCAAATGATAAAGATTGGCGAAGACTCGGGAAAAATAGCCGAAGTGCTGAAAAATGTTTCCTTTTTCTACTCCAAGGAAGTGGATCGCATCACGCGCAATCTTTCTTCAATGCTTGAACCTATTCTCATTTCTATTCTTGGAGTCGGGGTTGGATTTTTGGTTTTTGCCATACTGGTGCCGATATACAACATAGCGGGATCCATATAAAAGATTGCATGGGTATAATTAGGTTTAAATTTAACAAATAATGTGTTATTATAAACTTATGATAAATCAAAAAAATAAATTTTCATCCGCGAAAGGTTTCACCCTGATTGAACTTCTGGTCGTTATGGCGATTATCGGAATACTGGCTAGTGTTGTTATGGTCAGCACCAAAGGTGCAGTGGAAAAATCGAAAAAAGCATCGGCATTGACAAGTGCTGCCAGTGTCCTGCCGGAACTCGTCATATGTGCTGATGATGGTGGCACCGCTTCTACTCCAGCAGAAGGAAGTACTATATGTCAAGGTGCAACTGGGCATAGCGTAGCATGGCCTGCCATAAATGCAAAAACAGGCTGGAATTACAATGGTTCATCAGGTGCAGTTGTGGGTGGAACTTATAGCTTTTTTTTGGAAAAGGATGGTAACACGATAACTTGCAGTATGGCTACGAATGATTGCGTGTAGTAATTAAAATAAAAATTGGAAAAATTGGATATAACAAATAACGTTTTGTTTAGAATCAAAAATTAGTTGCAAAGTGGTTGTCCCGTAAAAATTCCGAGCAAGTCTGTTTTTAAAAAAGATAGCGCTCGGAAACACCTGTGGCTTTTACTGCAGGTGATGCAAAATTTCTGCAGAGAATTTTACGGGACGCTCAATTTTGTGGCAAAATCAGAGATTTTAACAAAATTGGCGGAAGGAGGTGTGAAATTATGAAAAAAATGAAAAAAGGTTTCACGTTGATCGAATTGTTGATCGTTATTGCGATCATCGGTATTTTGGCCGGAGTTATTTTGGTAAGCACTTCAAGCGCTCGTCAAAAAGCTCAAACAGCTGCTGCTAAACAGACGCTTAAAAGTACTATGCCATATTTAACAGAATGTAATTTGAATAACTATACTATAAGTGCTTATAACACAGCAAACCCAATTTGTACCGATGGACCAAACTGGCCAGAAGTAGGTACTTATTGTACTGGCACAGCATACAACGCGGGTGTATTATCAACAACTTGCAATGGAACTACTATTACATGTACTGTTGATACAGGGTCATGCACATAGTTGAATACTGAACTATTTTTGCTTGCCAATAGTACATTGGCAAGCTGTAAATTGTTTAATATTTTTTAAGAAATAAAAAAATAAAAATATATGAAAAAATTTTTTTCAAGAAAAAAAGGTTTTACCCTCCTGGAACTCTTGATAGTTATGGCTGTTATAGTTATTTTAGTTGCTGCTATAATAGCTGCTACTAATAGTTCTAGAGAAAAAAGTCATAAAGCTTCAGCTCTTCAGACAATGAGAAGCATATTGCCTTATGCAACTGACTGCTACATGAGAAGCCAGGCAATTCCTATAAATCCATCAGCAGGCAGTCCGGTTTGTAGTGGTGCTAATGCTAATTTTCCAGCTTTTGATACAAAAATAGGTTGGGGTTATACTTCTGGAACAAGCTCCACGTACAAAGCATGGGATATTACAGATAATACAAAAACTATTACCTGCAATCCGGAGATTAGTAAATGTTTTTGAGTCAATAAAACTTAACCTTTTAGTAATAAAAATTACTTTTTGTTGCTTTGATTAAATTTATCAAATCTAAATTCGTCTGATAATTTTTATGGTCATTATTTTTTTTATATTCGGTCTCATTATTGGCAGTTTTCTGAATGCTGTCGTCTATCGCCTGAATGCGGTGGAGTCTCTTTTGGAGCGTTCGCATTGTCCAAAATGCAAAAAGAAAATCAGGTGGTTTGATAACATTCCTCTTCTGAGTTTTCTTCTTTTGTCGGCCAAGTGCCGCGACTGCGGTGAAAAAATTTCCTGGCAATATCCGATTCTGGAACTAGCAACCGGGGTCATTTTCGCCCTTGTCGGCAATTATTTTTTCTACTCCTACAATTCTTCAAGCTGGCTCCTTTCCGGCTATTATTTGGTTATTTTTTCCCTGCTGGTTATCATTTTTGTTTATGATCTGAAATATATGGAAATACCCCTACTGATTCTCTGGATAGGCCTTATCATATCAGCATTGTATTTCTTGTCTGTTGATTGGAAGAGTTTTTATATTGCTGGATCAATACTCGATCTCAAAACCATTTCTGGTATAGTTGGAGGGTTAATAGCATTTTTATTTTTTTTCGGTCTCGCTTCTTATTCCAAAGAAACATGGATGGGCTATGGCGATGCATATGTTGGTCTTTTGGCCGGATTTATTGTTGGTTGGCCGAACATTATTTGGGCATTGATGTTTTCCTTTACGATCGGCGCGCTTACAAGCATAGCTCTTATAATTCTGGGCAGGAAAACAATAAAAAGCCAGGTGCCTTTTGCACCATTCTTGATTTCAGGAATCTTTTTGGTTATTTTTCTCCCTCAAATTTTTCCGTCTCTTAAAGAATTTTTTGTATATTTTTAATGAAATATGTTTAAAGAAGACTGTCATTCATCACCCCAATCCAAACTTCCCTCAGGGAATTTCAAAAAAAACTCCCTTCTTTCATATAAGAGGGGTTTTTCTGTTATTGAAATAGTGATAGCCATGGCTCTTTTGATAATTATGACTGCAGTTCTGTTTGTGAACCAAACAAGCAACAAATCACAAAAAGAAGTTGAAGTCGCCGCCAGGCAAATAGCCGCCCAACTTAGATTGTTGCAGAACGATTCTATTAACGGAAAATATATTGACGGCCAGGTATATAAATTTACCTTTAAGGCTGAAAAAGGAAAGACGGCCTATAATTTGGAATATGAGTATAATCCTAGTGAAGGAAATGATCCCAAAATAGAACTAGGATTAGAATTAAACTCAGCCAAAAAAAATGTGATTTTCAAGGATGATGTGGAAGTTTCTTTCAGTCTTTCATCCCGCGGCAAAACAGATCCAGGAAGTACTGCTCCTCCGATAACACTCACAGCTAAAAATGACACAAACAAAAGAGCCTATGTCTGCTATATGCCTGACACCGGATTGATATTTGACGGCACAGATCCGACCTGCAATTACACCGTTGCAGTTGATCCCGGGACAAATCCAAGCAATTGTCCTGCAAGCGATCCTTGTCAGGTATCCACCTGCGGTAGTGACCAATGCCGCAACGGAGTTTGTGTATATGATGGTAGCAAAGATTGCTGCGTCCAGGCTGTAACAGCTACTGGCCAAGTGGAAATAACTGAAAAAGACGGTCGTGAAATTTATACCTTTACCGGTGATGGAGAGATCAATGTGAGTTGTTCTCCAGTGCAAGTGGGATATCTGGTTGTCGGTGGTGGTGGAGGAGGAGGAACTGGTCCGGCATGCAGTGGCGGAGGCGCCGGTGGTTTTCTGACTGGCACTACAGAACTTCCAGCAGGTTCAACAAGCATCACTGTTGGAGATGGAGGATTGGCAGGAGTAGGTGTTGGATATCATCCAGGCAATAAAGGAGAAAACAGCTCTGTTGGTTCTATAATAATTGCAGAAGGTGGCGGTTATGGCGTATGTGCTGGAAATAATGGAGGAAGCGGAGGAAGCGGAGGAGGCGGAGGCATATTAGGTCGTCTTGGTGGCACTGGTACTCAAGGAAATAATGGCGGTAATGGTTGCACTTGTGGTGGACAGGAAAGCAATGGAGGCGGAGGAGGCGGAGCGGGAGAGGTTGGAGATATTGGTAGAGCTTATGATGCTGCTGATGGTGGTGATGGCTTACCCTCTTTTATCAGAGGTCAAGAAGAATGGTATGCGGGCGGAGGCGCAGGACATTATATGAACGATGATTTGACTTTAGTCCCCGGCCAGGGTGGAAAAGGTGGTGGTGGCAATGATTCAAATGTCAGACATGGCTATCCTCTTAATCATCCACAAGGATGGCCAAATACAGGTGGTGGAGGAGCCGGTACTTATAGTGGTGGTGGTGATGGAGGTTCTGGGATCGTAATAATTTCAGTTGGACCTCTTGTTTGCCCGGCAATAGATGATACATGCAAAGGAAAATTTGTTTATGACAGTAATGGGACTATTTGCGGATTTGGCACGAAGACGGATGGGGAGTGTTGTACTTCACTTGTCGTTAAAAATCAGCCAATTAAAATAACTGGAATAACCCTGAGTAATCCTGCTGGGAATCCTGGAACTTATGATTTGGATTTAACTGGTCGATCTGGCAATTTATGGGGTAATTCTTCTATAGCAACTAATGGATCTATATATAAAACTACTGGTACTGGTTGGAATTTCTATTTTTATAATCCTTATTTTATAAACGGAGACCCAGGTGCTGATCTGTTAGGTGATCCTAATGGCCTAAATGCTCCTGGAGGAGCATTTAGGTTGGAAACTGATAAAATAACATACGGAATGTTATATAAAGATTACGGTACAGGTTACTGGAATGGTGACTTTAAATTCAATCTTGATAATGTAGGTTTAAGTACATGGTATGACCCTGGCTCTAGTATAGGTAAAAATGAAGTAGTTTTTAGCATGTCTAATAAGGTAGGACCTGTAAGAAATTATTCATATCCAGGATATGAGCCAGGAGAGAAAATTACTGTAAGTAGCGCATCTCCTTGTGTAATTACTCTAGCTCAGAGTGGAGCAAATCCAATTGCAATAGGTATGCCTATTTATTTGCATACAACCGGAGCATTACCTGCAGGTTTATCAGTAGATACTCCTTATTATGTAATACCAGAAGGTTTCACTGGTACATCTTTTGAAATATCTGCTACTCCAGGTGGTCCTGCTATAAATACGACTGGAACACAGAGTGGAAATCATAGTTTTACTATAGCTCCTGATACCCAAGAATCAGATTTATTTGGCTTAACTTGGTACCAGAGCAAGTTACGTATGTATGTAGGAGGGGCATTAGTCGATTCTATTCAATTAGAAAGGGGAAGCCATTCAAATCCTGGGTGGAATTGGACAAATGAGGGAACTCGCTATTGGCTGACAATCACTAGAACTGAAGGTGCTCCATCAAAGTTTAGAGTTGATATATATTCGGATGAGAATAGAACTACTCGTATATCTACAACATCTGCCTTGGGTACCGCAGGATACATGACTGCTAATTTGCCATCAAATATAGATTATAGATATATATATTTATGGGCATCTAATTATGATTGGGGATTTAGAGCTGCTTCCTACCATTCATTCGGAGGTGCTTCAGATAATAGTATGGCAATACTATCTTGGGGAGGAGGTACTACTGTTGATGTAACTAAAGATGGAACATATACTCTTGATGATGGTTCAGGAAATAAAATAGACGCCGCTGTTAATTACGCAGGATTACCAGGAAATAATCAAACGGATAGTATAACAGTTGAATGCCAATAGGGTTGTTGCACCACCAATCTCCACAATTCCGACATTAAGATATTAAATTTAAACAAGGATGAATTTAATTCAAATTCCAAAACAGAAAAAAAAACAAAAAGGATTCTCATTGATAGAACTGCTGATATCTTTTGCCATACTCTCTTTGGGCATAATGGCGGTTTTCATCCTGATGTCCAAGAATGTAGAATATTCCCGATTTTCAAAAGATCAGATTCTAGCTTCTCAGTTAGCGCAGGAAGCCGTTGAACTGCTGAGGAACATCAAAGACAATGACACCGAATTTAATGATACAGTTGAAGCCGGTGAATACATAATCGATAAAAATAAATTTGAAATCAACACTGATCCGGATATTTTCAAGTTGTATTTGAAATATGAAGAAGGCAATAAATTCTATGTCCATGAGAAAGATGATTCAGAGCCAACAAAATTTTTCAGAAGAGTTGATTTGGCAGTCAAGAATGATACAGATGGAAAGAAAATAATCGAAGAAAGAATTATGGTTTCGTGGAATGACAAAGGTTTACCATCTGATCCAGCCGATTGTACCCTGGCCAACAAATGCCTATCAGTTGGTTCCATTGCACCCGACACAAATATAGTTTGTACCTGTACGGGTGTAGACTTAGTCTGTCAGGGTGAGCCTGTCTACTATGATAACTGCGAGGGTCAATGCGGTGTAGGTACGAAGACGAATGGGGAATGCTGTGTGCCATCAGGCGGGGAAGTATATTATACAAATTCTTCAGGCCTTAGTCCTAATCCATCTGAACCATATACCGACGGTTATGTAGTACATAAAATTACTGCTATTGGTGATTCAACAATTAACCTATGTGGTGGTGGCTCCGTTGATATTCTTGTTGTTGGGGGAGGAGCCGGAGGAAAAGGTATTTTTGATGGTGGTGTTGGTGCTGGTGGATTTGTGGAAAAATATGGTTTTGATATCGATCCTGGAAAATATGAAGTTGTTGTGGGTGATGGAGGGTGTGGTGCAGGAAACTGTCATGCGAGTAACAATCCAGAAAATGGAAAGGATAGTATTTTTGCCAAAGACACTTCTTATGAAATAAAGGCTTTGGGTGGCGGCGTGGGTATAGGTGGATCTGGAGGAGGAGGCGCTACTAATTTACCGGGATTTGAAGGAACACCTGGGCAGGGAAATTCTGGCGGTTTTGGTTCAATGTGTGGCATATATTGGGCTCAAGGTGGTGGTGGAGGAGCAGGCGAAAATGGGCATAATGGTGCCACTGATTGCAGTAATTTCAGTGACGGTGCAGGAAATGGTGGTAATGGAAAAATGAGTACTATTTCAGGCGAGGAGAAATGGTATGCTGGTGGAGGTGCAGGAGGTTGTACACATGCTTATTGTAAAGTGATTGGTGGTAAGGGTGGTGGTGGAGATACAGTTGGTGCTTATAACGCAGCTGGTGCATGGGGAGAAGAGGGAGAAGATGGAACCGGTGGTGGTGCAGGCGGAGCTACTTTAAACCGGATTCCACATCCCGACGGCGGCTCCGGAATCGTGATAGTCAGATATAAATATGAAGAATAAAATTTATGCGGATTAAAAAATTTTTTCAAAAACAAAAAGGATTTACTTTGGTTGAAATGCTGATTTCTGTTTTCCTTTTTTCTTTAGTTGTAATTATGCTGATGGGAAGTTTCTCAAGTTTTTTCAGCAGCTACATCAATTCCAAGAGAAATCAAAATGACATCGAAAATGCCCAATATGTCATGGGTACAATGGTAAAAACAATCAGAACTTCCAGAATCATAGGAGATATAGGAGATATTACAGGCTTCCCTCTGAATATTTATGATTTTTCGCAATTGAAGTGCATTCAATATGACTATGATTCAGTAAGTAAAAATATAATGTATGGTGAGGGACTTCCAGCAGATATAAATGCCCCGGATCCTGAAAGCTGTAATTTTGAAGACATACGTGACAACAACATGAATCTTTTGACTTATGACGGCAATATAGCTGAAGCTTCTATTTCTGCTGTTCCTTCGAGAGGATTAAAATATGGCAAGGTTACTATATTTTTTAGTATTCAGAGTAAAGGTGCAACATCTCCTGTTCCTATACAGATGAGCACTTCCTTGAGATCAAGAGCGAATTGTATAGAAGGCGGAAAATTAAGCTTTGTAGATGCTAGTGGAAATCCTATTGAGAAACCAATTTCCGGAAGCAGTTATGCTATAAATACTTTCACTGAAGTCGGTGAAAGCTGGCCAATGGTTAATTGTAGCGGTGTTGATTTTGAATATCTGGTCGTCGGTGGAGGTGGAGGAGGAGGATATGGCGGAGGTGGAGGAGGAGGAGCAGGAGGATTATTGACTGGCACAAAAAAACTGCCAACAGGTTATATATTAGTTAAAGTTGGCAATGGAGGAGAGGGTGGAAATGAGGATAGAGCAAATGGAGCGAATGGAGAAGACAGCCTTCTTGATACTATAGTTGCTTATGGTGGTGGAGGAGGCGGTGGAGTAAATAGTGCGGGCTCTGACGGAGGAAGCGGAGGCGGTGCCGGTTGCAATAGCACAAGTCCTGGGGAAGTTTATGAAGGATATGAATCACAAGGCAATAATGGAGGAGAGGGAGGATCTAGTGATCCTGGAGTTACCGGCGGAGGCGGTGGCGGGGCAGAAGAAGCCGGTAATGATGGAGATGCAGAAGATAGAGGTTTTGGCGGGGATGGAATACTTTCTAAAATATCCGGTTATGAAATTACTTATGCTGGTGGCGGTGGCGGAGCAGATTGCACAGAAAGTGATGACATTGCGGAGGGTGGAGAAGGTGGTGGCGGAGATGGTCAAAATAATCCAGGTGGTTCCGGAGGTAATAATCCAGAACCCGGAATGCCCAATACTGGTGGCGGCGGAGGCGGAGCTGCGGATCAGGGCGGAGAAAAAGTGCCAGGAGCTACCGGCGGTTCAGGAATTGTTATGATAAAATATCCTTATTTTGAATATGAAGAATAAATAAAAGCTAACGAATACAAATAATAAAATTAATATAAATGTCTAAATTTCTGCAAACTCAAGTTCATTCATCACCCCAATCCAAACTTCCCTCAGGGAATTTCAAAAAAAACTCCCTTCTTTCATATAAGAGGGGTTTTTCTGTTATTGAAATAGTGATAGCCATGGCTCTTTTGATAATTATGACTGCAGTTCTGTTTGTGAACCAAACAAGCAACAAATCACAAAAAGAAGTTGAAGTCGCCGCCAGGCAAATAGCCGCCCAACTTAGATTGTTGCAGAACGATTCTATTAACGGAAAATATATTGACGGCCAGGTATATAAATTTACCTTTAAGGCTGAAAAAGGAAAGACGGCCTATAATTTGGAATATGAGTATAATCCTAGTGAAGGAAATGATCCCAAAATAGAACTAGGATTAGAATTAAACTCAGCCAAAAAAAATGTGATTTTCAAGGATGATGTGGAAGTTTCTTTCAGTCTTTCATCCCGCGGCAAAACAGATCCAGGAAGTACTGCTCCTCCGATAACACTCACAGCTAAAAATGACACAAACAAAAGAGCCTATGTCTGCTATATGCCTGACACCGGATTGATATTTGACGGCACAGATCCGACCTGCAATTACACCGTTGCAGTTGATCCCGGGACAAATCCAAGCAATTGTCCTGCAAGCGATCCTTGTCAGGTATCCACCTGCGGTAGTGACCAATGCCGCAACGGAGTTTGTGTATATGATGGTAGCAAAGATTGCTGCGTCCAGGCTGTAACAGCTACTGGCCAAGTGGAAATAACTAAAAAAGACGGTCGTGAAATTTATACTTTTACTGGTGACGGAGAGATCAATGTGAGTTGTTCTCCAGTGCAAGTCGGTTATCTGGTTGTCGGTGGTGGCGGAGGCGGGGGATCTGAACATGGCGGCGGAGGAGGAGGCGCCGGTGGTTTTCTGACTGGCACTACAGAACTTCCAGCAGGTTCAACAAGTATCATTGTTGGTAAAGGAGGGAACGGTGGCGGAGGCTGGTATGATCCAGGTAAAAATGGAGGCGATTCGTCTATTGGTAATATTATAATTTCTAAAGGAGGCGGCGGTGGCGGGCATGGATCTCCAACGGCCAATACTCCTTCAGATTTGACTGGATATAACGGTGGTTCTGGCGGAGGTGGAGGTGGACAAGCATGGGGTGGTGATAGTTCTCCTGAAGGCAAGGGAATATCAGGGCAGGGTCATGACGGTGCTGTTGGAAGTGATTGGCAACATCATATATTTGGAGGTGGTGGAGGAGGAGCATATGAAAAAGGATATTATGGAAGCGGTGGCACTGATTCTTGGCATGATCCATGTAATGATTGTGGAGACTATGCTGGTGCTACTGGTGGCAATGGAGGAAGTGGATCTCCATCTTCAATCAGCGGTGCAGAGAAATGGTATGCTGCTGGAGGTGGAGGTGGAGGTTATGAGAGCGGTGGAATAGGTGGAAAAGGAGGTGGTGGAAATGGAGGGAGTAACTCTACAACAACTATTGAACCAACTGCAGGGCAAGAAAACACTGGTTCTGGTGGAGGTGGAAGTGGTGTTACTATACCATATGAAATTAGAGATTCTTATGGAGCTGGCGCTAATGGCGGTTCCGGAATCGTGATAATTAAAATTTAAACAAGGATGAATTTAATTCAAATTCTAAAACAGAAAAAAAAACAAAAAGGATTCTCATTGATAGAACTGCTGATATCTTTTGCCATACTCTCTTTGGGAATAATGGCGGTTTTCATCCTGATGTCCAAAAATGTAGAATATTCCCGATTTTCAAAAGATCAGATTCTAGCTTCTCAGTTAGCGCAGGAAGGCATTGAACTGCTGAGAAATCTCAAAGACAACGACACTGAATTTAATGATACAGTTGAAGCCGGTGAATACATAATCGATAAAAATAAATTTGAAATTAACACCGATCCGGATATTTTCAAGTTGTATTTGAAATATGAAGAAGGCAATAAATTCTATGTCCATGAAAAAGATAATTCAGAACCTTCAAAATTTTTCAGAAAAGTTGATTTGGCGGTCAAGAATGATACGGACGGAAAGAAAATAATCGAAGAAAGAATTATGGTTTCATGGAATGACAAAGGTTTGCCATCCGATCCAGCCGATTGTACCCTGGCCAACAAATGCCTATCAGTTGGTTCCATTGCACCCGACACAAATATAGTTTGTACCTGTACGGGCGCAGACTTAGTCTGTCAGGGCGATCCTGTCTACTACGATAACTGCGAGGGTCAGTGCGGTGTAGGTACGAAGACGAATGGGGAATGCTGTGCTTCACTTGTCGTTAAAAATCAGCCGGTTAATATAACTGGGGTAACTTTGGCAAATGCAACTGGGATTGCAGTCATCAATGATTTAATTTTTAAACCCAATCTTGTCGCCACCGGCGGTAATATAGTCTATACGGATAAGGATGGTTTAAGACCTACTCCTGCTCCCACTTCTGAAACTGTATATGTGGTTCATAAGTTTGATGACAAAAATGTTGTAAATTTGGCCAGCGGGGCGTGCAGTATAACTTTTGAAAAGCCCATGGATAATGTAGAGCTTTTATTAGTTGGTGGTGGTGGCTATGGAGATTTGCAAGCTGGTGCTGCTGGTGGTTTTAGGCTTTTGAATAAGTCAGTAACTGCAAGAACTTATAATATGATAGTTGGCGCTGGAGGTGCCAACATTATGTTTGCCGTTCCTTCTGACCAAGTCTATTATAATAACAGAAATACAATTTGGGATACTGGAGGTTCTGATCAAGAAGTAGCTACTGGCGGAGGCGGTGGTGGAAGTTATTCTTCTGTCAATGGTGGATCTGGATCAGGTGGATATGTAGTTCAATGGAACAATGGTCCTGAATATGCTTCACCAGGACTTGGTAACACTCCGGCTACTGCACCTTCACAAGGAAACAATGGGGGGGCAGCTACTACTATTTATCCCAATGGTAGAGAGTGGGTAGCATTTGGTGGTGGCGGAGGCGGAGCCGGCAGTGCCGGATACCAGCCTTTTGTAGGTACAGATGGAAATTATCATGGCGGGCAAGGAGGAGACGGAATATCTTCTTCTATCAGTGGTGTTCCTACGATTTATGCTGCTGGCGGAGGCGGAGGTTCTGGAGATTATAATGGTAATTTTAGTAATTTTAGAGGTGGAGAAGGCGGAAGCGGTGGAATTGGAGGTAAAGGTCACTCTTGGGGGTATCCGATTACAACCGAAGAAGCAAGTGGAAAACCTTGGACTGGTTCTGGCGGTGGTGGAATTGATTATGGTTTTTCATGGGGTTACGACAGATTTGGTGGTTGCGGAGTTATTATTGTCAGATATCCTTATTCCCAAGCTCTTCCTACTTTAACCTGGGGGACAGGAAATGATGAAACAATTAATACTAGTGGAACATATACACTCACAGATTCGTCAGGAAATAAAATAGATGCCACTGTTAATTATTTAGGATTACCAAAAACTGATCAGACAGATAGTATAACGGTTGAATGTCAATAAAATATTTGTAAAATTTAAAAAATCGCCCATAGGCAGGGCGATTTTTTTGTATTATAATTAAAATATGAATTCACCCCCACACCTATTTAAATGTTATGTTCTATGTTTATATAATAAAAAGTAAAAAAGACGGTGATTTATATACTGGGTCGACAAATAATTTGATAAAAAGATTTTCTGAACATAATAAAGGTCTTTGTAAATCAACTAAATGTCGTGTACCATTCAAGCTGGTATATTATGAGGCTTACGTGTCTCAAAAAGATGCGAGAACAAGAGAGCACAACTTAAAATTAAGGGCAAATGCGTTAAGTCAGTTGAAAAGAAGGATTAAAAACAGTTTAATTTAATTTTTTAATTTAAATAGGTGTGGGGGTAAAACATGAAGCTAAAACAAGAATAGCCAAACTTTCAGCGGAAATAGACAAATTGCGTTACAAATACCATGTTTTAGATGATCCGGATGTTACTGATGAGATTTATGATTCTCTCATGGAAGAGTTGAGAAAGCTGGAGGAACAATTTCCGGATCTCAAGTCTCCCAATTCTCCGACAGTCCGCATCGGAGGAGAGCCTTTGGATAAATTTCAAAAAGTGAAACACGAAATCAAGCAGTGGTCTTTTGATGATGTTTTCGATAGCAATGAACTGAAAAACTGGGAAGAAAAAATAAAAAGAATGATTGAAAAAACCAATATAAAAGAAAAATTAGAATATTGCTGTGAATTGAAAATTGATGGTCTGAAGATGATCCTAACTTATGAAAATGGTAAATTTGTGCAAGGTGCTACCCGCGGTGACGGAATGGTTGGAGAAAATGTAACGCAAAATTTGAAGACTATTCAAAGCATACCGCTAAAACTGAATATGCCATTTGACCTAATAGTAGTCGGTGAGTGCTGGCTGAGTAAAAAAGAATTGCAGAGAATAAACAGAGAACGTGAAAAAAAAGGTGAAGCGCTTTTTGCCAATTCTCGCAATGCGGCAGCTGGTTCCATAAGACAACTCGATCCGAAGATTGCCTCTGGCAGGAAATTGGACAGTTTTATATATGATATAGATAGAATAAGCACAAAATTTCCAGAAACCCAGATTGAAGAGCTGGAACTTTTAGAAAAGTTAGGATTTAAAGTCAATACAGGGCGCAAATTATGCAAAGATATTGGCGAGGTTCAGAGATTTTATGATTATTGGACAAACAAAAGAGACAAACAAGACTATGAAATTGATGGAATAGTTATAAAAATAAATTCGCTTAAATTACAGAGAGCGTTGGGTTATACCGGCAAATCTCCAAGGTGGGGAATTGCATATAAGTTTCCAGCTGCTCAGGTTACAACAGTTGTGGAAGATATTAATGTTCAGGTAGGACGCACTGGAGCCCTGACTCCGGTAGCGCATCTTCGTCCGGTAAAAGTTGCTGGGTCAACAGTCAGCCGTGCAACGCTTCATAATGAAGATGAAATAAGGCGTTTGGATGTCAGAGTGGGCGATACGGTTATCATTCATAAAGCTGGAGATGTGATTCCTGAAGTTGTAGAGGTTGTAAAAAATTTAAGGACTGGAAAAGAAAAAGTTTTTCATATGCCGACAAAGTGCCCGATTTGCGGAGGAAAAGTTGAGAGGCAAGAAATAGGAATATCAAAAAAGAAAGAAACATCTCAAATCTCAGCGGCTCATTATTGTCTGAATCCAAGGTGTTTTGCTGTAGAACGCGAAAAAATAATTCATTTTGTTTCCCGCAAAGGTTTTGATATAGTCGGTTTCGGGGAAAAAATCGTGGAACAACTCATGAATGAAGGACTTGTTTCTGATATAAGCGATATTTTTGAATTAAAAACGGGCGATCTCGAATCATTGGAACGTTTCGCTGAAAAATCAGCCAAAAATCTTACAGAGGCTATTGAAAAAAGCAAAAAAATAAACCTAGAAAAATTTTTATATGCATTGGGGATAAGATTTGTAGGAGAAGAAACTGCAGTTCTGGTGGTGAAAAATAAAGAAAAAATAATAAAAGAAAAAATAAGGAGTCTTCATGATGTAATAAATATTTTCCCGCAAATTTCAAAAGAACAATGGATGGAAATCAAGGGAATCGGGGATAAATCAGCGGAGAGTTTATTTGAGTGGTTTAACGATAAAAAAAATCTCGAGCTTCTCGAAAAAATAAAAAAACTCGGTGTCATTTTAGAAGTCGCTGAAGCAGAAAATATATCAGATGGCAATCAAAAATTATCAGGCAAAAATTTTGTCCTGACTGGGGAACTTTCCAGCTTTACAAGAGATGAAGCAAAAGATATGATAAGAAAAAGAGGCGGTGGCATTTCTTCTTCTGTAAGCCAAAAAACAGATTATGTTGTTGCGGGAGAAAATCCCGGATCGAAGTATGAAAAAGCCAAGGAATTAGGAGTGGCAATTATAGGAGAGGAAGAATTTATAAAACTTATAAAAAAATAATTTTCCAAAAATAATTATGCTAACCAGGGAAGAAATTTTGCATATAGCAACTTTGGCTAGAATAGGCTTAGATGAAAAAGATATTAAAAAATATCAGAATGAATTGTCTGAAATTTTGGATTATTTCAAAAAACTCAATGAGCTTAATGTGGAGGGCATTGAGCCTATAGGCCATATTACCGGTATGCAGAATATATACCGTTCCGATATCAATAAAGAATTCGAACCTTTGGAAAAAGAAAGAATTATCAAAAATATACCGGAAAACAAAGACGGATATATTAAGGTCAAAAGCGTTTTATAGTTTTATTTTTTAAAAAAAATGATCAAAGAACTTCACAATAAATTAATAAGCAAGGAAATAACGGCAGTTCAGCTTGCGGAAAATTATTTTGCTTTTATTGAAAAAAAAGAACCAGAAGTTTCAGCCTATTTGACATTGACAAAAGAGCTGGCGATGGATCAAGCAAAAAAAGTGGATGAAAAAATTTCAAAAGGAGAAAAAATAGGAATAATAGAAGGCATACCCTGTGCGATCAAAGACAATATCTGCATAAAAGGAGTAAGGACTACTGCAGGTTCAAAAATTCTGGATAATTATATTGCTCCTTATGATGCAACCGTTATCAAGCACCTGAAAAAAAGCGGAGCTGTTTTTTTAGGAAAAACAAATATGGATGAATTTGCCATGGGTTCGTCTACTGAAAATAGCGCCTATCAAATTACTAAAAATCCTTTAGATATAGAACGTGTTCCAGGGGGCTCTTCCGGAGGTTCAATAGCCGCTGTGGCAGCAAATGAAGCTGTTTGGTCTCTTGGTTCAGATACCGGAGGATCAATCCGCCAGCCAGCCTCATTTTGCGGAGTTGTAGGTTTAAAACCTACCTATGGACGTGTTTCACGAAATGGATTGCTTGCAATGGCCTCCAGTCTTGACCAAATAGGACCGGTTGCAAAAAACGTTGAAGATGTAGCTATAATTCTTTCAGAAATTTCCGGAGAAGATTTATTGGATGCGACTTCTGCTCAGAGCGGCAGTAAGAGATATGAAGATTATCTTACAGGAAATATTTCTGGGAAAAGTATAGGAATTCCACAAGAATATATGGAAGGATTAGACAGCGAAATCAAGAAGGTTTTTGATGAATCTGTTGAAAAATTAAAATCTCTAGGTGCTCAAATAAAAACAATAAGTTTGCCGCATGCTAAATATGCTCTGCCTACATATTATATAATTATGACTTCAGAAGTTAGTTCCAATTTGGCGAGATTTGACGGTATAAAATATGGTTTAAGAATTAATGATGAATCAGATTCTGACGTTAAAGAAGGAGAATTGCCTAAAACGTTGCTTGAAGGATATCTTGATACAAGAAAAATAGGATTTGGTGACGAGGTAAAAAGACGTATTATGCTTGGGACATATGCTTTGAGTGCTGGTTATTACGATGCTTATTATCTTAAGGCGCAGAAAGTCAGAGCACTTATTCGGCAGGATTTTGAAAAAGCATTCAAAGAAGTTGATTTTATTTATTCTCCGACAGCTCCGGAAACAGCTTTTAAAATAGGTGAAAAAACTAATGATCCGCTAAAAATGTATCTAGGCGATATTTATACAATTACAGCTAATCTTGCAGGTATACCTGCAGTTTCTTTTCCAATTGGGGCTGTTAAAAACCTTCCAGTAGGAGGGCAATTGATGGGTAAGTGGTTTGATGAAGAGGGGTTGTTGGATGTGGCGTATACTTTTGAAATAAATAATTAAAAATATAAATAATTTAAACATATGTTTAATAATTCAGAAAATTCAGTCAGTAGTTTTCAGGATATTATTACGCAATTATATGCTTCACCTCTAGTTTTTTTTCTCAAGATTTTTTTCGGAATATATCTAGCAGTTTTAATTGCTAATGTAATTATGCTTTTGATTCTTCGTGATGTGCCTGCTCAGCTGAGAGTAGGATTAAAAGGCATGAGTGTTCCTTTAGTTACAAAGAAAAAAATGGGCAAACGCTGGGATGAAGTCATGAAACGTCTAAAAAGCAACGAAGCTTCGCAATTCAAAGTTGCAATCATTGAAGCCGATTCGATTGCTGATGGGATACTTTCTGAATTAGGGTACAAGGGAGCTAACATGATGGAAAAATTAGAACAAGTCGGAACCTCTCATCTAGATGATCATCTGGAGGCGCTTAAGGGAGCGCATCAACTTAGAAATAGGGTAGTGAATGAGCCAGACTTTGAAGTCGACGAAAGATTGGCAAAGGCAGAAATAGGCATTTATGAAAATTTCTTGAGGTATTTAGAGTTATTGAATTAAAATTCATTGTTGACAGATGTAAAAAAATAATTATAATAAGGATTACTGCCTATTTTATTTATAGCGGGATGGAGCAGTCTGGCAGCTCGCGTGGCTCATAACCACGAGGTCGTAGGTTCAAATCCTACTCCCGCAACAAGAGCATAGAACGTAGGTCGAGAAACTGAATATAGGTGACAGATATGTTTGTTTTTTATCTTACGTTTTTTATTTATTAGTAAGCCAGGGTAGCTCAGTTGGTTAGAGCGTGGGACTCATAAGCCCAAGGTCGAGAGTTCAACTCTCTCCCCTGGTACGAGAATAAATTGTGATAGAATTTAAGAATGGGAAAGGGGTCTGGAAAACGTGACTTTTCTTTCCCGGTGTGGAAGTATTGAAACCGCAAGGTTTCAATGAGGAACAAAGTGACGACGGGGGCGTAGCTCAGTTGGTTAGAGCGACTGCCTGTCACGCAGTAGGTCACCGGTTCGAGCCCGGCCGTCCCCGCAAGTAAAAGGCTTAATTGAGCCTTTTTTATATTTAATTTTGAATAAAAAAATATAGAAAAAATACTTGCAATAATACCTAAAAAGAATTATAATAAGGTAGTGGAATTTGCCCTAAAAAAACAAAAAAATGACATTAAAATCATATCTTTGGGGGATAAGATTTGGTACAGTTTTATCTTTTATAGCGTGGGTCATGGTTATTTTATATATCAATCCTGAAAAATCAGGATTTGCAGGACACCTTCTTTTTTATGCGAGCACATTTCTTTTTTTTGCTGGAGTGCTCATTTTATTTTTTACTTGGATGAAAAGAAGAATTGGAGGTGACGATGAAGTTGCATTTATATATTTAGGAACAAGCTTCAGACAAGGAATCTTAATAGCACTTCTGTTAATTGGGCTATTAATTTTGCAACAGCACAGAATGCTTTTATGGTGGAATGGTTTACTTATGGTAGCAGGAATATTTTTAATGGAATTATATTTTTTAACACGCAGGTGATTTTATTTATTAATAAATTAAGTTATTAAATTGCTAATAGAATAAATATTTTAAAATGAAAAAAGAGGAAAATAGGAAAAAAAATGAATATGGTGCAAAATCCATCCAAGTTTTGGAAGGGCTAGATCCTGTGCGTAAGCGCCCCGGAATGTATATAGGAGGAACTTCTACGGAAGGTCTGCATCATTTAATTTGGGAAGTGGTCAATAACTCAATTGATGAAGCCATGGCTGGATATTGCGATAATATCAGCATAAAATTATTGCCTGACAATATAATTGAGATTACTGACAATGGACGCGGCATTCCGGTGGAAATACATCCACAAACAAAAAAATCTACACTCGAAACAGTTCTAACGATTCTGCATGCCGGCGGAAAATTCGGTGGAGATGGATATAAAGTTTCCGGAGGACTTCATGGTGTTGGAGTTTCTGTCGTAAATGCCCTTTCTGTCTGGACAAAGGCCGAAGTTCATCTTAATGGAAAAATTTGGACCCAAGAATATAAGCGAGGCGTACCCTTGTATAAAGTGAAGGCTACAGGAAAATCTGATAAAACAGGAACAATAATTTCTTTCCAAGCTGACCCGCAGATATTTCCTGAGATAAAATATAGTTGGACAAAGATTTTAGACTATGTTAGACAACAGGCCTATCTTACCAAAGGAGTAAAGATTATAGTCGAAGATAGGCGGGAAGTATTAAGCAAAGAAGATGAATATAAAGTTTTAAAACATGGATTTTACTTTGATGGTGGAATAATTTCTTTTGTTAAATTTTTAAATCGCGGAAAAGAAATAAAAAACGAGTTGCCTGTTTATATTGAAAAAACGGTAGATAATGTGAATGTTGAAATTTCGCTTCAATATACTGACGGTTATAAAGAGCATCTTTATTCTTTTGCTAATAATATATTTACCATTGAGGGCGGGATGCATGTGACAGGATTTAAAATGGCTCTTACGCGCGTGCTTAATGATTATGCTAAGAAAAACAACTTGCTTAAAGAAAAAGACGGAGCTATGACTTCTGAAGATTTGAAAGAAGGTTTGACGGCAGTTGTCAGTGTTAAGCTTCGCAATCCTCAATTTGAAGGACAGACAAAATCTAAGTTAGGAAATGCGGAAGTTCGTGGAATTGTTTCAAGTGTTACCTCGGAAGGTTTAGTTGAATTTTTAGAAAAACATCCAAACAACGCTAAGGCGATGATTGAAAAATGTATGCTGACTGTTAGGGCGCGTATAGCTGCGCGAGCAGCCAAGGATGCAGTTCTCAGGAAAGGAGCTTTAGAAGGTATGACTCTTCCGGGAAAACTGGCTGATTGCACGACTCGCGATGCGGAAAAATCAGAATTATACATAGTAGAAGGCGATAGCGCCGGAGGCAGTGCAAAACAGGGTAGGAATCGCCAATTTCAGGCAATTCTTCCGCTTAGAGGTAAATTGGTTAATGTAGAAAAAACCAGTCTCGACAAAGTAGTTAAGTCTGATACATTGAAACCAATTATAATAGCTCTTGGAACTGGAATTGGAGAAACATTCGATATTAGCCGATTAAGATATGGAAAAATAATAATTATGGCGGATGCCGATGTTGACGGTTCGCATATCCGTGTTTTATTGCTGACATTTTTCTATAGATATTTTGAAGAACTCATAACTGGCGGGCATGTTTATATAGCTCAGCCTCCTCTTTATAGGATTCAAAAAGGAAAAGACGTTAAGTGGGTTTTTAATGATGAGGAAAAAGATAAAATTATCGAAGAATTAAAAAAGAAATCGACTGAAAAAAACATTGAAAATAAAATTACACAATCAGATCTTGATGCAGGAGGCGGAGAAATTGAAAAAATAGCCGGAGTTACCATCCAGCGATACAAAGGTCTTGGAGAAATGAATCCGCAACAGCTATGGGAAACAACTATGGATCCAGAACGCCGCAAAATGCTGCGAGTTGAGATAGAAGATGCACAGGAGGCTGATCGAGTTTTTGATATTCTTATGGGAACAGATGTGGAACCGCGCAGAAGATTTATCCAGACACATGCAAAAAATGTGAAGAATTTAGATATATAATAAAAAATTTTTATGTTCAAAGGATTTGAACAGATAAAAGAATCTAATTCAAATTCCGAAGCTCAGCTTAATCAGGAATTTGAAAAAATTGATATTGTGGCATTGAAGTTAGCCAAAAAGTACGGGGAATATGAATCGCTTAATTCTTTCATAGTGTATCTTGCTTCAATGGAAAAGGTTTTTACGCGTTCACGTGTTTATAGTTCTGATATTATGACCACTAAAGATGAAATTATTAAAATGGAAATACATCTTTTTAGTGAGGATACTGGCTTGGATGAAGATATGCTCAATGGTATTAGAAATGATTTCAGCCTGGTTTATCTTACAATTTCGCAGGTTTATGCGGTTGCTGAAAAATTGATTAAGAAATTTTCCGATATTAAAGGTTGTTTAGAATTCATTACTTCTCTGCGTGATATATCTATTATATTCATAGAAGCGCATGAAAATCATTTTACTATTAGTGAGATTCAGGACAGAATTTATAGATCGAGGATGAGAACTCTTTCGGCAGATGGAAACCCAGACCCTATTTTGTTGGAAAGAATATATATTGAGTTTAAAAATGAACTTGGAGGAAAGTTTTAATCAGGTCTCAAATTTAAATTTTGGTACAAAAAAGAAACCAATATTTTCTATCTTAATATTGGAAAATGTGCTATAATTAGTTAAAGAAAAGGTCATATCTTTTTAATAATTTTTTAAACACAGAAAGTATTTTTATGTTTTATTTTCTTAGAGTAACATAAAATGATAGAATACTTTCTTAAATAAATATGAATCAAGTCCAAACATGGGGAGAAGCCATATCATTTTCTCTTATAGATTTATGGCTGAGATTTATTAATTTTGTTCCAACTCTGTTGGGGGCAGTAATTATTTTTTTACTTGGGCTGATTATAGCTTCTGTTTTAGGAAAAGTTATCGAAAGGATTGTTATAGCAATTAAAATAGATCAAGCTTTTGAACGTATGAATATCAGTGAAAAAATAAAGGAACATGGAATAAATATTTCAATTTCATATTTTTTGGGAAAAGTTGTCCAGTGGTTTTTAATCCTCGTTTTTTTAATGGCAGCAACAGATATTTTAGGGTTAAATCAAGTTACAGGCTTTCTTAATAGCATAATTGTATATCTGCCGAATGTAATCGTGGCTACTATAATCCTCACAATCGCTTTTCTTTTGGGTAACCTTATATATATAATAGTGCGCTCCAGCACAAAAGCAGCAGGAGTTATGAGTGCTACGCTTTTAGCCACTATAATAAAATGGTCTATTATAATTTTTGGTATATTGGCAGCATTAATTCAGCTTGGAATAGCCGTATCTTTGGTTAATACGATATTTATTGGTTTAATTGGAGCAATTTCATTGGCAGCAGGTTTAGCTTTCGGATTAGGAGGTCGCGAAGAAGCAGCGTTAATTCTCAAAAAGTTAAGAGAAGAGATTATGGATAAAAAATAAATTTTTTTAATCTTTTTAGTTAAACAAAAAATATGGACAAGTATGCAAGCATTTCTTCAAAATCGGGAATTTTAAGGGAGAAAAAATCCGGAGAAATTATTAGACAATCAATAAAAGATAGTGCTTTGAATCCAAATGGAGAAAACTGGATTGCAAAGGCGCTTTACGCTGTAGTAATCATATCATTAATGGCTATTTTTTTTGGAGTTCCTATTTTTTTTACAGGCTTTTCTTCCCAAAGCATAGGATTTGAAAAACAAATATATTTTTATTTTTGGATTTTAGTAGCTCTTATTGCCTGGGTATCTAATGGCGTTGTCAGGGGAGAAATGAAAATAAGACGTACTCCGCTGGATATACCGATAATAATATTTTGGTTCGCTTGTTTATTATCATCTATTTTTTCAGTTGATAAATGGCATAGCTTTTGGGGATTTTTTGGTGATCCAACTCACGGATTTATCAATATTACGGCTAGTATTGTTGTTTATTATATAATCCTAAGTCATTTCAGTGAACGCATCATGCGTTTTTTGTTGGGGTCATTTTTGACATCTGGTTTTATAGCTATAATTTATGAATTTTTGATTTTAACAGGCATACTTAAATTACAGAACCAAAGTTTTATTCAAGCAAATAGTTGGGCCCAATTTTTGCCAACTAATCCCATTGGATCTGTTTCTGGAACAACTGTTTATTTAAGTGTTTTATGTATTTTATTTATCACTGTTTTTTTGAAATTAAAACTGAGTGAAGGAGCAAAATGGAAAAAAAATATATTAAAATCCATCTTTTTAATAATAGTTTTAATATCACTGTACGCTCTTTTTGCTTTCTATTCCTTTGTACCATGGCCTGCAATTCTAATCGGAGTTGGCTTTCTGCTTATATATGTACTTGCTCGTATAGTTAAAACCAGTAGTGGTTCTACCTGGTTACCAATGATCGTTTTTTTGGCAGTACTTTCTATATTTTTAATAGGAGGGGTGGAAAGTGTTTTTAAATTTAATATAGTTCCTGTAAATATCCCGGCGGAAATAAATATCTCATATAAATTATCCTGGCAGGTTGCTAAGGAAGCGATGAAAGATAATTTTTTCTTGGGTAGCGGTCCTGCAACTTATGGGTACATATTTTCCCTATATCATCCGCAAGAATTTAATCTAAGTAGTTTGAATAATATTAGTTTACATAATCTTAGATTTTATCAGGGTTCAGGAATTTTATGGGAAATAATGCCTACGTTAGGAGCTTTGGGTACTTTTTCTTTCATTCTTCTTATAATTTCTTTTTTAAGTGTTACGATTTATTTCTTAAGTAAAGATAAAGAAAGAAATAAGATATATTCTCTCGGAGCAATGGCCAGCATGATAGTCATCATAGTTTCTTCTTTTATGATAAGGATGGAAGGAGCATTGGTAATTTTAAGCGTACTTTTAGGATCGATTACTTTAGGCATAAATCTTCTGGAAAGTGATGCAAAAGAGGACTATATAAATCTTTCTCTAAAAGCTTCCCCTAAATATGCACTAGCTTTGGCATTTGTTTTTTTGGTTGTTAGTGCAAGTGTAATTTTCTTCTTTGTTTTCCTAGGCAAGATGTATATAGCTGATATTTTTGCTGGCATTTCCGGAAGGCAGAAAAACATAACAGAGGAAGGATCAATCAGCTCTATTTCTAAAGCTATAAAGCTTTATGACAAAGAGGGTCGTTATTATACTATTGCCGGACAGCAATATATGGCACTTGCAAATAAGGAAATTTTAAAAGGAGATAATGCAAATATAGAACTTACAAGACAATATCTAGAAAATTCAATAGCTTTTGCTTTAAAGGGAAAAGAACTAATGCCAAAAGATGTGTTAGCTGTTGAAGTCCTTGCACAAGCTTACGAGAATAAAGCTTCTTATCTTGTTCAGCTTTTAGATCAAGCGATTGCAATTTATGGTGATGCCCTTGCTCTTGAACCCCACAACCCGGACATTTATTTAAAAATTGGACAGTTAAATGCAAAAAAAGCTAGCGTAGAGGAAGATAAAAATAAAAATAAAGAGCTTATGGATAAGGCAATAGATATGTTTCAAAAGTCCATATCCGAAAAAAATGATTATGCTCCAGGATATTATTATTTATCTCTGATAAACAATCAGGCTGGGGATATTGATAAGGCGATTGAATTTGCTGAAAATGCCAGAAAAATAGACCTGCAAAATGCAGATTATGTTTTTAATCTAGCTAATTTATATAGGGAAAAAGGCGGTGATGACAATTTAAAAACATCTGAGTATTTATATCAGCAGATTTTACAAGTTGCTCCTAATAATGCGAATACGCTTTTAGGGTTAGGTCTTCTTTACGAAAAACAAGGCAAGAATGATCAGGCGGTGGAACAATATGAAAAAGTTTTAGATGCGTTATCGCCTGAATCAACTCAGGCGAGGACGCAGGTCCAAACTTTAATAGATAATATAAAAAACGGAGTTTCAAATGAAGTAGCAAATTCAGTAGATAATACGGTTGAAGAGGAAACGCAAAATATAACAGAAAACAATACCGTGGATGAAACAGAAAACTCAGAAGAAATTCCTGTTTTAGACAATAATTAAAATATCAAAAAGCCGCATAAACATATCATAAAATAAATGGGGCAATGCTTGTATGCATTGCTCTTGACAGTTTTTTTGTATTTGTTAAAATAGTAACACGTCTAAAATTTGTATTCTAAGATATACACATCTGAGAAAACTAATTGAAAAACGAAATAAATATAGCGGGTGAGTTCGGGGCCTAATTTTGTGTTTGCCTTGAAAATCCCTCGCAGCGAGTGGATTTTTTTGTTGGTCAAAATTTTAAAATTAGTGCTGAAATAGATTAATCAGTATGGGTAAAAAAATTAAATCCCAATAAACTGATCAAAAGTTTCCGCAGTAGTTAGCAACTTAACAATTTTTTGGTCTTTCCATGTAAAACGTGTGATATATATAGTTGTGCGGGAAAATATATCAGGCGTCAGCTATAACATGGTAAGTCAATAAGTAGGTCAATAAAAAAAGTCCTCTGATTAATCAGGGGCAATCAGTAGTTAATGATAAGTAATTGTTAACTGCTAACCGTTAAAATAAAGAAAGGTTACTTAACGTATATGGTGGATGCCTTGACTGAAATAAGCGATGAAGGACGCAGCTGGCTGCGATAATCTTCGGGGAGCTGTTAAGCAAGCTTTGATCCGGAGGTCTCCGAATGGGGCAACCCTCTCACTTTTAGTGAGAATCTTTGGCTGAATTCATAAGCCAATGAAGCGCACCCTGGGAATTGAAACATCTTAGTACCAGGAGGAATATAAAACAATATGTGATTCCGTAAGTAGTGGCGAGCGAACGCGGAAAAGTCTAAACCCTGACGCAAGTCAGGGGGTTGCGAGGTAATTAGACTCGATTGATCGGGGTAAAGCATAATCTCTTAGTAAAATCCTCTGGAAAGTGGAACCATAGCGGGTAAAAGTCCCGTATGCGAAAAGAGAATATGTTTTATGTGATTATCCTCAAGTAAGGCAGGACCAGAGAAATCCTGTCTGAATCTGGGAGTACTACTCTTCCAAGACTAAATATTATTTCAGATCGATAGTGAACTAGTACCGTGAGGGAAAGGTGAAAAGCATCCCGGAAGGGAAGTGAAATAGAACTGAAACCATATACTAACGTAGAGTCGGAGCCGTAGCTTGCTACGGTGACGGCGTGCTTTTTGCAGAACGAGCCAACGAGTTAATTTTATGCGGCTTGCCTAAGGAGCTAACACTCCGGAGGCGTAGTGAAAGCGAGCCTGAATAGGGCGTTTGTCGCATGGATTAGACCCGAAGCCGGGCGAGCTACATATGAGCAGGGTGAACCTTGGGTAAAACCAAGGGGAGGCCCGAACCCACGAGCCGTGCAACACTCGGGGATGACTTGTGTGTAGGGGAGAAATTCCAATCGAGCTCGGCAATAGCTGGTTCTCTCCGAAATAGCTTGAGGGCTAGCGTCATGTAATTGCATCCAAGAGGTAGAGCTACTGGATGAGAATTCGCGGTTCGCCGTAGGGTTTTCAACCAAACTCCGAATTCTTGAGATGTTTATCATGGCAGTCAGAAATCCGGCGCTAAGGTCGGATCTCAAAAGGGAAACAGCCCAGATCATCATCTAAGGTCCCTAAATTTATGCTAAGTGGTAAAGGAAGTGAAGTTTCTTAGACATCTAGGAGGTTGGCTCAGAAGCAGCCATCCTTCAAAGAGTGCGTAACAGCTCACTAGACCAGAGACTTCGCGCCGATAATTCAACGGGGCTAAGCATAATACCGAAGATATGGGATTATAGGTTTCACAGAGAAAATTTTCTTTAAAATCGTTAATGATAACAGGCAAACGTTTGTTAGGGTGGAGTGAACGGGATAGCGACACTTCATTACAAGCTAAAAACAAAAAAGCCCAGCCTGTTATCATTGACGTTAAATTTAATTCTCAACAAAATTTGTTGAGTTCTCTGTGAAATCTATAATCGGTAGGAGAGCGTTCTTTGTGCACTGAAGCGTAAGGGGCGACCCGTCGTGGAGCGCAAAGAAGTGAGAATGTTGGCATGAGTAACCACAATGTGAGTGAAATCCTCACACACCGCAAGTCTAAGGTTTCCTGGGCAACGTTGATCGTCCCAGGGTTAGTCGGTCCTAAGGCGAGGCTGAAAGGCGTAGTCGATGGACAGCAGGTTAATATTCCTGCACTGCAATAATATTCGATGGAGTGACGTATTTTAGTATGTTTTGCATCTCATTGGATTGATGTAGAAATGTTGAGGGTGTTTCGCAGGCAAATCCACGAAGCATCAGCCCAAGGCATTTCTGGAAGTCCCGTTTCGGCGGGGCGAACGAAACAAAGCAAGGTACCAGGAAAAGCTTCTAAGGTTAATATTATTGTATCCGTACCGCAAACCGACACAGGTAGATGAGGCGAGTAGCCTCAGGTGAACGGGAGAACCTTCGTTAAGGAACTCGGCAAAAAAACTAGACGTAAGTTAGCGAGATGTCTTTCCGTCCCGATTTATCGGGATGGACGCAGTGAAAGTTTTCCAAGCGACTGTTTATCAAAAACACAACTCTCTGCCAACCCGCAAGGGGAAGTATAGGGGGTGACACCTGACCAGTGCTGGAACGTTAATGGGGTTGGTGCAAGCTAATCCTTGAAGCGCCAGTGAACGTCGGCGATAACTATAATCGTCCTAAGGTAGCGAAATTCCTTGTCAGGTAAGTTCTGACCCGCATCAAAGGTGTAACGATTTGGAAACTGTCTCAACGAAGGACCCGGTGAAATCGCAATGGCAGTGAAGATGCTGCCGACCTACAGCAAGACGAAAAGACCCCGTGGAGCTTTACTACAACTTGGTATTGGATTGGAATTTTGGTTGCCTAGAATAGGTGGGAGACTTTGATATCCTGATTTCGGTCAGGATGGAGTCGACAGTGTAATACCACTCTATCAAAGTTTTAATTCTAACCCTGCTCCGTTATGAGTTTCAAACCGCAATCTATAAATTTCAGCATTGCTTGTGTTTGAATCTCATATCCGGAGCGGGAACAGTGCCTGGTGGGTAGTTTGACTGGGGCGGTCGCCTCCTAAATGGCAACGGAGGCGTTTACAAAGGTTGGTTAGGTCCGGATGGAAATCGGACTGATAGCGCAAAAGTACAAACCAGCTTTACTGCAAGACTCATAAGTCAATCAGTTACGAAAGTAGAATTTAGTGAACCGACTGTCGCATGTAGATGCGCAGAAGATCATCAGATAAAAGTTACCCCGGGGATAACAGGCTGATCCTTCCCAAGAGTCCACATCGACGGAAGGGTTTGGCACCTCGATGTCGGCTCATCGCATCCTGGGGCTGGAGAAGGTCCCAAGGGTATGGCTGTTCGCCATTTAAAGCGGTACGCGAGCTGGGTTCAAACCGTCGTGAGACAGGTTGGTCCCTATCTGCTGTAGGCGTGAATGTTTGAGGGAACTCTTTCCTAGTACGAGAGGACCGGAAAGAACAAACCTCTGGTGTATCGGCTGGACCGCCAGGTCCACTGCCGAGTAGCTATGTTTGGACGAGATAACCGCTGAAAGCATCTAAGCGGGAAGCTCATCCCAAGATTAGATATTACGTATAATTTATTATACGAGGATCTCCTAGAAGAAGACTAGGTTGATAGGCTTTAGGTGTAAGCTTCGTAAGGAGTTGAGCCAAGAAGTACTAATAGATTCATTAATCTTTCTTATTTTTATGGTTAGTGGTTAAGAGTTACTTATTGAAAATTTGGAAACCAAAATTCTCGGTGCTTCTAGCGAAGTGGTAACACCTCTTCCCATCCCGAACAGAGCAGTTAAGCACTTCAGCGCCGATGGTACCTCCATGAGGGAGAGTAGGTCAGTGCCGAGAATTTTGGTTTCCATTTGAGGTAAACTTCCCGCTTAAGCGGGATTTTTTGTTTGGTAAAAAATTATTTTAATTCTTAATTTTAAATAGCAGGTCTTGTTTTTTTATGGCAATAAAATATACTTATAATAATAACTAACCAAAAAAAATAATATGGAAAACTCAGAAATAATAAAAAAAAGGATTAAAATTATAGCGGGTTATTTGGTTGTTTTTGTTGTGATTGTCTTTATTTCTTATCTATTATTTTCTCCAGCAGCGACCTGTTCTGATAAAATACAAAATCAAGGAGAAAAAGGAATTGATTGTGGCGGACCATGTTCTCCATGCAAGGATGTTGCTCAAATAGAAGATTTGATTATTGATGAAGTTGCCTTCGCTTATGGAGGCAATGATGTCTATGATGTTGTTGCAAAAATATATAATCCAAATGAATCTATGGGAGCGAAATCATTCAGATACATCTTTACTTTAAAAGATAAATCTGGATTAACCATAAAAACTCAAGAAGGATACAGTTTTATCCTTCCGTCAGATACCAGATATTTAGCAGTGTTAAATTTAAAAACAGAGAATGATGAAATTCCTAAAGATGTGAGTGTTGAGATAAGTGACACCCAGTGGGAAAAGTTATCAAAAATTGGTAAGCCTCAAATTGGAGTATATAGTAAAAAATTTGGTGCTGCCCCAACCCCTAATAGCAGTCAAGTTGAGGGATTAATCAGAAACGAAAGTGGGTATGATTTTAAAAAAATAGACGCCACAATAGTTATTCGTGATGAAAATGGTAATATAATTGGCATAAATACAACTCAAAGAGATTCTGTACGTGCAAAGGAAGAGCAAAAATTTAGCGTAAGCTGGCCCTATTTATTGCAAGGAAATATACAAAATATAGAGGTTGATCCTCAAATAAATGTTTTTGATTCTGAGAATTTTTCTGTTTCCCGATAATTATATAAATGCTTTAAAATAAATAACCCATAATTATTTTTTTCTGTATTTTAAATGTAGAATATTGCCTATGATAAATAAATTGCTGAAAATAGATCCAATACTTATATTTTCAACATTCCTTTTGCTGGCGATAGGCTTAGTTGTACTTTATAGTATCTCTATGTTTATCCCCAGTGGAGGAAGTCTGAATATTTTTTGGCGGCAAATAATGTTTGTTTTTATAGGAATCACATGCATGTTTTTTTTCGCTTTTTTTGATTATCAAATTCTAAAATCAAAAAGCACGCTGATTTATTTTTTTACGCTAATTATATTAGTGGCAGTCTTAATTTTTGGAATTACAGTAAGGGGCACAGCAGGATGGATAGGCATAGGATCTTTTCATGTTCAGCCGGTAGAAATTGCAAAAATTTCACTTATTATTTTTCTAGCCAGTTTTATTTCGCAGAAGAAAATGGAACTAGGTGAAACAGGAAGGCTTATTGCATCATTAATTCTTTGCGGGATAATGTTTATCTTAGTAATAAAACAACCAGATTTCGGAAGCGCCATGGTTCTTGTTGCTATATGGATCAGCATGACTGCTGTTTCCGGTATAAGTGCAAGGAAAATCCTTATTATAATATTATTTGGAATAATATTATCAGTTTTAGGGTGGTTTCAATTGCAAACATATCAAAAAGATAGGATTTATGGTTTAGTAAAATCGGGCGTAGTAGATCCACGAGGAAGCGGATATAACGTTATTCAATCAATGATTTCAGTCGGATCTGGCGGTTTAATAGGCAAAGGAATAGGTCACGGATCACAATCGCAGTTAAATTTTTTACCTGAGAAGCATACTGATTTTATCTTTGCTTCTATTGCTGAAGAGCTGGGACTTTTGGGGTCATTTTTTATTTTAGGTTTGTATTTTATAATTTTTTCAAGAATGAGAACTATTGCACTAAATGCGCCTGATAATTTCAGTTTCCTGATAGTTGTTGGCATCATGTCTATGTTTTTTGTACAAATTTTTGAAAATATAGGCATGAATATAGGTATTATGCCGGTTACTGGCATCCCATTGCCCCTTTTGAGTTATGGCGGAAGCTCAATGATAACTCTTTTAATCAGTATTGGTATTTTAATTAATATAAATTCAAAAAAAGAAACATCTACTTATCCTAATATTTAAAAATATTCCTAATCTTGCTAATAGGAAAAATGTGTGTTATTATGGTTCAAGATTTGTAATAATTTATTATATAAAAAAATGTCTGTACCAAAACAAAGGCACACAAAACAGAGACGGGATGCCAAAAGAGATCGTTTTAAAACTAAAATAGTAAAAACAATAACTTGTCCAAAGTGTAATAAAGCAAAGCTTCCTCACAAGGCCTGCAGTTTCTGCGGATTTTATAAGGGTAAAGAAGTTGTCAATACTCTTAAAAAAGTTAATAAAAAGAAATAATTTTAAAATAAAAATGGCAAATCGGCACCTTCAACGTTCAATTGCGATGCAATCTCTTTTTGAGTGGGATTTTCAGGGAGGAAATAATGATAATATTGACGATATTATAGACCGTAATGTTAAAGAATTTGCTCCTGGTATAGATCAATACGATTTTGTCACTTCTCTGGTAAAGGGAACCATGCAAAATTTGTCTGATATAGATGCTATCATAGAAAAATGTGCTCCCGAATGGCCATTAGATCAAGTTGCTATAATAGATCGCAATGTTTTACGTTTGGGTATTTATGAACTTATGCATGGCAATTATGAAGAAGTGCCTCCTAAGGTTGCTATAAATGAGGCTATAGAACTTGCAAAAAATTTTGGTGGTGAAAATAGCGCACGATTTGTGAATGGTGTTTTAGGAACAATCTATCGAGAGATGGGAGAGCCTATGAAAGATGATACTTCTAAAAATCACAAAAAGAGTGACATTGAAAAAGAAGAAAAATAGATTTTTATTATAATAATTAATGATTAAAATCCGAAATTCTAAATTCGAAATGTTAAATATTAAGATTTATTATTTCGTGCGTTGAATTTCGAGTTTTACACTTTTTATGATAGAAAGTTTAGCTAAGAAAATCGCAATTAAATTCAATAATATTGAATTGCTTAAGCAGGCAACAACTCATCGTTCTTATTTGAATGAAAACAGGAATTACGAACTCGATCATAATGAACGGCTGGAGTTTTTGGGTGATGCTGTTTTAGAACTTATCATAACTGAGTATCTTTATAAAAATTACTCAAATCCGGAAGGCGAACTTACAAGCTGGAGAAGTGCTTTAGTCAATGGTGAAATGCTGGCGCAGATAGCTAAAGAACTTGAAGTAGAAAAATATTTATTAATGAGTCGGGGAGAAGCCAAGGATACTGGACGTGCTAGACAATATTTGCTAGCCAATGCACTGGAAGCAATTATTGGTGCTATCTATCTTGACCAGGGTTATGAAAGTGTTAGAAAGTTTGTTTTAAATAATGTCGCTAAAAAACTCCAAGGAATACTGGATAAAAAACTCTATCTTGATCCAAAAAGTTATTTTCAGGAAAAGGCACAGGAAAATAATAAAATAACGCCAATTTATAAGGTTATCAAGGATTGGGGTCCTGATCATGACAAGCATTTTGTTGTGGGAGTTTTTCTTGGTGATAAACTTATAGCAGAAGGCAGTGGTAATTCAAAGCAAGAAGCTCAGCGTGAAGCTGCCAGGGAAGGGCTAAAAATTAAAGGATGGTTATAGAATACACAGCAATAAATTCCTGCTTGGAGCGGGAATTTTTTTATTTTCAATAAGACATTGATTGTTTGCTAATTGGCTTTAAAAAATGTTATAATTAAAGCAAGTTTTGTAAAAAATACAATATAAAAAATAAAATTATGTACGATATAATAATAAAAAATGGAACTATTATAGATGGAAGCGGCAAGCCAATGTACCGAGCTGATATAGGCATACAAGAAGGCGTAATAACTTACATCGGCGATCTAAAAAATGAATGTACTGAGATAGAAATTGATGCTACTAAAAGATATGTTACGCCGGGTTTTATTGATATCAATAACCATTCTGATACTTATTGGAGAATTTTTTCTGATCCAGCACTAGAAAGTCTTATTTATCAAGGAATAACGACTATTGTTGGTGGGAATTGTGGATCATCTATAGCTCCGCTTGTTGATCACCATGTTATGAAATCTATCCAAAAATGGGCGGATATAAAAAAGATCAGTTTTAATTGGGTTAGCATGAAAGATTTTCTGGAGGAAGTAAGCAAAAAAAATATATCTTTAAATTTCGGTAGTTTAGTTGGCCATGAAACGCTTCGTAGAGGATTGGTAGGTGATGAAGTTCGCGACATTAACTCTGTTGAAATGGAAACTATGAAAAAAATGCTTGAGCAGGCGATGAAAGAAGGAGCTCTAGGCTTGTCTACTGGTCTGGTTTATACGCACGCAAAACTGGCGTCTTCGCTTGAAATTGAAGAATTAGCAGAAGTTGTAAAGAAATATGATGGAGTTTACGCTACACACATTAGGGGAGAGGGTCATGAACTTCTTAATTCAATAGAAGAAGCTATAGGTGTCGCTAGAGTTACAGGGGTACGTCTGCAAATTTCTCACTTAAAAGCTGTGGGCATGAGAAATTGGAATATTATGGGAAAAGCTCTGAATGTTATTGAAAAAGCCCGTAAAGAAGGAATAGATGTTAATTTTGATGTTTATCCTTATACTGTGACTGGCAATGTTCTTTATATATTGCTTCCTGACTGGGCAACAGAAGGCGGTCGCAATATGATGATTTCCAGGCTAAAAGACCCAAATAATAGGGAAAGTATTATAAAAGAAATGAAAGAAAGCGAATTTGATTATTCAAAAATAATAATTTCCGTTTCTAATATAGATAAAACGCTCAACCATAAAAAAATCTCAGAGATTGCAAAAGCTCAAGAAAAAAGCGTAGAGGAAGTTATTATCGATTTGCTTATTGCAAGTGAAGGGCGTGTAATAACAATGATTGAACTTCTAAGCGAAGAAAATATTGATAAATGCATCATGAATCCTTTTTCAATAATTTCATCCAATGGTTCTGGATATAAAATTGAACATAGTAAAACAGGTGAGCTTGTGCACCCTAGAAGTTTTGGTACTTTTCCAAGGATATTTGCAAACTACGTAAGAAAAAAAGAAATTATTAGCTGGGAAGAAGCTGTTTATAAAATGAGTGGTCTGCCTGCCGAAAAGTTTAAAATAAAAAAACGAGGCATAATTAAAGAAAAAAATTATGCTGATATAGTCGTTTTTGATCCAAACTTAATCCGCGATATGGCAACAATTGAAAATCCTTATAAATATTCACAAGGCATAGACTGGGTTATTATTAATGGAAAACCTATTATTAAAAATGGAATTATGACTAGCATGAGGTCAGGCGAAGTTATTAAAAGAAAATCATCTTTTTTTGAATTCTAAAAATACAGACTATGGATGCTTCTTTTTTCAAAGATAAAAAAATTACTGTCATGGGAATCGGATTGCATGGCGGAAGTGTTGGTATGATAAAATTTTTGTCAGATCATGGAGCAAAAGTAATTGCGACTGATATAAAAACCAAGGAGCATCTGGAATCTTCACTGGAAAAATTAAAAGGCGTGAAA
This sequence comes from Patescibacteria group bacterium, assembly GCA_022709545.1. Lineage (GTDB taxonomy): Bacteria > Patescibacteriota > Minisyncoccia > Moranbacterales > GWC2-37-73 > DAOOTD01. The sequence goes on from JAKLIP010000001.1 coordinate 105,581, forward strand.
AATGTTCACTTTATTCTTGGGCATCACAGAAATGAAGATTTTACAAAAGTTGATATGGTGATTAAAAATCCTGCTGTTCCTTGGAATGAAAAACATATCAAAATAGCTCTTGAAAACAATATTCCTGTTGAAATGGATTCAGGTCTGTTTTTTAAGTTATGCAAAAATAAGATAATTGGAGTGACAGGAAGCAAAGGCAAAACAACAACTTCAAAAATTATATACGACATTCTTAAGTCGGCTGGAAAGAATCCTATAAAAGTGGGGATTGGTCAGATTTCTGTTATGGACAGGCTTGAAAAGTTAGAAAAAGATTCTATCCCTGTTTTTGAACTTTCAAGCTGGAGACTTTCTGCTCTTGGCAGAGAAAAAGTAAGTCCGCATATTGCAGTAATCACAAACATTTTTATCGATCATCTCAATTATTACAAAACAATGGAAAAGTATATTGAAGATAAGCAATATATTTTTTCCAATCAAAATACAAAAGACTGGCTGATTATAAATGGCGATGACCAGCAGATTCATGAAATGGTCAAAGAAAATAAAAGTCAAATTATAAGTTTCTCATATTCACCAATAAAATATAGCCCCTCTGTTTTTATTGAAGATAATATTATTTTTTTGAACGATGGAGTAGATATAAAAAGAATTATTTCTACAGAAAAAATCAATATTTTAGGCAAGCATAATCTTAGTAATGTAATGGCGGCCATAGGAGCTGTTTATGCATACGGAATTTCTGTGCCAGAAATCAAAAAAGCATTGCCTAAACTTAAAGGAACCGAACATCGTTTAGAATTTGTTTTAGAGTCAAACGGAATAAAATATTACAATGATACTGCGGCTACTATTCCTGATGCTGCAATATTGGCGTTGGAATCTTTTAGTCAGCCAGTCATTCTTATCGCAGGAGGAACAGACAAAAATCTTGATTTTAAAAAATTTGCAAAGAAAATTATTGAAAAAACAAAATATCTGGTTTTACTAAAAGGAAACGCAACAGAAAAAATTATAAATGAAATCAATGATATTTCAGAAAAGGGTCTAGTTGATTTATTTGAAGTTGTTAATTCAATGGAAGAAGCAGTTTCAATTGCTCGAAAAAAAGCACAAAAAAACGATATTGTTCTTCTTTCTCCTGGTGCTGCAAGTTTTGGTCTTTTTGCCAATGAATTTGATCGTGGCGATAAGTTTAAAGAAGCTGTAAAAAAATAACGAATTAATAAAAGAATGCTGCATATAACAGAAAAAAGTAAAAATACCCTTAGTAAGGCACTTGTTGCAGAGATTTTTATAAGTCTTGCAATGTTTGTAGTTTTTTTTGCGCCCTTAGTTAAAGCAAGTGATATTACAGCAGATATTATTATAAAGCTTGTAAATAATGCAAGAAAATCTAGCAATGTAGCTGTTTTAAAAAAGAATGATATTTTGCAAAAAGCTGCAGAGCAAAAAGCTCAGGATATGATTGAAAACAATTATTTTGCACACATATCGCCACAAGGAAAGTCGCCATGGGACTGGATAAATGAAAATAAATATGGATATAGATATGCTGGAGAAAATTTAGCTATAAATTTTACAAGTGCTGAAGATCAGCAGAAAGCTTGGATGAATAGTCCAACGCATCGAAAAAATATATTAAATGAAAATTATGATGAAACGGGGATTGCTGTTAAACAGGGCATAATTGATGGACAAAGGGCGGTTGTTGTTGTGCAAATGTTTGGAAAACAGATGCAACAAAACATATCTAGTGGCAATATGCCAATAAGCACAGTATCTGATATAAATACCCAAGAAAAAAAGCCAAGCAAGGTGGCAGGAATTTCTGATAAAACAAGTTTAGATGTTCTTTTTAAAAATAATCAATCAGCAATCATAGGTTGGTCTTTGGCTTTCGGATTTGCAATCTTCCTTATTTTAATTGATATTGCTGCAGTCATACACAAAAAACATGATCCTCTGTTTATTCTGCAGAAAAACAAGAATACAAAATTCTATGATGTTTATTGAAAAGTATTTTTTAATTATTTTATAAGACATATTTTTTAACGCTTGGTAAATTATCAAGGTCATTATTAGAAAAAAGTAAGCATAAAATAGGCTTACTTTTTTGTTATTTAAAGTACTTTGCTTGTATAAATAAAAATAACCCTTCTGAGGTTGAAAAAAAATATTACTCATGTATACTAAATCTATGGACTATTTTGAAATAAAAGGTGGAAAAAGGCTTTCTGGAAGCATAGATGTAAGGGGTTCGAAAAACGCGACTACGCCTATTTTAGCTGCTACATTGCTTACAAATGAGCCTTGTACTATTTCCAACGTTCCTCTAATTGAGGATGTTTTTCGCATGGTTGAGATATTAAAAGGAATAGGAGCCTCTATTGATTGGGTAGAGGAAAGAACTCTTAAAATTTGTTCCAAAGATATTGATCCAGCCCATTTAGACGATTCTCTGGTAAAAAAACTCCGGTCTTCAATTTTGCTGCTGGGTTCATTAAGTGCCAGATTTGATTTTTTTTCATTCCATCATCCAGGAGGATGTGTGATAGGCAAGCGTCCAGTCGGGACTCACTTTGATGTCTTAGAAAAAATGGGCGTACATATAACAAATATTAATGAAAAAACATACAAAATAGATGCTAGGAACAGAAAAAGTGCCAACATTGTACTGAAAGAATTTTCAGTAACAGCGACAGAAAATGCCATGATGCTGGCAGCATCTCTACCTGGGAAAACAATTATAAAAATTGCTGCTCAGGAGCCGCATGTCGAAGATCTTGGGAAATTCTTGGTTTCTATGGGTGCTGAAATTAAAGGATTAGGAACGCATACATTAGAAATTATAGGCAGTAAAAAACTTCATGGCGCTGATCATAAAATTATTCCAGATGCAAATGAAGCGGCGACATTCATTATTATGGGTGTAGCAACAAAAAGTCCTATAAAAGTAAAAAATGCTAAGGAAGAGAACTTGGATTTGGTTTTGGAAAAACTCAGGGAATTCGGAGCAGATTTTAAAATAGAAAATAATTCAATAGAAGTTATACCATCAGATAAATTGAAAGCAATTGAAAAAATAGATGCTCGCATATATCCTGGTATACCAAGTGATATACAAGCTCCAATAGGTGTTTTGGCTTCACAAGCAGACGGAGAGACTATGATTTTTGATACTTTATTTGAAGGACGTTTTAATTATTTGACGGAATTGGAAAAAATGGGAGCACGGTCTAGAATACTTAATCCCCATCAAGCTGTTATTTATGGTCCAGCTCATTTGCGGGGAAGTGCTATAAAAAGTTTTGATTTGAGAGCCGGAGCTTCATTAATTATAGCCGCGCTCTGTGCTGAAGGTACAACTACAATAGAAGAAATATACCAAGTAGATAGAGGATATGAGAGGATTGAAGAAAGGTTACAAAAATTAGGTGCAGATATAAAAAGGGTGCGAAAATAAATTATATGAAGATAGGAATAATTGGTTCGATGCAATTTACTGATAAGATGTTGGAAGTAAAAGATGAGCTTAATATAATGGGGCATGATGCTTTTCTTACGGATCTGCATAAATCAATGATAGGCAAGAATAACTCCGAAATTGAAAAAATTAAATTGCATCAAAAATTCAACATGGACGCTATTCGCGAATTTTGGAGAGCAATGCAGGGAGCAGACGCAGTTTTAGTTCTGAATTTTGACAAAAATGGAATTGAAAATTATATCGGGGGAAATACTTTGATGGAAATAGGATTTGCTCACGTTCTTAATCAGAAAATATTTTTGTTCAATCCAATCCCGGAAATGCCATATTGCAAAACTGAAATAGAAGCGGTTAAGCCAATTATAATAAATGGAGATTTGAATCTAATAAAATAATTATGTTTATACGAAAAATTGGAATAGATTTAGGGACAGCTAATACTTTAGTTTTTATACCCGGAAAAGGAATCGTAGTTAATGAGCCTTCCGTGGTAGCGGTTTCTCCTACAGAGAATGTTGTTTTGGCCGTAGGTAATCAAGCTAAAGAAATGTTAGGACGCACGCCCGACAATATTGTTGCTAGCCGTCCCATGAAAGACGGAGTTATTGCAGATTACAGAGTAACTGAAGCAATGCTTAAGTATTTTATTAATAAAGTTACTGGAAGGATCCGTTTTTTCCGTCCAGAAATTATGATTTCTATTCCAGCGGGGGTAACTTCAACGGAAAGAAGGGCAGTTATTGATGCAGCTGTAAAAGCTGGGGCAAAGTCAGCTTATGTAGTTAAAGAGCCTTTACTAGCAGCTATTGGAGCCGGAATACCCATCCATAATGCCCAGGGCAATATGATTATTAATATAGGTGGTGGAACATCAGAAATAGCTGTAATCTCGCTAGGGGGGGTTGTAGCGGCTCACAGTGCGCGTGTAGGAGGCAACAAATTTGATCAGGCTATTTCTGACTATATCAAACGTAAATATGGTTTAGCAATAGGGGATAGAACAGCTGAAGACATAAAGAAAGAAATTGGAAGTGCAATTGCACAAGTTAAAGAAGAACATATAGAAATTCGAGGACGTGATCTTATGGGAGGCTTGCCAAAAACGATAAAAATTTCTTCAAATGAAATTACTGAAGCACTCCAGGATGAACTCCGTGAAGTGGTTAATGCGATTAAAAAAGTTTTTCAGGAAACCCCTCCGGAATTAGCAGCTGATATTATGGATAAAGGTATGGTTCTTTCCGGTGGTGGTGCGCTTCTAAGAAATTTAGATCAGCTTATAACCAAAATAATTGGAGTTCCGTGCTATGTGGCTGATGATCCTATTTTGTGTGTCATAAAGGGAATCGGAATCGCTTTAGATAATCTGGAAGTTTACAAACGTACGATAATGCTATCAAAATAAAAATGTTAATAGGCATAGATAGTTCTCGTGCTTTTTTAAAAGATAGGACGGGAATCGAAGAATATTCTTATCAAGTCATAAAAAATCTCGCTGATAAATTAAAAGAGCACGAGATTATTTTATATATCCGTAAAAATCAAAAGGTAGATTTTGAATTGCCGAAAAATTGGAAAATAAAAAAAATAAATTTTTATTATCTTTGGACTCAAGTCGGTTTATCCCTAGAGATGTTTTTTCATCCAGTGGATGTTTTATTTATTCCTGCGCATACTGTCCCCGTTATCCATCCTAAAAATACTATAGTTACTATCCATGGTCTGGAATATGAATTTTGTCCCAATGCTTATTCTTTTTGGGAAAAAATTTATATGCGATGCAGCATAAGAAAATCATGTCAGTGGGGGAAAAAAATAATTGCCGTATCAGAAAATACAAAAAAGGATTTGATAAATTTATATAAAATCAAGGAAGAAAAAATTTCTGTTATATATAATGGTTACGCTAATGAATTTTCCGTTTCAGGTTCTGAATACAAAATGCCAGATATTAAATACTTGTTATTCATTGGTCGTCTGGAAGAACGAAAAAACGTAATTGGTATTATAAAAACTTTCGAAGTTTTAAAAGAACAGTATAAAATTCCGCACAAATTGTTTCTGGCAGGCAAGCCGGGATTTGGCTATGGGAAAATAAAAAATGAAATAGCCAAGGTTAATTGCCGGAAAGATATTATCGAACTTGGATTTATAGATAAAAATAAAAAAGCAGAACTTCTCAAAAAATCCGATGTCTTTCTTTTTCCGAGTTTTTATGAGGGCTTTGGTTTGCCTATTCTTGAAGCGCAATCAGCTGGTGTGCCAGTAGTAACTTCTAATGTTTCTTCAATTCCAGAAGTGGCCAATGGCAGTGCAATTCTGGTTGATCCTAATAATTCTGAGGATATTGCGGATGCTGTCTATAAGCTTATTTCTGATGAAAATATTAGGCAGGAAATAATAAAAAAGGGACAGGAAAATGTCCAAAGATTCAGCTGGGAAAAATGCGCCGAAGAAATTGCTCAAATATTGATGAAATAAAAAAAGGATAGACCAAAATATTTATTGACCCATCCTATTTTTATAATTGCATTTTATTTTGGAGTATCCATTGATTTGATGGATCTTAAAGTTTTTGTGTTACCAACAACAGTAAAACTTATCAGTATGAAACCCAAATCTTTGCAATGTGGTTTATGCTGTCTCCAAAGGATTGTTTTAGTTTTTTTTCTAAATTACTTTTCACGATATTCCTTTGTATTCTCTCTAGTTCTATGAGGCTTATTTTGCTTATTCTCATTTTACGCAATCTTTCTTTACTTATGCTTAGCTTTTGAATTCTGAATTTCTTTCTTTCAGATTCTGAAATTTTTTCAATTGGACCTGAAATCATCAAAAACCTCCTTTTTTAAATAACTTATTTTTTTAATTATTTTCAGCATACTAGCAAAATAAATAATAAAAGTCAAGAATGTGTTAATGTATATAATGTCTTATCTTTCAAGATTTTTAAGGGTGTGTTAAACTTTATTTATGGAGAAAAAAGACTTAAAAATAGCCTTGGTTCATGATTTTCTGCTTTATCCGGGTGGGGCGGAAAAAGTTTTAAAAGTGCTTTCGGAAATGTACCCCAAAGCGCCGATTTATACTTTGCTTTATGATGGAGAAAAAATGTCAAAAGAGTGGGGAAGCAAAGATGTACGTCCATCATATCTGCAGAAATTTCCTAAATTTTTAAAAAAACATTACCAATGGTTATTGCCATTCTTCCCGGTTATTCCGGAAACCTTTGAGCTTAGAGAATATGATTTGGTAATTTCTTCATCTGGAGCCTGGTCAAAGGGAATTGTTACAAAACTCGATACTATTCATATTGCATATCTTCATTCGCCGATGCGTTTTGTCTGGGACTATAATGAAAAATATTTAAAAGAAAGAAACAATAAGCCCTCAATTTTTACCCGTTTATTTTTCAGTTATTTGCGTGTCTGGGATCGTATGGCAGCTGATCGTCCTGACTATTTGATTGTAAACTCAAAATATACTCAAAGTCGTGTAAAAAAATATTACAGACATGAAAGCGCTATTATTTACCCACCCGTATCGCTATGTGAGCAAGCTCACTTGCGAAACTTTAAGGACAGACCCGCCAATTTAAATGACAAAGGTTATTTCTTAATTATTTCCAGGCTTTCTCCATACAAAAAAGTTGATATTGCGGTCGAAGCTTTTAATAAACTTGGGTTGCCTTTGGTTGTAATAGGGCAGGGGAAGCAGGAAAATTATTTGCGTAAAATTGCCCAGTCTAATGTAAAAATTCTAGGCTGGCAAAGCAGAGAAGAAATTAAAAATTATTATAAAAATACCAGAGCCTTTATTTTTCCCTGCGAAGATGATTTTGGAATTGCGCCGGTTGAAGCTATGCAAGAGGGAATACCGGTGATAGCTTATCGCAAAGGCGGGGCATTGGAAACTGTCGTCGAAGGTAAATCTGGGGAATTTTTTGACGTGCAAACGCCGGAAGTTTTGGCTGATGGTGTCAGGCGCTTTATGATTAATGAAGATAAATACGATAAAGAATTTATAAAAAAACATGCTGAAAATTTTTCAGAAGAAAGATTTAAAAGAGAATTTAAGGAATACATAAATAAAATAATGCAAAGTTAAGTATGGATTTTATTGGAAATCGGAAATCATTTTCAATTCTTCAAAAATCGCTAAGAAGCAATTCATTGAGTCATGCTTATATTTTTTCCGGCCCGCAGCGGGTAGGAAAATTCACTCTAGCTAAATTATTCGCACTGCATGCGATTTCGGGAACAGAAATGAATTCAGACATAAATGATTTTAGTAAAGATGCTCTGCTCGATTTGATCATAGTTTTTCCTGAAATTTTAGAAAAAAAAGGTATCTCTAAACAGCGAGAAATATCCATTGAATCTATAAGAGAGGCTAAAAAAGCGCTAAGTCTATTCCCTTACCATGGAAAATATAAGGTTATGATCATTGATGATTCTCATAAACTCAATATCTCGGCTCAAAATGCATTACTTAAAATTCTTGAAGAGCCAAATCCGACTACTATAATAATTTTAGTTACACATGAAATAGACAGAATTCTGCCTACAATCCAATCACGTTTGCAGATAATAAAATTTTCTTTAATTAATGATGAAGAAATGAAAATTAATTTTCCGAAAGATATTGTTTATCTTTCAGCCGGAAGGCCGGGATTGGCAAAAATCATAAATGAAAATGAAGAAGAAAAATCTTTCCGTTCAGAAGCTATTAATGGGTTTAATAAAATTATTAAGGGCTCGATTAATGATAAACTTATGCTAGCTGAAGAACTTTCTAAAGATATAACAAAAACCATAGAAAAATTGGATATTTGGCTATGGGAAATGAGAAAAAAGGCTATGTTATCAAATGAAGCTGAATGTAAAAAAATCTATACTGATATGGAAAAAATTCGAAAAAATGAAGAAATATTGAAAAACACAAATGCAAATCCTAGGCTTGTTTTAGAAACATTGTTTATGGATATATAAAAAAATGGCGAAAATGTATATAAAAAATTGCACTGGAAATGAAAACGCGAAAAAAATGCCCGGCAGGTCGTCGATATTTTTGAACATGATATCAAGATTTATATTCTATATGCTGCTGATTAGTTTTTTCGGGGTGTCCTTCTATATGTTTTTTTTCTCGGGATATTTAAAGATGAGTAATATAAAAATAACTGGTAATAATGAGATTAACAGTTTCGATATTCAGAATTCTTTGAGTGGATATTTGCAGGTAAATTTTTTGAAAATTATTCCAAAAGATAATTTTCTTTTTATTTCAGAGAAAAAAGTTTCCGAATTGCTTAAAAATAATTTTAAAAAAATACGTGCCGTAACTGTTTCTAAAGAATTTCCTGATTCTATTTCAATAAATATTGACGAAAGAAAGGCAGTATTAGTTTGGTGTTCCGGAGAAAAATGTTTTTTGATTGATGAAAATGGCACTGCATATAGCGTTGCTGATTTTAATTCTTCGGAAATATCCCAAAATCACCTGATTAGAATAAATGATATGAGTGAAAGGGACATTGCGATAGGCCAAAAGATTACAGATTATGATTTTGAACAGTATGTTATCGGAATAAAAAACGCTTTAAAAGGAATAGATTTAAAGATTAATAGTGGTGATGACGCATATTCAACGCCTTCAAACGTAGCCAATGAAATAGATGTGAAAGTTGAAAGTGATGTGAAGATCTACTTTTCTACCCAATTTTCCCTAATGAGCGCTATCGATTCTCTTGATATAATTTTTAAAAAAGAAATTACTAGGGATAAATTAGAAAGCATAGAATATATTGATCTCCGCAGTGAGGGTAAAGTTTTCTATAAATTTAAAGAGAACAATACTGAAAATAACAAAGAACAAAGTCAATAAAATACAAAAACATCCCAGATATTTCGGGATGTTTTTTACTTTTTTTATTGGTTTACTGGAGGCTGTTCTATATGATAAATAAGAATTGATTTGCCAATCATGGTTACAGGTTTATAATCCAATGTCCACCGATAGCTGTCTCCGACAGTTTTTTTAGTATCATAAATACTTCCTTGCAGAAAGTTGGTTGAAATTGCGTACCAGCCCGTTTCAACTGGTCTTTTACTGTCCCACCACATTACATATTTATCACCGATATAGTATTTGATGTCTCCGCCACCGAAATAGTCAACTCTTAATTTATCTATTTCAGGGTGTTGTTTCACATATGTTCTCAAGCGCTTCAAATCCTGTCCCCAGTCCGTATTGGAATCCGTAACATAATTATATCCATTTTTTGAACCACCTATGCTTTCATTAAAATAAGAAGTATAGCTCGGATAATTAAAAATAGGTATGGAAAAAATCCAAATCAATATAAGCAAAAATATCTGAGAGAAAGATCTCCGTGATGTAACATGGCTGTCTTTTATAAATTCAGATATCTTTTTGGATATAAGAAGATAGGCAAAAGGCAGAATAGGGAAAAGATGTCTGAAACCTATGTTTAACCCTCCACTGATACTGACATACGCATATAAAATTATAAAAATTAAAAATGAAAATTCAACAACTGATTTACTGAGAAAATCAGTAATCCGTTTTTTAATTTCTGGAAAAGAAAAATTAAAGTATACCTGTTTGATAGTATAAAAAATAGAAAGAATGGCCAGAAAAAGAAAAGGCAAGGTTTCCTTAATAAAGAAAACCACTGGGAAATACCAAGTGAATCCATTGCCAACCTGCTCAAGAAAATAAGCGCCATTCCCGCCTGATACCCGCTTGAATGTCCAAGCTGGACCAAATAGATATGTCCCTAGGGGGCGGGTGATGTCGCTTTGGTTTAAGGCGTGGAGAGTTTTGTTTGTGATTGTTGCCTTAAGGTTAGCATCATCTGCAGAAAAGAAAAAATCAATGGTTTTTGCAAAAGTCTCTTTGGGCATGTTGAAAATGTTTATTTCATATATCGTCCAGATTACAATAATCGCAACTAAAATAGCTACTGATCCCTTGAAAACATATTCACCCAGATTTGAAATCTTCATTTTCCAGTTATGCTTGCCATCATTCTTTTTTATTAATGGATACAGGATCATAATGAGTCCAAAAACCGGGATTGCTAAAATTGATGAAAATTTAGTGACCAAAAGAAGGCCCAGAAAAAATCCTCCCAGCAGTACGTTTTTCCAGGAAGGATTTTTGATGAATTTAAGAAAATAATAAAAAGAGAAAGTCAGAAAAGCTGCTATGCCGATGTCAGTGGTGACAAAGTGGTTGTGTCCTAATATATTCGGGTCGCAGGCGTATAGAATCAGCGCAAAAAGTCCAGCCGATGTTCCTGCCAATTCTTTGCCCCACTTAAAGAGAAATAAGCCTAGAAGAATAGAGATTAATATTATAGGAATTCTTGACCAAAATATAATTTTATCGGGATTATTTCCTGCTTCATAAAGCAAGTGTCTTCCGGCGGCCCATTGTCCTTCATCCCACATGTTTTTCAAGTCTCCAGTCCAGAATTTTTGTGAAGTATCAAAATTAAGATGCATAAACAGAAGAGGAAGACCAGACAAATCTTTTATAAGCGGAGGATGCTCAGGGTTAAGCCTGGTGTCATGCTGGGTGACGTAAGTATAAGCGGCTGGTATGTGTGCGACTTCGTCATAAGTTGCCGAATCGTTTTTAGCGTTCAAAACCGAAACAACAGTGAAAAAAGACATGACTAAGACTATAATATGCTTGTAGTATTTTTTTATGAATTTTTCCATAGACATTATTTGTTATTATTTTAATACGTAAAATATGTCACCAAAATTGTTTCTATGTTCTTCAAATGAAGTATTGGGGAATTTGTCACGAATCAGATTTATAATATTTGGTTCATAACTTGTAAAGATTACAGAAAAATCAGTTTTGTTATTGTCAGGTATGACATTTGCTTCTCCAGGATAAAAATAATATGTATTTGGCAGAGTAGGGTTAAGATATTTGATTGTCAGTCTTTGCATGCTTCCTGTGACTATATATTTTTGGGAAGATTCGGGAAGTGTCCTTATGTAATTTGAAACTTCCTTAAGATTTGCTTCAAAAGCCTGATGTTGTTTTGGATTATTGGCGAAAAAGAAAAAATATTTTATCGAATCCGCAATGCCTATGAAAGCGAAAGAAAAAATAAGACTTGAAATTACAAAAATTCTAAAGGAATTCCCATAGGAATGATATTTATTTATTATCCACATAAAAGGGATGACGGCAATAATCATTACGACTGGCAATGTGCCGATTGCTCTCAGTGCATGCGGGTTTCCTTCAGCAGCCAGGAATTCAGGAATAAGCAAAGTGAAAAACCATATCAAAAGAAAAGTATATATCTCAAGTCTGCGGTCTCGAACCTTGTTTTTAAATCTTATATAAATTAAACGGAAAAATTGAATCAATATGTAAACTAATCCTACAAGAAATGAAACTCCCACTAGCGGATTAAGCAATGGATAGGGAGGATAGTTGTGCCGCATATTCAAATCTCCCATGGCAAAATATTTTTGGATGCTTAGTCCGATTGTTTTTGAAAGCATTGTGGAAAGATGCCCTTTGTTTACTTCTGGGTTCAAAATAGAGATGTGCGAGGTTCTGGACGCATAATGTTCGGGATGAGAAACAAAAAAATCAAAAAGCATCGGACCTGAAGCGACAAACATGGCGACAGCAAACACAAAAACATGCTTCCAATATGCAGCTAGAAATTTTTTGCGGGTGATTATCAGGGAAATCAGAAGCACAATAAGAACCAAAGGTGAAACTCGGAAGGCAATATATGTGTGAAGGCCAAGGCCGTAAATAAAACCGGCAATGATAAAATCGTGCAATTTTTTCGTCCGAAGTCCTCTGAAAATGAAATAAAAAGCGAATGACAGGATAAAAGGAACCATTATCGCCCGGAAGCCTATGCGGGAAAAATTTATTGCCCAGTAGGAAAAAGCAATCAAATAGGCGCCAATAAGTCCGGCTATATAATTTTGAAAAAGTTCATAGATTAAAAGAAAAACACCAAGCACAGTTAAAGTTCCGAAAATCATAGAAGGTAATTTTAGAGCGAAAACTGTGCTGCCTAGGTATTTTATTGAAAGAGCTTGGATATTTATGAAAAGTCCCTCGCGTCCTTGGTTGTTTTCGTAAAAAAGTTTATATTCTCTGGTTGCATTAGCTTCCTGTGCATCAATGCCATTTTGTGCTTCATCAGGATATATGCCAGAAGGTATATTTTCTATATTTATTGAACGCAAACCAAAAGCTGCAATAATTATTGCAAACAATAAACAGAAAACTATTTGTTTTTGTTTCATTTTTTTGTTTATATCCGCTATTATGCTTTTTATTATACCACTAATTTTATTTTTTGGAACAGTATCCATTTTTGCCTAAAAACAGGGATAATTTTAGCATGTGTTCCTGCTCTTGACTTTTTTGTTGTTTTATGATAGAATAATATGTTATGGGATAGTCCCATAATAAGGTTTTCTGAAACCTTTAAAATGTTATTTTAAAAAATGAATATAATAAAAATAAAATATAGGAGGGATGTATTATGGCAGCAGGAAATAAGGAGGGTCTTCAGTGGATAATGACTCTTATGAATACTTTGTACAGTGTTTTTGATACACTGGGCAAAGTTAGCGAGAAGGTCCCAGATCAATGGAAGCAAAGACTTCCTGGATTCATGGGTTGGTCTCTCGAAGACGAGAGAATATTTGACGGAATCCTCGGGCAGTTAAAAAACGAGGAGCAGGTAATAATCTCGAACTTTCTTTTCAATCAATGTAAGGAATTTGAGAGAAATAGGTTTATAAATGTTGTTGCGGGAATGGAAGTTGTTCCCGCAAAACCAGAGGAAAAGGAGACGCGCTGGAGCGAGAAAACCGGGGGTGTTGTTTTTGAGAAAACCAAAGCCGGGTCTCCCGGAGTTGATTGTCGGAAGATTTTTTTGGAAAAATTTGCTTCCCTGATCAAAAATGATTTTGGAGGAGACTTGCAGAAAGCTTATGACTTCTGCATCAGCGGTCGGATTATAATTCCCGATCCGATGCATCAGAAAGCCAAGAGGTCTTTCAATGATTTGACTCAAAAAGTCAAAAATGCGTCAACCGATTTTTCTAACGACTGCAGGTCGTTCAGGGAAAGAGCTCGTATTCACAGACAAAATAAAAGGAGGTAAAGAACATGCCTATCGCTATTGAGGTGTTAGTTCTATTAGTTGTAGCGGCAGTTTTCAGAAATGAAATTGCTGATTTGGTTGGTGGCGTATGTGATTATGCAATCGCCGATGTTTTTCCAATAATCATCAGAGCCTTGATCGTTATAGCTGTTGTTTGGTTTTTAATAACAGCTACAATAATCTTTACAGGTATATATGCCAATTCAAAAGGGTGTGCTGTTGTAATAAGCATACTGCTTCCGCTCTGGTTTGCTGCAACAGTTTTTTCATTCGCGGATAAGTATAAAGTATTTGGGCCGGTGGTGAAAATGTTAAGAAGCAAATTTATAGCTGGCACAATTATTGTTGCAACTGCAGGATTGTTGTTTGGCGTTTGGTCGCCGGATGCTAAAGCCAGTTTTAATAACTGGCAATCGGCCAAGCAGAAAACAATTACCATGGCGATGGAAAGGTCTGCCGAACTGGGTTCGATAGGGAAGCTGAATAGTATATCAGTTGCCTACAACAGCGGTGGCGTTATACTTGATCGTGAAGGCAAAGAACCTATGAGGTTCAAACCCGGAACACGAGTAAAGTTCCTAGAAAGGAAGGCCCCACAAGGAATGATTTGGGTACAGTTGGAAAACCAATTCGGGGACTTTGTAACCGGCAACAATGAGGTCATGTTCCCAATTGACAAAGTAGATTTATAAATTGATAACTTCTTATAAAAGGAGGTGATATAAAGCCTAGAGAAATTTTTCTCTAGGCTTTTAAAATTTCCAGAATTATCCACAGCTATGGGATTAAATTGTATTTTGTGGTATAATTTATTTAAACAAACATTAAAGTTTATATTAATGTGTTTGAATCGTATTTAATTATGATCCAAACATGCTGATTTTCTATGGAAAAACCAAATATCGATAATCACGATGAAGATGAGGAAATCCCGTTTGGATTCAATCCTAAAAACATGTATCCGGATTTAGTTGAGATGAATGAAGAAAAAGAGGGAGAAGATGAAGCAGAAAAAAAGGCGTGGGAAAATTATGAAAGATTTCCTGATCAAGAAGAAGCAGCTGAAAACAAAAAAGAAGAAGTCAAATCAACAGAAGCTGAACCGGAAAACAAAGATAAAAACATAGAAACAAGAGAACAAAAAATAGAAAGATTAAGAAAAGAAGTCGATGAAGCACGCAAGGAATATCTGGAAGTTGATTACAAAAAAAACACAGCGCTTACCCGTATCAGAAAATTTTTTATAAGTGTCAGAAAAGACAATGAAGGAAGGCAATTTGAAAAAGACACGGAAGTCGCTTTCTTAAGGGCACATTATGACAATAAACTTTTTGATTTGCAAAAAGAATTAAGTGCAGGAGCAAAGGAAAAAGGAGCTACGAATGAAGAATTAGAAAAGATATACATAGAGTTTATAACAGAACAGAGGATAACAATGGCTGATGAAACTTCCAATGTGAGAGCTGAACAGATGTTCAAATCTAAATGGGGACAGATAGGTGATAAATTAGCCAGTGTTATAAAAGATTATAGAAGCTTGCCTTTAAAAAGAAAATTGCAAATAAGCGCTGTTTTTATGGGTATGACTGCTTTGACAGTTGGAACAGGAGCAGCAGCTATTGTTGGCGGAGCAGTGGTTGCCAGAAGAGTTTTTATGGGCATGGTAGCTGGCTATGGTGCGAAAAAAGGGCTTGAAGCTTGGGGAAAAAAGAAGGAAAAGAAACAAGTTGAAAAAGAAAAGCAAGATTTTTCAGAATATCTGAAAAATCTGGAAAAAATGAGTGATGAAGAAAAAAGAAATGAATTGCTGAAGTATAGTAAATACAAAATAAAAGAAAATGCTTCCAAGGAAGAAAAGGAAAAGCAAGAAGAAAAGATTAACCATGCTATTCAAAAAGAAAACTTCAGATTTGCGATATTGGAAGCAAAAACGGAAGAAATAGCCATTAAAGACAAAGAAAATTATATTAATAAGATAAAAAATAGGGACATCAAACAAACTGCGACAGGAGTGGCAGTGGGATCCGTGATTGCTTTCGGTGGTCAGATATATAGATTTTTTAGTGATCATTTTGGGCCGGAACAGGCTGAGCAAATTAGTCATGGTTCTACTGATAAGCTTAATTATGATAAAATTAATAAAAGCAGTTTAATGGGAGGTAATCCTAACGTAGAAGAAACAATTAATGATAAAGGAGCTATCTCAGTTAAAGGCATTCATGAAGGATTGCCAGATTCTGCACATGTTGAAAATTTAACGATAAAAGAAGGTAGCAGTATTGAAAAAACGTTAATTGAATACATGAAAACTTCCCACCCTGAAATCAAAAATCCCGGAGCTGCCGCACATCGTATCTGGCTGGATTATATGCATGACAACAAAGAAAATATCATAAAATCTGTCGGTGCCGACGGATATGAAAGTATGCTGAAAGATGGAATGGTAAATGTAAAAGCCGGCACAGGTTTGAATGTAGTTTTTGATAAAAACGGATTAAGCCTGCACAATATAGCCGGAAACATAAGCCATATTGAACATGCCGATTTCAGTCCTGATGATTTTAAGTCTCCTTCGCTTGAAGATATCTCAGCTCCCGAAGAGCCTGCAGTTGAAGATAATATCACTCCGGAACCTGAAGAATTTTCTGATCAAGCTACAATAGATGAAATGAAAGAGTCTAGCGCTGATTTGCAGTCAGATATAGATAAATTAGAGAAATATGAAAAATATGTATCCCATCACGCAGGCCCACAGGCAGCTATGGAGCGTAATTTTGCCAATGCGGAACTGCACAAACTTTTGATGGAAAAGAGCATCTTAGATCTGCCAGACACCAGGGGCAGTGCCATTGAAATTAAAAATAATATTTTCGGTAAATCTGTAAAAATTTTTTCAGAACTTAAAAATCAAAATTTAGCTGAAATTATGAAATCAGAAGAGGCTAAAGCAGCTTTTCTGGAAAAAATTCCAAAGAAAGGAGCAATGTTTTTCAATAAACTTATAGAACAAGTGCCACCTAAACCGGGAGACACTACGATCAGATGGATTGCCAGGGTTGTAATTGAGGCTAAGAAATAAAAGATGGATAAAAAAAATAAAACTAAAATAAAAATATGGCAACAAAGATAGATGAAAATATAAATCCTCAGTCAGCAGCTCTGGCCGGGCTGATAAAAGATCTTGGAATCAACACCCTCTCTAAAAATAAACAGGATGAACTTTTGATTAAAATGACGGAAGTTTTGCTAAAACGCATTTTCTTGGAAACAATGGAAAAACTTGGTGAACAGGGCAGGGAAAGGTATGAAAAAATAATAGAAGGTGAGGTTACTCCGGAACAGATGGAAGAATTTTTTATGGATAATATAAAGGATTATGATAAAATGGTTGAGAGAGTTATTGAGGAATTTAAAAATGAAATGGTAACTGGTAATTAATAAGTATAAAAAATATGGATCCAGTAAAGTATAATTTAGAACCGATAGATGAAAGTGATTTGAATTTTAACAAGGAAGAGCCGATAAAAAAGGAAAACAATCCTGAAAATGCTCCTCTTTCAAAAGTTGAACGCGAATCTTACCAGGAAATAAGTGCTGTCGAGAAGGATGATGCTTATAGTAAAATTTTATCAAAAATAAAAACCCAGACCGATGACAATGCAAGCCAGAGTGACATTGTAAGTGATGCTAAAACAGGAATGCAGATAATGGATGCAGAAACACAAATCCAGCATCTTATAGACCTTGCCCAGCAGAAAGGTGTTATTCATGCGGTTAAAGTCGCTAGGCATATGGAGAATAACTACGTTTTAGACACTTTTCATGATAGAATGCTGGCTGATGAACTGCATGACGCATTAGTTAAAAGGGGAATGATAAAAGAAATATAGGTTATAAATTTAAGTTTTGGTATTGAAATATAAATAAAAATAAAAATGAATAATTTTGATTTGAATGTTATTTTTGTTCCATTGGCTATACTTCTTTCGGTAATCGCTTTTTTAAGCGGTTTTTTCTGGATTTTCCGTAGCTTTTTAAACTATCGCGCACAAATCAGCCGAAGCATGAATATGGATCTTGAAATAGTGCGTGTAACGAAAATCATAAAAGAAAAGAAAGAAACTTCAGCGGATAGTGAAGCTTGGAAAGAAGAAATTGGAGCCATGGAACAACTCCTAGCTTCTCTTTCCAACATTCGGGAGAAAAAATCTTTTTTAGCTCAGTTTTTATATGATGAACCTTATATAGCTCTTGAAATAGCTAATCCTTCTAACAGCGAGGAAATATTTTTTTATTTAGCAGTACCTAAAAAATTTCGTGAAAGTATAGAAAAACAAATTCATAGTTATTTTCCAAATTCTTCAATTGAAAAAGTTACAGATTATACTATTTTTTCTCCAAAGAGTTTTACCGCAGCAGCGATGTTGGGACTTAAAAAAAGTCATGCTTTGCCTGTCCTTACTTATGAAAGTATGAATGTCGATCCCTTGAATGAGATATCTAATGCACTCAGCAAGCTTAAATCAGAAGAAGAGGGAGCCGCTATCCAGATCATTTTGCGCAATGCAGGAAAAAAATGGCGTAATTTAGGACGCTCTATTGCACATAATATGCAACAGGGGAAACAGCTCAAAGATGCTCATCCAGGCTCGATAGCTATAGAGCTTGGGAAAGGCATGGTTCAAGTTGTCCAAAATAAGCCAGCAGAAAAAATTCTCAACAAAAATGCTGTTCAATTAACCCCCGAAGAGCAAGAGTTGGTCAAAAAAATTGAAACAAAATCAAATAAAGCTGGCTTTAAGGTAAATATACGTATGCTTGCTTCTGCCGACTCTCAGCAACGTGCCGATGAAATATTAGCCCAGATGGAAAATGCGTTCGGACAATTTGAAAACCATGAAGTCAATCACTATGTAATTAAAAAAAGAATAAAAGAGAAAAAAATATCATTTGATTATATCTTTAGAAATTTTGATGAAGATAATTCTATGATTTTGTCCACAGAAGAAATTGCCAGTATCTTTCATTTCCCAATTTCCACCACTGAAACTCCAAAAATAAAATGGCTCAAAGCTGGAGCTGCTCCGCCACCTACAAATATTCCAAAGGAAGGCATATTGTTAGGGTTTAATGATTATAGGGGACTAGAAACTCCAATTCGTATTACTGACAATGACAGAAGAAGGCATCTTTATGTTATAGGTCAAACCGGCGTTGGTAAATCGGTTTTTCTTCAAGAAATGGCTAAACAAGACGCGAGGAATGGAAAAGGTTTCTGTTTTATTGATCCGCATGGAGATGCTATTGAAGATATTTTAACTTCCATACCTAAGGAAAGAGCAGAAGATGTCATTATTTTTGATCCGTCTGATGTTGAACGCCCATTTGGTCTTAATATGCTTGAATATGACCCTTCACATCCAGAACAGAAAACTTTTATTATAAATGAAATGATAGGCATCTTTGATCAATTGTATGATCTTAAAGCAACTGGTGGTCCTATGTTTGAACAATATGTCAGAAATGCAATGCTTCTTATTATGGAAGATCCTGAGTCTGGCTCTACTCTTATGGAAATTTCCAAAGTTTTAGCGGATGAAAATTTTAGAAAAATGAAGCTTTCTAAATGTAAGAATCCGGTAGTTTCAGATTTTTGGCTGAAAGAAGCTGAGAAAGCCGGAGGTGAAGCGGCTTTAGCAAATATGGTTCCTTATATTACTTCAAAACTTACAACTTTCGTTTCTAATGATATGATGCGTCCAATTATTGCCCAGCAAAAAAGCACTCTCAATTTCAGGGAGACAATGGATAATGGCAAAATATTGCTTGTTAATTTATCAAAAGGAAAAATAGGAGAAATTAATGCCAGGCTCTTGGGTATGGTAATAGTAGGAAAGGTATTAATGGCAGCTCTTTCAAGGGTTGATACGCCGGAACAAGATAGAAAAGATTTCTACCTATATATGGATGAGTTTCAGAATGTAACTACCAATTCAATAGCACAGATCTTATCAGAAGCCAGAAAATATCGTTTGTGTTTAATTATAGCTCATCAGTTTATTGCCCAATTAAAAGAAGAAATCTCAAAAGCTGTTTTTGGTAATGTCGGATCACTAGCAGCTTTTCGTGTAGGAGCTGAAGATGCGGATTTCTTGGAAAAACAGTTTTTACCAATTTTTACCGCTAATGATTTGGTAAATGTAGACAATAGAAACTGTTTTACTAAAGTTTTAATCAATAATGAACTTTCAAAGCCTTTTAATATGAAAACATATTCTCCAACCAAGGGTGATCAGGTTACAGCGAATTATCTGAAAGAGCTTTCCAGATTGAAATATGGAAGAGATGGCAATATTGTAAATAGGGAAATTATGGAAAGAGCAAAATTCTCAGTATAAGAAACAAAGCAATTTTTAATTAAATAAAAATTCAATATTAAAACGGCTCAAATGCCGTTTTAAATTTTACTTATTGTATTGAAATTGAAATCAATTCCGAAGAAGTTGTTATGTAGGCAAGTTTATTGATTTCGTCGACTGAAAGTGAAGTCCCATTAGCTAAGGATTCATTAAAGTATTGTTTGATAATAGTGCCGTCGGTTTTATTATACTGAATTATCCTTGATTTTTTGGCATCTAAAGCGTAAAGCGATGAAGAATTTATGTTTGTAAAAATCTTATCAAAATTGACTGGCGTATTGGAATTTTCCAGGGAGAAATCTTGTTTTTTGCCTTTAAATAATTTCAAAACGGAATTATTCTGGACGCAATAAATATTTTCATCAATCGTCATATCTGAAATTCCGCTCAAAGAAAGGTCTTCTTTGAGCCAGCTTGTTTTGTTTCCAAATCCGCCGGTTACCCTTGGATAACGGTAAATTTGATTGGTTTGTGGGTCAAGCATATAAATGTAGGTCAGGTATGTACCTATAAAGTAGCTAGAAATATTCTCTGAAAGGTTTATGTTTTCTGAAATGAATTTTGAAGAAACTGGGCTGAATGAAACAATTTTATTCTTATCGGTAACAATAAATATTAGTGACAGATCTTTCATGAAAGTTGCTTTTGAAGATACGCCTGAATTTTCAGGCAGAGTGTATTCTTTTTGTTCTCCGTTGTTTATAATAATAACACTGTTTTTTGTAATGCCAGCTATACCATTATTTGTAACCATTGCGTTTATCAGATCGTTGCGAGACAAGATAATTTGCTTCTGTGTTGAAAGGTTAATATTTTTTTCGCTGGACAAAATTTCCGAAAGAGTTGGCTGAGCATTTTCCAGCTCGTTTATTGTGGGAATTTTTGTCCTATTCATCCACTTAACAATAAAAATAGGCCCAATGAATATAATTATAAGAGCCAAGAGAGTATATATTTTCTGGCTATAAGAAAAAGAAGAAAACAGTCTTTTTATTTTTGAAAAATGGGGGATAAATCCATATACCTTTTTGGCATCGCTAACATTTATTTGTTTTATTTTCTCATATGCTTTGATCGCTAAATTACGTACATATGCGGATATTTTACCTAGAACATTAATAATTTTATTTGCTATTTTCTTAAGAGCAGAAACAAAAATAGCTATCCTTGATTCTTTTTCTTCATTTTCTACTACATTTGTGGGCTTATTGTTTTCTTCAATAGTGATTTTTCGTTCTTGCTCTACTGCAATTTCAAGTTTTTCCTTAAAAGTTAGTTCTTGAGGTTTGCCTGATATTGTTATTTCTTCAATTTTAACAATTTCTTCGATTTTTGGGGCATTATCAGGGGTTGCTGCTTCTTTCTCGTTCCGAGAAATCATTTCTTCATTTTCTTTTACTTCAAGCTCGAGTCTTACATCATTCATGGCTTTTTCTGCTTGTTCTTTTTTTATTTTTTCTTTCAAAACTTGCAGTTTTTTCTCCTTCTCTATCCTTAGAAGTTGTCGTTTTTTTGCCAATTGTTTTTTATATAGTGAAAATCTCCTTTTTATATCATTTTTTGCAGAATACCATCCTTGAGCGATTTTTTCTTTAGTCATATCCCAATAAAGGTTTATTCTTTTATTTTCATCGGATTCGTCATCTTCTCCCTGAACATAAATATGCCCAGTTTTTTTGTCGGTGTATTCATCCTCAGCTTTTTCTTTATTGCTACCCTCATTAAATTGGCTCTCATTAATTTCTGATTGATTTTGTGATTTTATAAATGTCTTTTCGCTGAAAACGTTTCCTATAGGAGATATTTTTTTTCTGGAACTGAAATTTTTGATTTCATTGGTAAGATTCGTGTCTGATATCTGGACAACCAAGGTTGCGATCAGTTCCAGTTGATTTGACAGAGCAGTTTTTAAAAGTTGAACGAATTTTTCTCCCTTGAAACGCTGAAAATTCTTTCTAAGTTCCGTAACGGAAAGAATATGAAAGATATCTTCTGATGTTATAAGTATCTGATCAAATTTTTCAAGTCTTCCGCTTGAGACATTAATAAAAGTTTTAAGAGGATGAGGTTCTGGAAAGTCTGATGCAAGCCCTTCACTTAAATCAGTAAGCACAGTGTTTCTGTATAAGAAAATTTTTGCTTTACCTGAAACACTGAAGTGTGCATTATTCTTTTCCAAAACAAATATCGCAGCATCTAGTTTGCCTAGCCATTCAATGTTGCCTTTATTAGCTATTTCTGAAAGCGCTAAATTAACTTTGTGAAGTGCGCTATCTAAGCTTTCGGCGACCGAACGTTTTGGATTATTGTAGTATTCTTTTTTTAAGGTTAAAGTCAGAAAGTTTACAATATATGCCGAATCTTTACTGTAATCTTTAATTTCAAAAAAACCTATAAGCGATCCAAGCGGTTGTTGGTATATGTTTTCTGGATAATATTCAAAAACCTCAACATAAGGCTTGAGTGAGGGATTATTTATAACTAAAACAGGTGAAATTGTTTTTTCCAGCTCCTTAAACACTTCTTTTTTATTGTTATGATTTCTTGAGGACATAATAGCCTTGTTTATAATAGGATTATACAAACATAGCACCTCAAGTTTACCTCCACGCCAATTGGCGATTGCTTAGTTAAATTTTGCAAAACAAGCTAAAATTGCCCTTATATTCTCTCCGATTAGCGTGGAGGTATATCTGCATACATAATATAGTAATTTAATACTCTTTGCAACAAAAATATATAATACATAGGCATTTTACTTTTTATATAGATGATATATAATGTCCTTAATGATAATAATGGCCTAGCCAAGCTTTTTATGCGTTTGCAGGCTCATATTTAGGCCTTAATTTTAATTAATTTTAATCTACACAAGGAATATGTCTGAAATTTTAGAAAAACTTTTTGGTTCAAAAACCAGAACAAGGGTTTTGAGATTTTTTCTTCTTAATCCGGATAAGGAATTCAGAGCTACGGAGGTTTCCAAAAAAAATATGCTTTCTTCTGTGTCTGTAAGGAAAGAAATAAAAGAATTGAAAAAAATAAAATTTTTAGTTGAGCACAGAAAAAGAGGTGTAAAATTTTATGCTCTTGATAAAACTTTTTATCTTTATTTTGAATTAAAAAATTTATTTGCAAAATCTGCTTCTTCACCCCAATGCAAAAGCTTGGCTAAATTAAAAAATATAGGAGATGTAAAGTTGGCGCTTGCCAGTGGCATATTTCTGAATTATCCGAAAAGTAAGGTAGATATGATAATTGTGGCTAACAATGTCAGTCGTGGAAAATTAAAAAGCGTAATGAGCAGCCTAGAAGCTGAGGTTGGGAAAGAAGTAAGTTTTGTAATAATGAACAGTGATGAATTTAAGTATCGCATCGATATGCTTGATCGCTTTTTGATTGATTTTATTGAAGGCTCGCACATAGAATTGATAGACAAAATTCCAGGTTTTAAAAGATTTCTGCTTGGCCATAAAAAATATTGAAAAATAATAAATATTAAATATGCCTACACTTATAGTCGCAGTTTTGTCTGTTTTGCTTTTAGCCGCTTTATTGTGGCTTGTTTTTGATTTGAAAAAAAAGATAGAAAGTAAAAATAGTGACAGGGAAGCTGCTATTATCCAGGAAAAATTATCAATGCTTTTGGATGAAAATCGCAGGCTTAGGGATAAAATGGATGAAAAACTCTCTGAAACTCATAGAGCTACTCAAGAGCAAATAAACCATACTATGCAAACTGTACAGGGTATAACAGGACAATCTGCAAAACAGATTGCTGATATGGTTTCCAGTGTTACCAAGCTTGAAGAAACTAACAAGCAAGTTGTAAATTTTTCAGCTCAACTGCAAAATCTTCAGGATATATTAAGAAACACAAAGCAGCGGGGGATACTGGGAGAATATTTCTTGGAAACAACTTTAAAAAATGTTTTGCCTCCGGATAACTATAAAATGCAATATAAATTCAAAGACGGGGAAATAGTGGATGCGGTAGTTTTTGTGGGCAAAAGTATTGTACCCATAGACTCAAAGTTTTCTTTAGAAAATTATGAAAAGATAGTAAATGCTGTCAATGAAGTTGAAAGGGAAAAATATGAGAAACTTTTTAAACAAGACCTCAAAAACAGAATTGATGAAACATCTAAATATATACGTCCTGATGAAGGAACTATGGAATTTGCTTTTATGTTTATACCCAGTGAAACGATATACTATGATTTGCTTATGAGATCATCCCAGGTAAATTCTGCCGATCTTATAGAATATGCCTTTAATCAGAAGCATGTAATTATTGTTTCTCCAACAAACTTTTTAGCTTATTTGCAAACAGTTCTCCAGGGCTTAAGAGCTTTCCAAATTGAGGAAAATGCCAAGGAAATACGTACAAATGTTGAAAAATTAGGAAAGCACATCATAGCCTATGAAGAGTATTTCAAAAAAGTAGGTAATAATCTAGGAACAACGGTCAATAGTTACAACGCAGCATATAAAGAGTTGGGTAAAATCGACAAGGATGTTTCTAAAATAACTGAGAAAGAAAAAAAAATCGAACCTTTAGTATTGGAAAAACCTCATGAAATTATATAGCTTAATAATAAAAAAATTTTTTTTAAATGAATTTTTTACAAGCGGAATAGTACATTGGGTATTCATAGGTTCGCTTGTTGTTAATCTTGCAAATTGGGGCTTAATTATTTTTTTTATAAGGCCGGTTGATTTTTTATTAATACTGCACTATAATGTGTATTTTGGAGTAGACATTATTGGGCCATGGTGGCAATTATATTTTCTGCCTCTAATAGGAATAATAATTCTTAGCATAAATACAATTCTTAGCTATCTTTTTTATCAAAAAAAAGAAAGAATTATTGCCCATTTATTAATGCTGGCAGCTTTTATATCACAGGTAGGAATCACCATTGCTTCAGTAAGCATATTAATGATGAATTACTAAGATCATATGTCTATTTTTTATTTTCCTGACCCTAAAACAACTGATTTACGTGATCATCGCATACAAAGAATATTAGAGATTATTCCGGGTTCTTTAACATGGGCCACTCTTATCGGGATGTTTCTGCTTTCATTTATAAAGCCGGTTTGGATGGCTGTTTTTATAATAATGTTTGATATTTATTGGATACTAAGGACTATTTTTATAACTTATTATTCAATAGCTGCCTATAATAAATTTAAAAATGGTAAAAGCACTGATTGGTGGGAAAGATGCCAAAACATTGGTAATGCCGAAGAGTATCTTAAAAGTATTTCAGGAAAAATAAAATTATATAAAGACAGTTTGAGTGAAATTTATTCTTTCTTTGAACGACGCAAGGTTAAAAAAGAGATTGAAAGATTAAAAAAATACAAAAAAGAAGTTGAACTAATTAATAAATCCGGAAATGAAATAATAGATTGGAGAAAAATTATTCATGTAGTGCTTTTTCCCACTGCCAATGAAGGAGCAGAAATAATAGAACCAGCAATTCAGTCTGTTGCAGAAGGAAATTTTCCTAATCAGCAGATAATCATTTTACTTGCTACGGAGGAAAGGGAAAATGAAAAAGATAGGCTTAAAAAAGTAAATTACCTAAAAGATAAGTTCAAGGGAGTTTTTCGTGACTTTATAGTCACAACCCATGAAGTTGTCGAAGGTGAAATGAAATGTAAAGCATCTAATGCAACATATGCGGCCAAAAAATTAAAAATCTATCTAGATGAGCGGGGCATAGATTATAAGCGTGTTATTTTTTCTAATTTTGACTGTGATAGCGTTAGTCATCCGCAGTATTTTGCTGCTTTGACTTATGAATATATAACTAGTCCAGATCGACTCCAGATGGCTTATCAGCCTTTGCCCATGTATCATAATAATCTGTGGGATACCAATGCTTTTGTTAGAGTGATTGTTACTAGTTCTTCTTTTTGGCATATGTTCCAAAGCACACGTTCTGAAATGGTAACATTTGCTTCTCACAGCGAAGCTTTTGATACACTTGTAAAAGTAAACTTCTGGCCAGTAAACATCATAAATGAGGATTCAATTATTTTCTGGAAATGCTTCTCTTATTTTCATGGAAATTACAGAGTAAAGCCTATTTATTTACCTGTTTCTTTAGATGCTGTTTTAGCGGAAACTTATTGGAAGACAATAAAAAATCAGTATAAACAAAAAAGGCGATGGGCATATGGAATTGAACACTTTCCTACTTTGATGCGGGCAATTTGGCCTGACAAAAAAATAAAATTATCGAAAAAAATTAGAGCAGGATTTGAAATGATTGAAGGTCACTGGTCTTGGGCAACTTCAGCTTTTATTTTAGCAATCCTTGGATGGCTGCCAGTAATAATAGGAGGATCTGAATTTAATCAAAGTGTAATTGCTCATAACCTGCCTTTTATTACTAGGTATCTTATGACTCTCGCTGCCACTGGTCTGGTTATCTCAATGTTTTTAAGCTTTTCTCTTTTGCCGCCACGTCCTGCAAAATATTCAAAGAAAAGGTATGTGTATATGTTTTTACAGTGGTTTTTAGCTCCTATTATTGCACCGACTCTCGGGGCAGTTCCAGCCGTAGAATCTCAGACACGCATGATGATAAAAAAATATTTTGGTGAATTTTGGGTTACAGAAAAAATTAAAAAGTAAAAGTATCAGTACATTATGCAATTTTTTTTAATTCCATTCATCATTTCATTTATAATATCAGCATCTTTTTTGGTGTTATTCGTTTTATTAAATAAAAAGAAGAACTTTAATGATGTGCGAACATCCGATCGGCATATACATAACCACGACATTTCTCGTTTTGGGGGAGTCGCACTTATTATTTCCTTTATAGCAACTCTTATTTTAAATAATGCTCTAGTTATAACTACTCCATTGAAGGGGATACTTTTTGCTTCAGTATTTATATTAATTTTTGGAATTATAGACGACATGATAGAAATATCTTGGAAAATACAGCTTTTTTTCCAGGTAGCCATAATATTCTTTGTATATTTTATGGGTGTGCGCCTTCAATACATAACTAATCCCTTCGGGGGTATTTTTTTATTTGATGGACAGCTTAAATATTTTATTGGTTTTTTTATAATACTTGCCTGGATGTTGATTATAATAAATTCAATGAACTGGATTGATGGAATAGATGGAGCAAGCTCAGGAATAACATTGATAGGCGGAGCCGCGGTATTTATTTTGAGTCTTAGGCCTGAAGTAAACCAGCCTCCCATAGGCATAATTACAGCATCTTTAGTTGGAGGTGTATTAGCCCTGATGTTTTTTAATTTTTATCCTGCTAAAATTTTAGCCGGTACGAGCGGATCATTATTTATGGGTTTTATGCTGGCTGTTTTAGCTGTTTTTGCTGGCGCAAAAATAGCAACCACTCTACTGATTATGGCAGTTCCCGTAATAGATGCTTTTTGGGTAATAATCGAGCGTATTAGATCAAAAAGTTCCATATTTTCAGCCGATAAACGTCATTTACATTTCAGGCTCATAGAACTTGGATGGTCACAAAGAAAAATTTGTTTTTTTTATTATGCAATTACTGTTTTTATTGCAATTCTTGCTCTTAATACAAGAACAGTGGGAAAGACAGCAACGTTTATTTTATTCGTAATTGCTATGTTGAGTATGATAATATTAATCAAAAATAAAACTTCAAATAAAATATAAAAATTTTCTAAGTCAACATAAAACCCCGCAGTTGCGGGGTTTTATTATTGAAAGAGAAATTTGATTTCCTTTTCTGGAAAGAACGGCTGTGTTTTGCAATAGCACGCGTTATGCTAAATATCATGAGAGCGAAGATACGCGGGCGGAATATTTCTGTAGATTCTGAAGCTGTTTTTCGTTTAAGTTCTTAGACTGTGAGATAGCTTTTTGGATAAGATCTTTTGAGAACTCAACAGAAGTTCCCACCTTAACTCCTCCGCTATGTCCCACATTTTTCCTTAAATAATCTTCTATATAGATCTTATGCTCATTGGTTAAAGCTGAATCCGGATTTTTTTCAAGATAATTTGCGGCAGCCCTTCTGGCAAGAATAGTCAATCCGTCTCCTTTAACTGCAGTTTCAATAAAGGCATCCTCTGTTTCCTTGCTCATATTTTCAGGAGAAACTGTTGTTTTGGCCTCGGTCACCTTTGTTGTTTGTGACTGATCACCGCTTAAGGTAGCTGATGAATTTTGTTCAATATCAATGTTTTTTGTAGACTCATCGTTGTTTGCTATATTAGACACTTCTCTTTTTGAATAAGAATAAATTCCTCCAGCAATAAGCATAACAATAATAATACTTATAATAATGCGCAGGTTATCCTGAAACCATCTTTTAATGTCTTCAGATTGTAACTCTGATGGTTGTTCCGGCGTGTTTTCTTTCATAAAGTCACCTTCCTTTCTAGTTTATCCCCACGCCAATAATGCTTGTATCTTTTTTTATTAATATTTAATAAAAAAATAAAATTCATATACCTAGCCTAAGTATTTTTACAGGCACCATTGGTGTGGGGATTATTAGATAATTAATTGTCAAAGGACGCTTTCGTTGAAGCTTCATCCCGCCAAGGCGGGAAAAATCCTTCCCCTAGTCTTTTTATTGTATAGTAGCGTTATATCAGCGTCAACTGGACAAAAATAACTATTTAGGGGCTAATATAAAGGCAAAAATAGATAAAAATTATAAAAATTTTTTACATAAATTTATTTAAACTTAAGGAGATGATCTATAAAAAAATAAAAAATTTTATAATAATAAAAAGATGTCAAAACATTAAATTATTTTTTTAATTTTTTTTATTATTTAATAACCCGATTTGTAATTAATTATTTAAATGTGTATTTTAAGAATAAAAAAATTCAAAAAGTATAGATTTATTTTTTAATAATTTTTTTATTTCAAAATTTATTACCTGTGGATAACTTTTTTGCATTGCTTTTTAAAAAATATGCGTTATAATTATAGATAAGAAAAAAATATATTATATATTTTTTTGAAGTCGATAATAAAAATAAAATTTGTTTTATAAAAACAAAAATTGCTAGAAGGAGGTGACTTACTCATGGCTAAGAAAAAAGCAGCAAAAAAGAAAGTTGTTAAAAAAGCAAAAAAGAAAGTTGCTAAAAAGAAAGTTGCAAAAAAGAAGAAAAAATAACTCTTTAGATTAAGTTTTTATTCTTTAGCTTCATCGTAAGTTAAGGATATAAACGAACTAAAACCCCGATGTATCGGGGTTTTAGTTTTGCCTGATATTTACAGATAAATTTTGCATATTCTCCATCTTCCTGAAAAATCTTTTGTGAAAATTATTTTTGCTTCAGGAAAGGCATTTTTTGCTAATTTTTCAAGTTTTTCTTTCTGTTCTGGGCTGAATTCAAGCAGACAATTAAGGCTTATTGGTTTATGTTTCTCGCGAATTTCAATTATCTGTTTTATTATTTTTTTATAATGGCTTAATCCATTCTCGCGACTATACAATGCAGATTTAGGCTCATATTTTTTTATGTCATTGCTTACAGAGGAATATATTTTTTTTGAAAGATAGGGCAGATTGGCTATTATAATTAATTCCTTATTTTTAAATTTATTCAATAGCGGTTCTAATAAATTTCCTTGAAAGAATTTTATTTTTTTTTCTACCTTAATTCTCTTTGCATTAAGTCGGGCGATCACTAAAGCCTTTTTTGAAATATCTATTCCAATATAATTATTTTTGTTTTTTATTTTTTTTGCCAGAGTTATTATAATATTTCCGCTTCCAGTTCCTACATCAACTATAGTTTTATTTTTCGGATTATTTTTCATGATTTCCTCAACTAACAATTCAGTTTCTGGACGCGGTATTAAGGTATTTTTATTTACAATAAAATCCAAACCATAAAATTCCTTATGTTTCACTATGTATGCAATTGGTTCATGTGCAATCCTCCTTTTAATTAACTTCATAATTAATGAGTTCTTATTTTTTGTTATAAAAAATTCTGGATATGTTAAAACAAATTCCCTCGTTTTTTTGAGGGAATAGGAGAGGATCAATTCTATATCCAAAAAATCCAGTTGTTTTCTATATAATTTTATTATATCTTTAATAGTCATTTTAATTGAAAATCTTTAGATTTTTGCAGACATTTTAAGTTTCATATCTTCTTCCTGTAGGGCGCTTATTATGGGCTCTAAATCACCGCTTAAAATTCCTTCAATATTGCTCCATGACTGTTTAATACGATGGTCTGTTATACGATCCTGCGGATAATTGTAAGTCCTTATTTTTTCACTGCGGTCACCAGTTCCGATCTGATTTTTACGAGCTTCTCCAAGCTCTTTGGCCTGTTTTTCTTCCTCTGCCTGAAGCAAACGGGAACGCAGGACTTTCATGGCCTTATCCTTGTTTTTTAATTGCGATTTTTCGTCCTGGCAAGAAACAATCAATCCGGTCGGAATATGTGTAATGCGCACGGCACTTTTAGTTGTATTAACAGACTGTCCTCCGGGCCCGGAAGAACAAAAAGTATCAATTCGCAAATCTTTTTCTTCAATTTTTAATTCAACTTCTTCCGCTTCGGCCAAAACGGCAACAGTTGCGGTTGAAGTATGTATGCGTCCCATTTTTTCCGTTTCTGGCACGCGTTGAACGCGATGAACTCCAGATTCAAATTTCATTTTGCTATAGACTCCATTTCCATTTATTTCAAAAACTATTTCTTTAAATCCTCCTAGCTCAGTCTGATTAGAGTTAAGCACGGAAACTGACCAGGATTTTTTTTCAGCATATTTTGAATACATTCGGAAAAGGCTGGCGGCAAAAAGTGCTGATTCATCTCCGCCGGCGCCACCGCGGATTTCTACGATAACATTTTTTTCATCGTTTGGGTCTTTCGGAAGCAGTATCATTTCAAGTTCTTTTTCAATCTTGTCTTTTTGTTTAACTAATTCCATATTTTCTTCCATAGCCATTTGTTTCATTTCTGCATCTTCTTCCGTGTTCATAATTTCTGCATTATTTTTCATATCATTTTGAATTTTTTCAAACTGTTCTATGAGATTCATGATTCCATGAAGTTCTGACTGTC
This sequence comes from Patescibacteria group bacterium, assembly GCA_022709545.1. GTDB lineage: Bacteria > Patescibacteriota > Minisyncoccia > Moranbacterales > GWC2-37-73 > DAOOTD01. The sequence goes on from JAKLIP010000001.1 coordinate 136,768, forward strand.
TTTTCCCGAGTTTAGCCATTTTTTGCGGATCAGAAAGAATCTCAGGAGAGCTGAGTTCGGCGGTAATAGCTTCATATTCATTTTTTATCGATTCTAATTGATTTTTCATAAATCTACGAAATTATAAATCTATTACGAATATACAAAAATACAAAAATGTTCATTTTTATTGTATTTATGGATATATTCAATATATAAGTTTAATTTAAATAAAGCAACAGTAATTTAAATAACTATTTATTTAAAAACAAGTAGCATTTTATGGCAATAGCAACAGGAATTGCAAGGGTTACCGCATGGAGAAATGATAAATACCCGTTTATAAATTGTCGGGGCATGGTTATTCCTCTGCCAAATTTCAGAAGGGAAATTTTAATAAAAAGAAGAGTTAAAAAATCTAAAAAATAGGTAAAATTTTGCTAAACAGCAAAAATAAAAAGGGATGCCCAAGGCCTCCCTTTTTTGCTATAAAATTTATTTTTTCTTTGCTTTCTTTGCCTCATCTTTCTTAGTTTTAGACTTCTTTGTTTTTGAAGCAGCTTTTTTGGTAGCTGATTTTTCGGCTAATTTCTTAAAGCGGTCAACGCGTCCGGTAGCATCTACCACCTTCTTTTTACCGGTATAAAAAGGATGACAAGCACTGCAGATTTCCACATGCATTTCTTTCTGGGTAGAACCGGTATGAAGTACTGCTCCGCATGAACAGATTATTTTGGCATTATCATGATATTCTGGATGAATATTTTTTTTCATATAATTTTAAAATGGCCCAAAAATTAAGAATTTTTATACCCTCCTAAATATTAGATAGGTAAAAGAGTACCTAAATACCTTAGCATATAAAGATGAAATTGACAAGGGTCGTGTTTCTGCTATACTGAATAGCGTGTTTATCCTCATGCCAATCAGGCTATGTTAAACTATAAACATATGCTTAAAATAAGCTAAATAGGTTACAATAAATATAATTCAGCTATCATGAGGATTAATTATTAATAAAAAACATACTTTTTCGGGGCAGGTCCTGCTTGTTTGCATTTTTGCGGACACGTTTTCTGTCTAATTTTAAAGAAAAAGTAGATGGTCGCGCAATATCAGCCATTCGGTTTGTATTATGTGCGATAAAAAGGAAAAAATATGGAAAATGACGAAAAACAAGCTGTGACTACAACAGCCAATGAAAATGTATTTGTAGAAAATTATTTTTCAAAACTAGATTTATCAAAAATCGAAGTCAGTCTCGAAGAAATGATGAAAAATGGTGTTCATTTTGGACATCAAAAAGCGCGAAGGAATCCAAAAATGGATGAATATATATTTACGACTAGAAAAGGTATAAACATAATAGATCTAGAGAAAACACAAGAAAAAATCAAACAAGCTTTAGAATTCATACAAAGCATTAAAAAAAGCGGAAAAAAAATTCTTTTTGTAGGGACAAAAATTCAATCTAAAAATTTAGTGCGTGAAGTTGCTGAAGCTTCGGGCATGCCTTTTGTTAGTGAGCGCTGGCTTGGAGGTACTTTTACAAATTTTAAAGTTATCCGCACAAGAGCAAGATATTTAGTTGACAATGAAGCTATGCTTGCCAAGGGAGAGTTCAAGAAATATACAAAATTCGAACAGATGAAAAAAATTGAAGAACTAGAAAAAATGGAAAAAAGAATGGGTGGAATAAAAAACATGTCTGAACTTCCCGGGGCTATATTTGCGGCAAGCGTTAAGGAAGATAGTTTAGCGATTGCTGAAGCTAAAAAGATGGGAATTCCTGTTATTGCTATTGCGGATACAAACGTAAACCCAGAAAACATAGATTATCCCATTCCTGCAAATGATGATGCTATATCATCACTGCGCCTGATTCTTGCTTATGCATATAAAGCAATATTGGAAGCTTAAAAATAAGAATTAAGAATTAGAAATGAAACAAAAATATGTTGGATCTTATCAAAAAAATCAGAGAGCGTACTGGAGCAGGCGTGGTTGCAATAAAAAAAGCTATTGATGAGGTTGGTATGGATGAGGAAAAGGTTATAGAACTGCTTCGCAAATCAGGAGAAAGTAAAGCTGCTAAAAAAGCTAGCAGGGAGGCTAAAGAAGGTGTTGTTGCGTCTTATGTTCATTCAAATAATCGTGTAGCTTCATTAGTAAAGCTTCTTTGTGAAACAGATTTTGTTGCCCGTAATGAAGAATTTAAACAGCTGGCCAAAGATATTGCAATGCATGTTACTGCTATGAATCCGAAATTTATTAAACCAGAAGATGTTTCTGATGAAATCATAAATAAGGAAAAAGAAATATGGAAAGCCCAATTAATAACGGAAGGCAAAAACCCTGAAATGATTGAAAAAATAATGGTAGGCAAGGAGAAAAAATTTCGTGAAGAATCAGCTCTTTTGACACAGTCTTTCGTCAAAAATCCCGATATTACGATAGGAGAATTGATTATTGAAAAAGTAGGGAAGATAGGAGAGAATATACAGGTTGGAGAAATAATCCGTTTTGAATTGTAATCTTTTTAATAAAGTTTCGAGGCCAATATAAGATTGAAAAGTTATGTATACATATTCAGTTCGTGTGTATAGTTGGGAACCTGCCCGCCAATGCAATAGCGATTTAGAGCTACAAGACGGAGATTTGGTAGTAGTTAAAGAGGAATCATGTAATGAAATCGGTCTCATTGAACCAGAAGAAGGTAATATTTTAGAAGAAAAAAGAACAACAATATTAAGAAAAGCAACAGAACGGGATCTTAGCACATACGCAAAAAATAAGGAAAAGAAAGATGAAATTGCAAATTTAAGCAAGAGTGAAATAAAACGTCTGGGTCTGAATATGAAGCTAGTAGACGTTCATATAAGTTTAGATGGAAGCAACGCAATTGTACTTTTTACAGCTGATGAAAGGATAGATTTTCGTGAATTGGTTAAAAATCTCTCTAAAATATTCCATCGCAGTGTACGCTTACATCAAGTTGGATCAAGGGATGAAGCTAGAAAATTAGGCGGATGCGGAGTTTGCGGACGTGATTTATGTTGCTTAAGATTTTCCGGTAATTTACCAAGCATATCAATAGATATGGCCAGAATTCAACAGGTAGCCCATCGTGGAAGTGAAAGAATATCGGGAGTTTGTGGAAGATTAATGTGCTGTCTTTCTTATGAAGCTGCTCAATACCAACAAATGCTTGAAGGTTTTCCTGAGATACATAGCAAAATATCAGTTAAAGAGGGCAAAGGTGAAGTTATGGAATTTAATGTACTAACAGGAGATATTAAGATAAAAATGGAAGATGGTGGAATTTCAGTTGTTAAAAAGGATGGATTAAAGTGAGAAATATTTTTGAATGAATAAATTGAATCTTAATTTTTAATTAATATGTTGAATTATATAATACCACCAATTGTAATTATTATAAGTCTTTCAGTGCTTGTAATATTTTTTTCCCGTAAAGCCCAACAGATTCCAGCTCAAGAAAATTCCAAAGAGGAAGGAGAAAAAAAACCAAAGAGAAAAATTTCTATGGTTATTTCTGCAGTTGGACAATTTATGCTGAAAATTTTAGAAAGACTTATGCATAAATTCAAGTTATTATCGTTAAAATTCCATAATATAAGTAACAGCTGGTTTCATTCCATACACGAGAAAAGGCAACGCAAAATTATTGAACAGCAGGAAACAGAAAAATCACAAGATATAAAAGAAAATGACAAAAGTAAGGAGAATATTATTCAAGAAAAACTTCCCAAAAATATTCAAGACGAGAAGCCTATTCGTCCCTTAATTCGTGAAGCTGTAACTAATCCGCAGATGGAAAATAAGGAGAAAAGCAAATTAGAAGAAGCTCTTATAAAAAGGATTGCAATAAATCCTCGTGATATTGAAGCATATGAAAGATTGGGTGATTATTATTTGGAAAGTAAGAATTTTCGCGATTCGCATGAATGTTTCAAACAAGTTCTGATGCTGAGCCCGTCTCATTATAAAGCAAAAATTAGAATCCGTAAGATTGAAAAAATGATAATAATGTAATAATTGCCGACTTAGCTCAATGGTAGAGCAACTGTTTTGTAAACAGTAGGTTATGGGTTCGAATCCCTTAGTCGGCTCATAAAGATAGAAAAATCTTTATATAAAAAGGGTAGTTGGCGGAGTGGTCAATCGCAGCTGACTGTAAATCAGCCGGTCTTGTACCTTCGGGGGTTCGAATCCCTCACTGCCCACCATCAAAATGAAAAATAAAAAGCCATGGACGCCCAGATAGTTCAGTGGCGGAACGCATCCATGGTAAGGATGATGTCGGGAGTTCGATTCTCCCTCTGGGCTCAGAAATTTATAATTTTTTAATTTTTTTTATATATATAAAAATTTTATGGCAACAAAAACTAAGGAAAATTTGGTAAAGATGAAATGCAGCGAATGCAAAAGAATTACATATTATACTTCACGCAACAAGAAGAAGATCAAAGAGAAGTTAGAAATGAATAAGTATTGTAAATTTTGTAAAAAACATACACTGCACAAGGAAATGAAATAACCTGTCATGTAAAAGTGACAATGCGGGATTCGTATAGTGGTAGTACGGCGGTCTCCAAAACCGTTGGCAGAGGTTCGATTCCTCTATCCCGTGCCAAAAAACGCTCAGTGAAGTGTTTTTTTATTTACGAAAAAATCATTTATAGCCAATTTATTATTTATATTGTATAATGAAAATGTATAATTTATTTAAAAATAAGCTTATGAAAAAGATATTATTAGCGGTCATTTTTTTTGCTGGTTTAGCGTCGTTTTCAATAGCGCATGCAGTTACTTTAAATCCACTAGGAATTTCTCAAAATTTAGGTAGTCAGATTTCGAACTCCACGCTTACACAGGCCAGATGTGATAAAATCACTAAAGCAATAGAAAATAGAATCAATACATTCGAAGAAAGAAGAAATTTTCATATACCTGCCTATGAAAACATAAAGTCGCGTTTAGATAAAATGATAACTAAATTAGAAGCTCTTGGATATGATTTAACTGATATTAAATCTGATGTTTCAACACTTAACAATAAAATCAGCAAGCTCAAAAGTGATTATACGGCTTTTTTGAATAAGTTGAATGAAATAAAAAATTATGCCTGTGATCATACTAATTCTGAAGTAAAAGTAAAATTAGTAGAGGCCAGGACGCTTTTAAAAAATATCAAAAGTGGCGATGACGAAATTCGCAATTATATAAAAAATGTCATCAAGCAGGATATACTGGAAATAAAGAATCAAAAGCAATCAAATTAATTAATTGAAAAATAAAATTTTATGGACATAAGACCAATAAATCAAAATTTTCCTAAAACATCAAAGCAAAAATGGCCATTTGTTGTTATCAGCATACTAGTCACTATAGTTGTGATTTTGATTGCAATAGTTTCTTATTTTATGGGAGAAAAAAATGCTAAAGTTCAGAATGTTGTGACAGAAGAGAAAATAACACAGTCCGAAAACAATACTTCAAAATCTTTGCCGGAGGCGCCAACAACAAACCAAAATGTGCAGGCAGAAACAGAAAAACCCGTTTCAATATCTCAGCTTCCTGTTGATTTTGACTATGAATTAGAGCAGTTAGATAATCAAATTGGTTCGATGAGTTCTACTGATTTCAGTGAAACAGAGATGTCTGACACGAAAGCCGGGCTTTAAAATTTTTGGAAAAAATATTATTATTTTAAAAAAGATAAGCATGCCTTGGTTTTTATAAGGTGTGCTTTTTTATTTTGCATTTTATATTTAATTGTGAGAAAATTCAGTTGAAAATTGTATAATTAATATATATAGATTTTTATGAAAAAATCAAAAATAAAAGCGGAAAAAAGGGATAAAAAGAAAAAACCAAAGATGAAAGTTTCAGGCAAAAGCGTGTTTATCATAAAGGACATAATTCTCAATAAATCCAAAGCATATAAATAAAAAATATGTCTGACGGGATGAAAAAAATATTTTTGTCATCTTTACTAGTGGTTGTTGTTTTTACAGCCGTTATTTTTTTCTTTGTGCGTGAAAATAAAATAAAAAAAGAAGCGGAAGAAGCGGCGGCTAGAATTGTTGCGGAAGAAAAAGCTGCTGAAGAAGAAACAGCCAGAAAATCTAAAATAATCGAAAATCCTATAGTTATCCATCGTCCAAAGCCCAAGCCGGTAGATATGGAACGTCTGAAAAAACAAGGATGTGTGGCGGATGGGCTTCTTTCGGAATATAATCCTGAGAACGAAAAATTTATTGAACTTATAAACCGTTCCAATTGTTATTATCTGCACAGAGCTATTGAAACCTGGCTGACGCCACCGGATTTTACTACTGTTGATTATGTTATGAGCCAGATTACAAAAAAGGATGTGGTTTACGGAATGTTTATTGCAGAAGCTATTGATTATCGTGATGAATATTTTAAAAATGAAATAGGCAGGGAATTTGATTTTAAAGCGATGTGCAGGGATGGTAGTGAAAATACCTGGGGTGAACATACCTGCAAGCCTAATTTTGCCAGTAAAGAATATCGTGATTATATTGAATATATAACACATAAAGCTATAGATCTGGGCGTGCAAAGCTTTACTTTCGGACAGATATATATGCAGGAAAGTGGAGACAAGGATTATGCCCCTAAAATAATAAAAGATATTCGTGATTATGCTAAGAAAAAGGGGGTTAATGTTGTTATCGGAGCACAAACTGGAAGCATAACTGATCCTAATTATCTTAAACTCTTCGATTATATCGAGGGTGGCGTAGGAATTGATTCTGACGGCAATATTGAAGACGGTCCATGTCTTTCTAGAAGAGGGAGTTGCTGGGCGCTTTTGTGGCATGAAAATTTTGCCAGTAAAGCTAAAAATGTTTTATTGCATCTTGATTGGTCTGGAATAATTTCGGATGATTTGGATATTTTTGCCAGAATGACCAAGGAAAAAAGAGCCGAAACTTTGCAAAATTTATATAATAAGTTTAATTCACAAAATATGGGTTTTTTAATGCCATTTTTTGGTGTGTTAGATAAAACTAATGGTGGTTGCTATGGACCAAAAAAAAGGTTTTATTCTCCGGATAATGCCTATAAGTGCAAAGATGAGGATGCCATTAATAAAATTTTATCTGCAAAGAAATAAATATGCGGAAAAAACTCTTTCTGATATTGCATGACATACGCAGTGCTTATAATGTAGGCGCTATTTTTCGTACTGCTGATGGGGCAGGGGTCAGCCAGATTTATTTGACTGGCTATACACCTTGTCCGCCGGATAAAAATAAATTGCATAAAACACAAGCGGATAAAATGATCGAAAAAACAGCTTTGGGTGCAGAAAAAACTATTGCTTGGAAAAAATATGAAAATCTGAAGAATCTCATGGAAGAATTGAAAAAGAAAAAAATAAAAATCGTTGCTTTGGAAAGAACTAAAAATAGTCAAGATATAAAAAAAATTAAACTGTTTTTCCCGGCGACACTTATTCTGGGCAACGAGGTGGAAGGTATACCAAAATCGGTTCTGAAAAAATGTGATGCTGTGGTTTCCATTCCTATGCGTGGGAAAAAAGAGTCTCTTAATGTTTCCGTGGCAGCCGGGATAGCTATGTATGAATTGTTAAAATAAGAAACATAATCTCAGCTTGTTTTTTATCAGAAAAAATAGTATAAATACATTATAAATAAAGCTAAGATAATATAAATATGTCGGATAATTCAATGGATAAAATAGTTTCACTTTGTAAAAGAAGGGGATTTGTATTTCCATCTTCTGAAATTTATGGTGGTTTTGCGGCAGTATATGATTATGGCCATTATGGAACACTTCTCAAAAATAATATTCGCGATGCTTGGTGGAAGCATATGGTTCAGCTTCAGGATGATGTCGTAGGATTGGATAGCGCCATATTTATGCACCCGATGACCTGGAAAGCTTCAGGGCATGTGGACAGTTTTGATGATCCACAAATCGACTGTAAGAAATGCAAAAACCGCATGCGTGCCGATCAGATTTTGGAAAGCTTCGGAATAAATGCTGACAAAGAATCTTTGGAATTTATTAATGCAGAACTTAATAAACTCAGAGAGCAGAAAAAATTAAAATGCCAAAATTGCAGCTCAACTGAAATTACTGAAGCTAAAAGGTTTTCATTGATGGTGAAATCAAATTTAGGCTCGCCGACGGAAGCTCTTAGTGAAGAAAATGTAGTTTATCTCAGACCGGAAACTTGTGGAGGAATATACTTGAATTATAAAAATATTTTGGATTCAACACGTGCTAAGATTCCTTTTGGAATAGCGCAAATTGGCAAAGCCTTCAGGAATGAAATTGTTGCTCGCCAGTTCATTTTCCGCACTCGTGAATTTGAGCAGATGGAAATGCAATATTTTCTGCACCCAAATGATATGAAAGAAAAATATGAAATGTGGAAAAAATTGCGTTGGGATTGGTATTTAGAATACGGAATGAAAAAGGAAGATATTAAATGGCATAAACATGAAAAATTAGCACACTATGCATCAGAAGCATATGACATTGAGTATAATTTCAAGTCACTTGGAGGTTTCAAGGAAGTTGAAGGAATTCATGCTCGTGGTAATTGGGATCTTTCTCAGCATTCAAAATTTTCAGGAGTTGATCTGAGTTATCTTGATGAAAAAACAAAAGAAAAATATATTCCTCACATTATGGAGACGTCAGCAGGGCTTAACAGAATTTTTTTGATGTTTGTAGATAAGGCTTACACGGAGGAAGAAGTTAATGGTGAGCAGAGAGTTGTTTTGAAATTAGACAAGAGGCTTGCTCCGATCAAAATTGCAATTTTCCCGCTAATGAAGAATAAACCTGAATTAGTTGAGAAAGCCAAAAATATTTATAATGAATTAAGAAAAGAATTCATGTGCGAATTTGATGATAATGGAAATGTGGGAAAGAGGTATAGAAGGCAGGATGAAATCGGAACTCCGTATTGTGTGACTGTTGATTTTGAATCACTGGAAGATGAGGCAGTGACAGTCCGCGATCGCGACACTATGAAACAGGAAAGGATTAAAATTTCAGAACTGCAGGATTATTTCCAAAAAAACTTATAATAAACAGCTGAAAAATTTATTTTTAGAAAAAGTGGATAACTCATCTGCTTTTTTATTTGCAAATCTGCATTTCTTGTTATAATTAACTAGTTTTAAAATAAAAAATTAAAAAATTGGGAGGTGACAAAGTGGTTCCTAAGAAAGTTTTTTTTACCAGAGGGGTGGGAGAGCATAAGCATGAGCTCTCTTCTTTTGAACTGGCGCTTAGAAAGGCTGGCATTGAGAAATGCAATTTAGTCCAAGTGTCGAGCATTTTACCTCCTTCTTGCAAAATCATAACAAAAAAAGAAGGTTTGAAATTGCTGAGGCCTGGACAAATAACCTATTGCGTTATGGCAAGAAATGCTACTAGTGAAACAAGCCGCTTAGTAGGTTCGGCTGTAGGGCTGGCTATTCCAGCAGATAAGAAAAAAATGTATGGATATTTGTCAGAGCATCATTGCTTCGGCAAAAATGAGAAAGAAATTTCTGATATTGCTGAAGACTTAGCTGCAACAATGCTCGCAAGTACCTTGGGGATAGAATTTGATCCAGAACAGGCTTGGAGCGAAAGAGAGGAGGTGTATAAGGCTTCTGGTAAGATTTTCAAGAGCCGGTCAATTGCGCAAACGGCGCAAGGAAATAAAAAAGAAGAATACACAACTGTAATTGCGGCAGCAGTTTTTATTCTTTAATACCCTTGCAAAAATACATAAAAAGAGGTTGAATTTAAATATAAATCCAATCTCTTTTAATAATATTTACTTTTAAGAGTGTTAAATTAGTTTAAAATATTTTATAAAAATTAAAAGAAAAAATCTATGAAAGACTGTGTTTTTTGCAAAATTATTAAAGACGAAATACCCAGTCATAAAATCTGGGAAGATGAAAGGCATATAGCTTTTCTTACAATTTTTCCGAACACGGAAGGTTTCACTGTTGTTATACCAAAAGAACATTATTCAAGTTATGCTTTTGATGCACCGGAAGATGTTTTAAAGGAATTAGTCATAGCTGCTAAAAAAGTTGGAAAAATTCTGGATGAAAAACTTGAAGATGTAGGCAGGACGGGAATGATTTTTGAAGGTTTCGGAGTTGACCATTTACATGCCAAACTTTTTCCCATGCATGGAACAAAGATTGAAAAATGGGAACCTGTCCATTCTAACGTGGATAAATATTTTGAAAAATATGAAGGTTACATTTCTTCACATGATTATAAACGTGCCGATGATAAACAATTAACTGAATTAGCGCAAAAAATAAGAGGTTAAAATAAAAGAAAAAAGGCATTAACTTGTATTATACTACGTATTTTATTATTAAGATTAATTGTATGATAGTATTCGCAGCTATAATGCCTCATCCGCCGGAGAGTGTGCCTGGTATAGGAAAAAAAGGAAATTCAAGGACTATAAAGAAAACTCTCCAGGCTTTTGATCAACTAAGGACAGGATTGGAAAAAGCGGATCCTGATGTTGTTGTTATAATTTCCCCGCATGCTCATCTGGAACAATATTTCTTTGTTATAAATTATGCCAGAAAATTAGCTGGCGATTTTGAGCAGTTTGGAATTAAAAAATCATTCACTTTTAACAATGACTTGCAAATTGCTGACGAGCTTTTCTCGGCTTGCTTTATAAGAGAGTTTCCTGCGGAACTTAGGAAAAATCCACTGGATTATGGCGCTTTGATTCCGCTTTACCATCTTTTGAAAAAAATAAAACCTAAAATCGTTCATTTATCCTTCTCTTTTATGGACTATGATTTTCATTATCGTTACGGGCAGATATTGCAGAAAATAATAGATGAGAATACTGAGAAGCGCGTTGCCATTATTGCCAGTGGCGATTTATCGCACAAACTTTCACCAAAATCTCCTGTTGGTTTTTCGCCAAAAGCCAAAGAATTTGATCGGTTAATGCTTCGTTATCTGAAAGAAAATAACATTAAAGGTATTATGGACTTAAAAAATCCGCTTGTGTCCGAAGTAGCTGAATGCGGAATAAGATCTTTTATGATACTTTTCGGAGCTTTGCACGGCAAAGAATATAAAATAAAGCTTTTGAGCTATGAAAGCCCCATGGGGATAGGATATCTGACCGCCAGATTGATATAAATTAAGTCTAGAAGCTAATTGCGAATTTATCCATAAAATGTTAACATTTAGGAAGGAATTTCTAATATGCGATTTTTATTATGGAACAGAAGATAGTAATGTATACCGACGGCGGATCAAGAAATAACCCCGGACCAGCGGCCATCGGCGTTTACATTGAAACCCTGCATAAGCAATACGGGCATTATATTGGGGAAAAAACCAACAATGAAGCCGAATATGAAGCGGTAATTTTTGGTTTGAAAAAAATCAAGCAACTGATCGGCAAGAATAAGGCCAAGGATTATTTAGTTGAATGCTATCTGGATAGTGAATTTGTTACTAAGCAGTTGAAACATGAATATAAAGTTAAAGAAAAAAATATTCAGGAATTGTTTCTGGAAGTTTGGAATCTAATATTAGATTTTAAAAGTGTGAATTTTAACCATATTTACAGGGAGAAAAACAAAATTGCCGATGCATTGGTAAATGAAGCACTAGACGCTCAAAGTAGGCAGAACACTTTATTATAAATATAAAAAACAAAAAATCTTATGGCTAAGGCACGTAAATGGGTAGTTTGGATTATTATTATAGCTGCAATTGTTGGCAGTGTTTTTTTGTATATCAAAAGCCGCCAGCCTAAAACAACCTATACCACAGCCGATGTTGAAAAAGGGACATTGTCACAGACAGTTTCTGTGACAGGCAAGGTAAATCCGAATGAACAAATTGACCTAACTTTCAAGACCACTGGTATTTTAAAAAGCATAAGTGTAGATGTTGGCGATACTGTTAAAAAAGGTCAGATTTTAGCAATTATTGATACAGGCAGTTTACTTTCGCAGCTTCGCCAGGCAGAAGCGCAAGTTAAATATCAGGAAGAAATTTTGGATGATATTAGAGATAAGGATGATGAAAATGATGATGCCTATTCTTCTGAGCAGAAGAGAGCCCAAAAGGCGCAAGTAACTCAAGCTCAGGAAGGCGTCAATGCTATCAGAGATCAGCTTAGGGATGTCAGAATGATTTCTCCAATTGACGGAATCGTAATCAGAAGAACAGCTGATCCGGGAGAAACTGTAGTTTTAAGTCTTAATAGTCCGGTTATAACTATAGCTCAAAAAGAAGACTTGCTAATACAGGCTAATGTCCCCGAATCTGATATAATCAAAATCCAAATTGGGCAGAAGGCCGAAGTCACATTTGACGCTTTCTCTTCAGAAGAAATTTTCAATGCTACAATTAGCCAAATTGATCCAGCTTCAACAGTTATTCAAGATGTTGTTTATTACAGGATAAAACTTAAATTGGATAATCTCGATTCGCGTCTTAAGGCTGGCATGAGCGCCAATATTGATGTGCATACAAACCAAAAAGATAACGTGCTTATGGTTCCACAGCGTGCTATCAAGACAGAAGGAAATAAAAAATATGTAGATGTTTTGCAAGAAATTGACAATACGACCAAAAAAGTTTTTGTCGAAACAGGTTTAGAAGGTGATGAAGGGATAGTGGAGATAACCTCAGGACTTAAAGGTGGAGAAAAAGTCGTGACATTTGTGACGACAAAATAAAAGCCCGCAATATTTTTAATATCGGGGCTTCATTGCTGTTAATTTGTAAGATTTATTATATCTTAAAAACTTCTTCATCTTCAGGAATCCTAGCAGGCGATCCGCTTCTTATAAATTTAGCTGTGAATGGTTGCTCTTTCCCTTTTGAAGATTTTTTTTCAGAGATATATAATTTTGTAAGAAATACATTTGAATCTTCTGATAAAATAAATTTATCTCCGGGTCTTAACTTTCCGAATAGCATAGCTTTCATAATTTCTATCCTCCTCTGGCTTCATTGAGCCGTTAAATTATTTTTTTAAAGTATTTATGCTAATGCTTAATTGTGCTACAAAATAATCAAAATGTCAACATCCCTAATCAAAGTTGAAAACCTTTGCAAAACATACGAAAACGAAGGCGTGAAAACCAAAGCTATGTGTGGGATGACTTTTAGCATTGAAAAAGGCGAATTCGTTTCCATTATGGGTCCTTCAGGATCAGGGAAATCTACATTGATGCAGATTCTCGGGATGCTTGATCGCGCAACTGACGGAACTTATCTTTTTGAAGGTAAAAATATCAATGATTATACAGACGATGAATTAGCGAAATTGCGCAATAAAAAAATCGGATTTGTATTTCAATCTTTTAATCTTTTGCCGAGGACGACAGTCTATGAAAATACTGAACTGCCGCTTCTTTATGATGAAGAGCATATTGAAACACATAACAGAGGAAAAGTAGAAAAAGCCCTTAAATCTGTGGGCATGGAACATAGGATAAAATATTTATCCAATCAACTTTCTGGTGGAGAAAAACAACGTGTTGCCATTGCCAGGGCTTTAGTTAATGATCCGGAAATTATTTTTGCCGATGAGCCGACTGGAAATTTGGATTCAAAATCAGGAATAGCGGTTATGAAAATTTTGCAGGATTTAAATAATTCCGGGCATACTATTATTTTAGTTACCCACGAAACTTATACTGCCAAACACGCCAAACGCATTATCTATGTAAAAGATGGCCAGATTATAGCTGATGATCCGGTAAAAGACAGATTAATTGCAGATGGAGAAGGAGCATTATTGAAATAATATGAAATTTTCTGCGCCTATAAAAATTTCATATAAAAACCTTATGGCGGCGAAATTCCGCTCGTTTTTAACAATTCTTGGAATAATTATCGGAATTGCATCGGTAATTATTGTCATGGCTATAGGTGCCAGTGCCCAACAGCTTATTGTTGATCAGGTTAATGGAATGGGGACAAATCTGGTCGGCATACTTCCCGGAGCTTCTGATGAAAAAGGTCCGCCGGCATCTGCGCTTGGCATAGTGACAACAACGCTCAAAACCTCAGATCTTGAAGCAATAATGCTCAAAAAAAATGTTCCTAATGTAATTGCAATTTCTGGATATGTTAGCGGAGTTGCAACAGCTGAATATAAAAGCAATTCTACTCAGAGCAATTTTCAAGGAGTTTCTGCCGGGTTTATTGATGTTGAGAATAATAAATTGCAAGCCGGAAGATTTTTTACTAATGAAGAGGATAATGGACTGGCTCGAGTGGCGGTTATCGGATCCAAAAAATCCGAAGATCTTTTTGAAAATGAAGATCCAATTGGAAAAGTTTTTTCTTTGAAGGGTACGAATTTTACCGTGATTGGAATTTTTGAGAAAAAAGGATCTTCCGGATTTTCCAATGTTGATGAAATGATTTATGTTCCCCTGCAGACAGCGCAGAAAATAATACTGGGAATAAATTATCTAAATTTTGCCCGCGTAAAAATAGATTCTTTTGAGAATATGGATCGGGCAGTTGCTGATGTGAAATATACAATCAGAATGAAGCATAATATCAAAAATCCTACGGATGACGATTTCTCTGTAAGGAACACAGCGCAAGCTCTGGAAATGATAAACAAAATTACTAATGTTTTGAAATATTTTCTGGCTGGTATTGCTGGAATTTCACTGCTGGTTGGGGGGATTGGGATTATGAATATTATGCTTATTTCAGTAAATCAAAGAATTCGCGAAGTCGGACTTCGAAAAGCAGTCGGTGCGAGAACCAGGCATATAATAACGCAATTTTTGTCTGAATCGGTTTTTATTACACTTGTTGGAGGAACAATAGGCATAATAATTGGAATTCTGATCTCATTTTTAGCTTCACTTGTAATTAATGCTCTGGGTTATTCTTGGCAATTCATAATATCGCTAAGCTCGATAATTGTAGGAACATTCATTTCGGTTTTGATCGGAATCATTTTTGGTATTTATCCTGCCCGCAAAGCTTCGCAAATTTCGCCTATGGAAGCATTAAGATACGAATAATATGTTTAAACGATTTATATTATCAATAAAACTTGCCTTGCGAAATCTCCGGAATAATAAGGGCCGAACTGTTTTAACGTTAATTGGAGTGGTGATCGGAATTATGTCGGTTATTGTGGTTAATTCCAGTGGTGAAGGCGTAAAAAAATACATAATGGGACAATTTGATAGCTATGGCAATGATATAATCCAGATTGAAACAAAAGTTCCATCAACATCAGCGACATCTTCTGAAAACGCTATGGGTCAGGCTATGGGAGTTCAAATTACGACACTAAAAACTTCAGATGGAGAAGAAATAAAAAAACTTCCCAACGTAGATAGTTATGCCGCTGGAACAATGGGACAAGAAATAGTTTCTTACAAAGGTGAAAATAAAAGATCAATGCTTTTTGGCAGTGGCGCAAACTATCCCTTAATTGATGCTGGAGCAAAGGTTTCCGAAGGCATGTTTTATACTGAAAGTGAAGACAATAGTTTGGCGCAGGTTATTGTGATAGGACAGGATATAAAAGAGGCGCTCTTTAAAAATGAAAGTCCTATTGGAAAAGATGTAAAAATAAAAGGCCTAAATTTTAAGGTGATTGGTGTTTTAGGAAAAAGAGGAACAGTAACATTCTTTAATTATGACGAATTAATCTATATTCCAGTACAGACTCTTGAAAAGAAAATTCTCGGAATTGATTATGTGAGATATATAACGGTGAAAGTAAAGGACGTCAGTAAAATCGATGTGACTGCTTCTGATATTACAGATCTTTTAAAAAGATTACATAGAACTCCAAAGCCGGAGCAGGAAGATTTTTCAGTCATGACGATGCAGGAAGCAAAGAAAATTATTGACGACGTTTTTAATGTTATTACGATTTTGCTTTTAGCGCTTACCTCAATCTCTCTTATAGTCGGCGGGGTTGGAATCATGAATATTATGTATGTTGCGGTAGTTGAAAGGACTTTTGAAATAGGGCTGCGCAAAGCAGTCGGCGCAAAATCGAAAGATATTCTTAGGCAATTTCTCTTTGAAGCTATTATCCTTACATCTCTTGGCGGTATTGTTGGAATAATTCTTGGTTTTTTGATAAATCTTGCTTTTTCATACATTTTTTCTCTACTTGGTTTTTCTTTGCAACTTTCATTGACGCTCAACTCTATTTTACTTGGAGTAGGCTTTTCAATGGCAACAGGCATAATCTTTGGTTATTACCCGGCTTGGAAGGCATCAAAGTTATCACCCATGGATGCTTTGCGTAAAGAATAAAATTATGCAATATTTAGAAAAACCCGCAAGTTGTGGGTTTTTTTTCTATATGTTAGTTTTAAATCAAATATTAATGCTAAAAAATAAATATGAAAAAGGAAATAGAAGATATTGAAGTGAATGAGTCTAAATCAGAATCATCCATAATTTACGAAGATTCAGGCAAAAAATTGAAACGCGGAGCTATTTTTGAGATGTTGCTTTTTTTCATCCTTGGAATTTTAATAGGAATTACTATAAAAACTGAAGCAGTAAAAAAGATAACGATAGGTTTTAGTGATTACAAAATTGCATCAGGTAAAAGTTCATATGATATAGAATCAATGAAAAGAAATTTAGAACAGCAACAGGCGGAAGCAATTCAGGCGGCCCAACAGACTCAGCAGGAACAAATTGATAATCAGGCAGAAAGTGAGCAATTGCAACAATAAATAATTAATAAATACACATAATTATGGAAGAAGAAAAAAAGGACTCAAAATCATTATCTGAAAAAGAAGAGCAAGAAAGGATAGAGTCATTAACTTTGGCAGAAAAGCCAGAAGAGGAAGATGATTTATTGCAGTCTAAAGAAAAGAAAATTAAAAATCTTATTTCAGCTTTGATATTGTTGGGCGGTTTGTTTGTTGGAAGTTTGTTTGTCGATGTAGTCCAGCTGTTACGTGGAGGCGGATTTTCTCAACGTGCACTGGACAATACTGATGTTTTTTCTTCAAACGGAAAGTCATGGGTTGCGTACAATGAGCCAGTTATAACAGTTCAGGTTCTCAATGATGATACCTGCGGTGATGCATGCAAGCCCGATGAAATTCTCGTGGCGCTTAAGCAAGTTATTCCAACTATACTTACTAAAAAAATTGATGTTGCTTCTGAGCAGGGGAAGAAACTCGTTAATCAATTCTCAATAAAAACAATTCCAGCTTTTATTTTTTCAAAAGAAATTGAACAAACAAGTTTATTTTCTCAGGCGCAGGCATTTTTCGATAAAAAAGAGGATTCATATGCAATCAAAAGCGCAGAAGCTGGATTTCCGATAGGAAAATATCTTATTGCTCCTGCAATCAATGAAAATGATATAAAAATTGGTCCAAATGATGCTAAAGTAAAAATTATTGAATTTTCTGATTTTGCAAATCCAATTGATGCTAAATTCTTTAAAGATGTTGTTTCTAAATTGATAAAAGATTATGGGGATAAAATTCAATTTTCTTTTAAGAATTATTTTATGCCAACATCTACACAATCACTGAGTGCTGCCTTAGCTGTTGAATGTGCTAATGAACAGGGAAAATTTATGGTTTATGCTGAAAAGCTTTATTCATCACAGGCGAGCTGGAGTAAACTTAAAGATGCGACTGTAATAATGAAATCATTTGCATCACAACTGGGTCTAAATACAAGTGATTTTAACCAATGTCTAAACGATAAAAAATATCAAGAAAAATTAGTCCAGTCATCCAATGATGGTCAAAGCTTTGGAATCAATGAAACCCCATCTATTTTCTTAGGAACTGATATTGAAACTTCGTTGGCAAGTTATGATGATATCAAGAAAATTGTTGATGAGCAGCTGAGTAAATAGATAGATTTAAAAATAAATTAAAAACAGGGGCTACCCCCTGTTTTTTTGTTTAAAAATATGATATTCTTATAAATATGAAATTCAATAAGGATACATTTGAAGTCATTTTTTTTGCACGTGGAGGGCAGGGAGCTAAAACAGCTTCTGAGCTTATTGCGCATTCGGCTATTTTGGAAGGAAAATATGTCAAAGCGTTCCCATTTTTTGGTCCGGAAAGATCAGGTGCCCCAACTAGAATGTTTTTAAGAATTTCAGAAAAAGAAATCAGGACCCAGGAGCCAGTTATTGATCCGGATGTTGTGGTTGTTTTAGATGAAACAGTCATAGATTGCCAGGATGTTGTGAAAAACTTGGATAAAGATGAAATATTGGTCGTTAACTCAAAAAAAAATCCTGAAGAAATCCGTAAAAAAGTTCCTAATTTTGAAGGTAAAATCCGCACTATAGATGCAACAGGAATTGCACTGAAAATTACTAGCAATCCAAATCCCAACATGGTGCTCATGGGTTATTTTATAAAAATTTCAGAAATTATAACCCTAGAAAATGCTATGCAGATTTTCAGGAAAGTTTTTACTCCTAAAATCGGAAAAGAACTTACAGAAAAAACAATACAAGCCATGCAAGTTGGTTATGATGAAATATAAACAAAATTATGGAAAAAGGAGCTATTATAAAGCATAGTATTAAAAATTCTTCCAAAACAGGAGATTGGCGTTATATGAAGCCAGAAATTGATATATCAAAATGTATTGGATGTGGCATTTGTGTTTCATATTGCCCGGAAGCAGCTATTGAATTGAAGAATAAAAAATCAAAAAATAAAAACAAGAAAGTTGCAGAAATCGATTATGATTATTGCAAAGGCTGTGGAGTCTGCGCATCAGTCTGCCCTGTAAAAGCTATTATTATGAAAAAATAAATGGATAAAAATAATAAAAAAATTGAAGCAATGACTGGTGGTGCAGCGATGGCTGAGGCTTTACGTCAAATTAATCCTGACGTAATGGCTGTTTATCCTATTACTCCACAGACTCCGATTATAGAAACATATGCCAAAATGAAAGCTGATGGAAAAGTCAAAACAGAAATAGTTCAGGTTGAATCAGAACATAGTGCCATGAGTGCCACAATTGGAGCCTCAGCAGCGAGTGCAAGAGCAATAACAGCAACCAGTTCGCAGGGACTTTTATATATGGCAGAAATGTTGCCGATTGCCAGTGGGCTAAGGCTTCCAATTTTAATGTGCGTTAGTTCTCGCGCTCTAAGTGCTCCGCTTAATATCCATGGTGAGCATGGTGATGTCATGGCTGTGCGCGAAGCTGGCTGGGTCCAAATTTTCTCCGAAAATGTGCAGGAGGCTTATGACAATACAATAATAGCTTTGAAGCTATCCGAATCAATTGATTTGCCTGTAATGTCGATTATGGACGGTTTCCATACTTCGCATACGACAGAAAGGCTCGAAATTTGTGACGATAAATCAATAAAAAATTTTTTGGGTGACAGAAAAGCTGAAAAATCATTGCTTGATTTTAATAGTCCCGTGACATTCGGAGCTTTGGCTCTGCAAAACTCATATTTTGATTTCAAGCTGGACCAGGAAGAAGCAATAGAAAAAGCAAAAACGGAATATAAGAAATTGTGTGCAGAGTATATGAATATATCCGGAAGAAAACATGGGATTTTTGAAACATATAAATTAGAGGATGCAGATTATGTAATAGTTATGATGGGTGCAACCGCAGGAACCGCTAAGGATGTTATAGATAGTTTACGCAAAAAAGAAAAAAAAGTCGGACTTTTGAATATTAAACTATACAGGCCTTTCCCATATAGGGAAATTGGACGCGAAATAGCGCATGTAAGAAAAATTGCTGTTTTAGACAGGGCTATTTCCATAGGAGCCTATCCGCCATTATATCAGGATATTGTAAATAGTTTGCATCACGCCGGCAGTCACAAAAATGAAATTGCCAGCTATATTTATGGTCTTGGTGGGCGTGACACATTACAAAAAGATATTGAAAAAGTTTTTAAGGATCTAGAAGAAGGGGAAATAAGCAATAAAATAAAATATCTGAAATAAAAAGCATGAATAAAGATTTAACTAAAAAATTAGCTCCGGGTCATGCGACTTGCGCAGGATGCGGGATACCGGCTATTGTACGGACAGTACTTGGTGCAACAAATGAGCCTGTGATTGTTTCCAATGCAACAGGATGTTTGGAAGTAACTACAACTATATATCCGAATACTTCCTGGAAAGTTCCCTATATCCATAGCGCTTTTGGCAATGCAGCGGCAACGGCATCTGGAATAGATGCTGCCCAAAAGGCATTAATGAAAAACAAGAAACTAAAAAAGCCTGCTAAAATTGTTGCCTTTGGTGGCGATGGGGGAACATATGATATCGGTCTCCAGGCTCTTTCTGGAGCGTTGGAACGTGGACACGATTTTCTGTATGTT
The DNA here is from genome assembly GCA_022709545.1 of Patescibacteria group bacterium. Taxonomy (GTDB): domain Bacteria; phylum Patescibacteriota; class Minisyncoccia; order Moranbacterales; family GWC2-37-73; genus DAOOTD01. The sequence goes on from JAKLIP010000001.1 coordinate 157,148, forward strand.
TGTTATGACAATGAAGGATACATGAATACGGGCGGACAAAGATCTGGCGGAACACCTTTTGGTGCTAACACGGAAACGGAACCAGCTGGCAGTGATTCTTTCGGAAAATCAAAGCAAAGAAAAGATTTAATGGAAATTGTGAAAGCGCATAATATTTCTTATTTGGCACAGGCTAATGTTGCATATCTTTCTGATCTAAAAAAGAAAGCCAAAAAAGCCTTAAAAACTCCGGGACCATCATTTTTGTTAGTGCTTCAGCCATGCACGAATCTTTGGAAATTCCCAACGTCTCAGTATGTCAATATTGGAAAATTAGCCACTGAAACAAATTTCTGGCCACTTTATGAAATAGAAAATGGAAATTACGTAATTAATTACACACCTAAAAATCCAAAGCCAGTCGAAGAATTTTTAAAAACCCAAGGACGTTTTAAACATCTATTTGTTCCAAAAAATAAATCAGTAATTGCAGATATTCAAAAGACGGTTAATGAAAATTTTAAAACACTTGTAAAAAAGGCTCAGATAAGCTAAAATATGAGCTATGCCGATGTAGCTCAGCTGGTAGAGCAATGCACTCGTAACGCATAGGTCGCCGGTTCAATCCCGGCCATCGGCTCATAATAAATAAAGTGTCATCAGCCTGTCCCGTAGCGAAAAGAAGTTTCTGCTACTGGGGTTCGATTCTAATAGGTGGATTATCTTATAAAATAAATTTATTTATAATAAATGCAAGTCTGGATATATACCTTAATAAGCGTTTTGATTGTAAGCCTTATTTCCCTCATAGGTATTTTTGTTTTTTCTTGGAAATCAAAAAAATTTCATGAGATTTTAATTTTTTTAGTCAGCTTTGCTGCTGGCACGCTTTTGGGTGATGCTTTTTTGCATTTGATTCCTGAGGCTATGGAAAAAGAAGGCATACATGTATCTTTTTTGGTTTTAGTTGGTTTTATAATCTTTTTCATATTGGAAAAATTTTTGCATTGGCGGCACTGCCACGATGAACACTGTGAGAAACATGAAAAAGTATTGCCTTATGTAATTTTTTTCGGAGATGCTATCCACAATTTTATTGATGGAGTAATCATAGCCGTCAGTTATTTGGTTAGTATTCCAGTTGGTATTGCTACTACTTTGGCAGTAATTATGCACGAAATACCACAGGAAATAGGAGATTTTGGAGTTCTTTTATATGCCGGCTTTACAAAAAAAAAGGCACTGCTTTATAATTTTATATCGGCAATTTCTGCAATAGTTGGTGCAATAGTGACTTTATTAATAAGCTTAAATATAGAAATCATAGCAAATGCTTTAGTGCCAGTTGCTGCCGGAGGATTTATATATATAGCCAGTGCGGATATGATTCCGGAATTGCACAAGAATAATGGAGAGAAAATAAGTCATTCAATCTGGCAATTAGTGTTTATGGGTGTTGGCGTTGCTATGATGTCTACGCTTTTGCTACTTGAATAAAATTTATGAAAGAAATTTTAGAAAAACTTGAAAATATAAAATCTAAGCTCCCGCTTTTGCGGGACTATCTTTGACGTTGAACAAAAAAAACAAAAAATATTAGAATTGGAGGAAAAAATGTCTGCTAAGTATTTTTGGAGTGATACGCAAAAAGCTGCCCAGATTTCTAAAGAGCTTGAGCTTTTGAAAAATGAATTGGAAAATTTTGAAAATATAGAAAAAAAAGCAAAAGAGTTATTAGAACTTGTAAATCTGTTTGAATCCGGCACAGACGAAGAATTAAAAGAAATTAAAAAACAAGTCGATAAATTACAAAAAGATTTTGATGATCTGGAATTTAAATCATTACTTAGTGGAAAATACGATCAAAATGATGTCATTTTGGCTATCCGTAGTGGAGCTGGGGGGGTAGATGCTCAAGATTGGGCAGAAATGATTCTCAGGATGTATTTAAGATGGGCTGAAAAAAATGGGTTCAAAACCAAGATAGTAGAAGAATCGAAAGGAACAGAAGCTGGGATAAAAAGCGCAACAATTGAAATTTCAGGTGCTTATACTTATGGATATCTGCAAGGCGAAGCAGGTGTGCATCGTTTGGTAAGGCTTTCCCCATTCAATGCTGATAATTTGCGCCAAACATCATTTGCATTAGTAGAGGTTTTGCCGATTATTGAAGAAATTTCTGAAGTAGTGATTCAGCCACAAGACTTAATTATTGATACTTACAGATCTTCAGGGGCTGGCGGACAGCATGTGAACACTACAGACAGTGCTGTACGGATTACACATATCCCAACCGGAACAGTTTCAATGTGCCAAAGCGAACGATCTCAACTGCAGAATAAGGAACAAGCCATGCGTGTTTTAAAGGCCCGGATACATAAATTATATTTAGAAAAACAGCAGGAAGAAAAACAAAAACTCAGGGGTGAATATAAAAGTGCGGAATGGGGGAATCAGATCCGTTCTTATGTTCTGCATCCTTATAAAATGGTTAAAGACCATCGTACAAAATATGAAACCAGTGATGCGGAAAAAGTCTTGAGCGGTGATCTTCATGAATTAATAGAGGACTATCTACGCTTTGCGGCTCAGAAAAAATAGTATATAATTAAAACATAGCAAAATTATTAAAAAATATAAAAATGATCAGGTTCGATAATGTTTCTAAAATATACCCAGGTGATTTTGTAGCCCTAGAGAACGTTAATCTTTTTATAAAAAAAGGAGAATTCGTTTCTATTATTGGACATAGCGGATCAGGTAAATCAACTTTGCTTAAGTTGATATATGCAGAAGAACAGCCAACAGGAGGACGTGTATATTTTAATGATCGTCCTTTAGATGAAATAAACAAGAAACTTCTTCCATTTTATCGCCGTAATATAGGCACAGTCTTCCAAGATTCTAAACTGCTTCCTAAAAAAACAGTTTATGAAAATGTTGCTTATGCTCTTGAAGTTTCAGATAGCTCAGAAGAAGAAATTAAAGAACTTGTTCCTCAAATCTTAGATATTGTCGGTATGGGAGATAAAATGGAAAAATATCCAAATCAGATATCAGGTGGTGAAAAACAAAAAGTTTGTATAGCCAGGGCGCTTGTGTGCAAACCTTTGGTTATAATTGCAGATGAGCCTACAGGAAATCTTGACCCTACATCAACTTGGGAAATCGTACAATTACTTTTAAAAATAAACAGCATGGGAACTACTGTTTTATTAGCTTCACACAATAAGGGTATTGTAGATAAACTAAATCGTCGTGTGCTGGAATTAGAAAAGGGAAAACTAGTAAGAGATAATGAAAAAGGAAAATATGAGGATAACTCAAAAGAAAAAAATATTACCGAAGAAAAAAAGAAACAAGTTCTATGATTTTTGCTAGATTTATAAGATTTAAAAACAAAAAATTAAAAAGAAGACAGAATTATGAAATTAATAAAATTAAAACGCACATTTTTTGAAGGACTTGATAATTTTCGTCGTAACGGATGGCTAAGTTTTGCAACCGTTAGTGTTTTGGCAATATCCCTATATGTGATAAGTGTTACTTTTATTTTAGGCGTGACTACAAATATCATTTTAAAAAACATACAGGATGATTTAAGCGTCAGTGTGTATTTCAATTCAGATATTGAGGAAAATACAATATTGGATATAAAAAATAAGCTGGTTGTATATGATGAAATAAAATCAATAGATTATGTTACTAAGGAACAAGCATTAGAAAATTTCAAGAAAATCACAAACAATAGTGATTCCATTTCGCGTGCACTTGAGTTGATAGGAGACAATCCATTGCTATCTTCTTTAGTTATAAAAGCTAAAAACCCTGAACAGTACGGTATAATTACACAAGCAATCAGTAAGTCTAGTTTTGCAGATAGTATAAGTAATATCGACTTTGAAGAACATAAAGAAGCTGTTCAGCGGCTTAACTCAATTGTTAAACTTGTAGAAAAAATCGGCTTTACTCTCGGTTTAGTCTTTATTTTTATCGGTATAATGATAACATTTAATGCTATCAGACTTACTATGTATGCACACAAAAGTGAGTTTGAAGTTATGCGTCTTGTCGGAGCTTCAAATGTTTATATTCGTATGCCTTTTGTTTTTGAAGGTATTTTCTATGGAGTAGCATCTGCATTTTTAGTTATGATTTTTCTTGGTATAACTTCAAAATTTTTGGCGCCGATTACCCAGAACAGCATTTCTGGAGAGAACATTTTCTCGTTTTATTTAGATAATTTCTTTATTATCTTTATTTCACTTATCTTTTCAGGCATAGCTCTCGGAACCATCAGCGGACTTATTGCGATTAAAAGATATTTGAAAGTATAGAGATTTCAGAACGATATAATTAAAAAATCCCTTTACCATTATGGCTTGGGGATTTTATTTTTCGTTTATTAATAATATTTTTCTTATGTTTTTTCTTCTAATTCTCTGGCTTCTTCACACCATGGTTCTGGAGCGTTGACCGCTAAATAATGCAAATTAATCTCATCGTTTTCTATATTTCGTTTTTTTAATTCTCGCCATGCTTTCTCTTTATATTCATCTGTAAATTCTAGCCAAGAATATTTAGCTGCGATTAAGGTGCTTAGCGTAGTGCTACTTGCCATAGGCATGAGCTGTTCCCATGCTCTTTGACGTTGTTTCTCAGTTGAATTTAAGCCTCCTATTATGTCACAGAGGCTACGGATTTTAGCATATTTTTTTTCTTCATCATTCGTCATAGTCCTGCCTCCATAATTTAATTTTATAAAGTACTTTATTGCTTTTGTTCCGAGGTAGAGATTCGAACTCCAATAAACAGGACCAGAACCTGTTGTCCTACCATTAGACGACCTCGGAAAATATCTTGAAAAATGCATGTATCAAACAAAATAAAGTATATCAGAAATATTGAGAAAATCAAGATTTTCTTGTTAAATCATTTAAAATAGGATAAGCTTTATAAATGAATAATACAAAACAAATAAATAAAATAGACTATCCAATACGCATTAACCGCTATTTGGCACTCCATAATTATTGTAGTCGCAGGGAAGCGGATGGATTTATTACGAAAGGAATAGTTGAAATAAACGGCAAAAAAGCCAGGATAGGTGATAAAGTCTATGAAAATGACAAAGTCAAAGTAGATTTAAAAGTTTATAGAAAGGTTAAAGAATATGTTTATTTAGCTTATAATAAGCCTAAGGGAGAATTAACCAATCAAGACAATCAGACCGGTAAAAAGATAAAAGATGGTGGTAAATTTCCAGAGGACATTTTTCCCATCGGACGCCTAGATAAAATTTCTCATGGTCTTATTATCCTTTCTAATGATGGACGCATTACTGATAAACTTTTAAATCCAAACAGAAATCATGAAAAAGAATATGTAATTAAGGTAAATAAGCCTATTAAAAATATCTTTTTGAAAATTATGAGTGTCGGAGTTCAGCTGGAAGATTTTAAAACCAAGCCGTGCATTATCAATAAAAAAGATGATTTTACTTTCAATATAATTCTGACAGAAGGCAAGAAACATCAAATCAGGAGGATGTGCGATAATCTCGGGTGGGGAATAACTGATTTAAGAAGAATCAGAATAATGAATATCAAATTAGGCAATTTAGGTTTAGGACATTATAGAAAAATACAAGGAAAAGAGCTAGAAGAATTTTTAAAGAAATTAGAAATAAAATAAATTTATGAAGATTGCAATTCATGCGGCAGATTTGGATCATAACAGGATAGATGGCACCAGAGTTTATCTTTTTAATATGCTCAAAAATTTCGGTAATCTTGATAAAACCGATAAATTTTTTATTTATCACAGAGATTTTTTCAATCATCACCTAACTCCTCCAGATTTTAATAATTATTCAATAAGAAAAATTCCTTTTCCATTTTTATGGACGCAGACTCGTTTTGCTTTTGAAGTTTTTATAGATAGACCTGATATCCTTTGGATGCCAGTACATAATATACCTTTACTCCGAAATAAGAATACAAAGGTCATAGTTACTATTCACGATTTAGCCTTTAAAATATTTCCGAAATATTTCACTAATAAAGATCTTTTTAAGCTTAATAAATTAAGTAATATGGCTATTAAAAATGCTGATCATATTATCGCTGTTTCACATTCGACTAAAAATGATATTTTAAAATTTTATCCTGAAATTAAAAATGATAAAATTTCCGTTGTTTATCATGGATTTGACAGTGAATTATTCCAAAAGGATATTTCTCAAGAAAACTCAGAAATAATACTGAAAAAGTATTGTCTAAAAGCTAAATCTTATTTATTATACGTCGGCGCAATTCAGCCAAGAAAAAATCTTGGAGTTCTTATTGAGGCTTTTGAAAAAATAAAAGAAGGCAATATTGATTTAAAGCTAGTTATTGCTGGTTCTCCTGCTTGGAAAAGCGATAATATAATTAAAAGAATAAATAACAGCAGATTCAAAAAAGACATAATTATCACTGGAAATCTTGAATTCGAAAAATTATCCGCAATTTATCGGAATGCAAAATTATTTATTTTTCCGTCACTTTATGAAGGTTTCGGGATACCTATATTGGAATCTATGGCTTCTGGTGTTCCTGTAATTTGTGCTAAAAATTCAAGTTTAACTGAAGTCGGTGGAGATGCGGTGCTTTATTTTCAAACAGAAAATAGCAAGGATTTAGCTGATTGTATAGATAAAGTTATGCAAGAAAAATCACTTGAAGATAAATTGATACAAAAAGGGACTGAACATGTAAAAAGCTTTTCGTGGGGAAAATGTGCCAAAGAAACGCTCGATATTTTAATTTCAGCCTAATCTTTAGGCTCGAAAATTATTTGGTATAAAAGTAAAAACAAAAATAAAGTAGAAATTACAATAATTATATTTTCCCAAAAGGCAAATTTCAAAAGGGAATTTCCTAATAATAGAAAAGTTAGCAGAATTAGAACAGGCAATAACCTGTTTTTTTTGATTGCAGGAGAGGTATAAGTCAGGTCAAACTTTTTTCCTATGAGAATTATAAATATAAAAATTAATAATATAGGAAGAATGACGAGTATAAAGCTTATATGAGAAGAAACAACTCCAGGCAATGCCCCTTCAGCTATTAACATAAAAATAAAAAACATAAGCAAAAGGAATAAAGCATCATGTAGAAGTTTATATACTATAAGCACGTAATTCTTATTTAGTACTGGTAATTTTGGAATATACATTATGGCTATTTAGTATAATTAATTATTAGACTCGTTTTTGTTCCCGAGAGAAAAGCCATGAAATTATCAAAATTCTTTGCTGTAAAGAAGGTTATGCTGGCATTATTTATTTTTGCATTATTTGCAAATTTTAAATCAATCTGAAAATCAATACCAATAAAATTATTCATAGAATTAAGCATAGCATCACATTCGTATGTGTTTTTTGGAAAAAATACTTTTTTCAATTGGCATGAAACAATAGTTTCGCTTTCTTCGGAATCTACTATTACTGGTTTCTGTTTTGAATATGTTTTGGCAACAGCTAAACTTTCTATGGGACGCTTTTGTTTATCCTTAATGATGAAATATGTATTTGTCTTCCTATCCAAAAATAAAGTTCCATCCGGATGTGGCTGGTTATAAGTGAATTGTTTTTGTTTTTTATAAATACTGAGTTCCTCCGAATTAATCTGAATAACATCGTCCCAATTGAACCCCTTTTTGACAAAAGTTTCTGCATTTGATATAGGATAGCTTTTTTCTTCGCTCAGGAAAAAAACCGATGGAGCCAAAGATGCTAATGTGCCATCCGTGAATCCAAGGTATGTTTCTGATATCTTATATCGGTTTAAAAAATCATCATTTTTTATAATTGCTTGTCCGGATTCGAATTTTGACAAAAAGGCCCCGGCACTTACGAAAGGGAAAAGCTGGCGGTTTTTTAGTTGATAGTAAGTGTCGCCAATATTAAAAAAAGTGTCATCTGGGTAAATATTTGCATCAGTTATATCAGCTCCATTTTTGTTGTATTTTAAATCATCTAAAGAAACATTCAGAAAAGAGTCTTTTGAATAACCAAGCTGTTCGACTATATTATTATTTGAAAATTTTCTGAGAGCATCACCGGAAATTATATAATAAGAACCGTTTGCAAAAAGAAGAGTTCCATTTCTGAAACCAACCGGATCACCAGTTGGATAGAAAAAAGCTTCATAAGATCTGCGTATCTTTATGGAAGTTCCTTCGATATTTTCAGAATCCTTGCTTGTCTTTAATTTAATAGTGGAATAAGAGAAGTTTCCTAAGGGACTTGCAGTAAAGATCATATCCTCATTATTTTTGACAAAGCCTTTTTTTATTGCTTCAGCTTGGGACATTGTACTGGATAAGTCCAGCGTATTTTTAGGAGAGTTTATATTGTCAAAAGATAAAGAAAATGATATGAGAGGAAAAATAATTCGGTTCAATATAAAAAGTGTGCCTATCAGAAAAAACAAATATAAGAAAAACTTAGCAATCAAATATTTTTTGCGCAAATAATTTTCAAGTTTTATTTCTTCAGTTAAATCAAACATAATATTTAATTGTTTTTAATTTTAAATATTTTACCGCTTGCCGAAATCTCTTCTTTTTCTGGCCATTTGACGCCATCATTCTGATTTGCTTTTAATTTTAAAAAAGTAAAATTATATTCATTTTCTGGTACAAGCCTATTGGCTATTGAACTATTTAAATAATAAGGCACCTGTTTATTTGGAGCAACAAGATATGTGTTACTGAATTTTTTTAGGTCTAATTTTGCCAGATCATTTATATTGAAAAAATATACTGCATTTTTCCCATAAATTGAACTAAGGGGTCCGCTAATCATATTTAAACCATCAGTAGTTGTTTCACGGTCCATAAGGATGAGATCATGAGAGGAAAAATTTTTTGCGAATGTTGCTGTCTGCTTATCAAGTCCTTGATTCTCTGAAAAAGTTAGATATTTTAAAAATGGTGGAAAATTGTTGACAATAAGCAATATAGAAATAATGCCTGAAAAAATAAAGATTTTTTTACTTTTCATATTTTCCAAGCCTCGTCCCAAAATTAGTCCAGAATAGAAAATTCCGATAGGCAAAAGAGAGAACATAAATCGCCTGAGCATCCAAGGGTTATCATTAGTTATATGAGAATCAAAGAAATATATAAAAGTAGGCAGGGCTATAAAAAGAGGGATAAGCTTATAATACTCTTTTTTCCAAATGAAAAAAAATATGCCAATAGCTCCGACTATAAAAAAACCTATTAATCCGTATATTAAGAACAACTTTTCAATATAAAAAGCTGGCAAAACGATATCTTTAAGTACGTCGGCATATCTGTCTTGAGAGTAAATAAAAGGGGATAAAAATACTTTTGCAACCTCGTGATAAAAACTGAAATCCCTGAAAATATTTGCTATAAAAATTATGGTAAAAAATATTACTGGCAGAAAGAACCTCAGGAAAATTTTTTCTTTTATGAATTTTCTGACAGCACTATTGTATAGGATTATGATTGCAGAAACAATCATAATAGCGATTCCTTCAATGCGTGTGAAAAAAAGAAGTGTTGAAGACATAAGGAATACGTAAAAATAAAATCTTCTAAAGTTTTTCAGAAAAAGCATCAATGACAATATGGATAGCCATAAAAGAGACAATGCCATGTTTTCACTGAGCGTAAATTTTGAGAACCACATGAAAGAAAAAGAAGTTAAGGTAAAAGTTAGTGTTAATAAAGCATAGGGAAATCTTAAGAATAGCCTGGCAAGTAAATAAAAAGAAAGAATAAAAATAAAAAACAAAATAGCATTAGCCACTATGAATCCGATGGTTCCAAAAAGAGAATAAAAAAGTGCTAGCCAGACTATGTAAACCAAGGGGAATTGAGTTGTCAGGTTACCTTCATTGGAATAATAAAAACCAGGAAAATTGAGTGCTCGGCCTGGTCCATAAATTTTAAAAAATTCCGTGCTAGCAGGAGTTGAAAATTCAAAAGTATGATTCTGAACTAATCTTATAGCAGCTTCGCTAATAGATCCCTGATCCCTGCCTGAAAAAATAGTGGGAGTTGAAAAATAAGAAAATAAGATTACCGTAAGAATTGATATCATGCTTATTGCCAGCATTTCACGGGAAATAATTACAGAATATCCATTTTTTAATATAAAATAATAAAACAGAAAGATTCCTAGAATAACAATCAAAATCCATAAATAAGGCGCATAAAAAAAACCTCCTAATGCGGCTATGAAACCAATCCAGGCTGCGCCTAACCAAAACAGGGCCTTAAAAAGAAAAAATTGGTAATCTTTTGATGACAATTTTAAATCTTTCATTGTTTCGATTATACCCGTTATTTTCATATTTGCAAAGCGATTTTTTATGATGTAAAATTAAGTAAATCAAAACAAAAACTAGCAATGAAAAAGCCTAATTTTTTTTATTGGTATTACAGTCAAGGCGTTTGGGAGCTATTGGAAATTTGGAAAAACTTTCTGTTTTTTGTTTTTAGGAATTTCTCCATATTCCGACTTTTAAAAACGTTGGTTTATCCTTGGCATCGGGACGTTTCTATACAAAGCTGGCGCGGATTGCATCCCTTTAGGACACTTGAGATTATAATTGAGAATATAATTTCTCGCTTCATTGGCATAATAGTCCGCTTGGTAATAATTTGTTTTGGAATAGCATTATTTATTGCAGTTATATTTTTTGGAATAGTAATTAACTTTATCTGGATCAGCGCCCCGTTATTCTTCTTGTTTTTATTTGCATTCTCAATAAAGGGACTTATTAACCCGTTTTTTTCAGGCGGTTTTGTTTTAGGTTGGATAATTTTTTCAATTTATTGCTATCTTAATGACACAAAAATTGTAGCAACGGAAATGGGGCCTGATGAATTTTTAAAGCACAAATCATTTGAAAGGATATGCGGAAGGCTTGGCATAGTTGGCAAAAGATTTCCAAAAGAAATAATGAGTGATGAAAAATTATTGGATGATTTTCTTAGAGCCAGAGGGCTTACGCAAAAAGATTATCAATATTTAATAAGGCATGAGTTTTTAGATGAAGAGAAAAAAAACAATTCAGGAAGATTTTGGCGTTTAGAAAATTTAAAAAAAATAAGGCCAATTGGAATGCATTGGCATTATGGTTATACCGTTAACTTAGACAAATATTGTAAGGATTTATCAGAAAGCGATTGGACTGATTACGGCAAGACAGAACTTATTGGACGGAATGAAGAATATGAAATTCTTAAAATGATTATTCAGCGGCCGGATCAGAATTGCGTATTAATAGTCGGTAATTCTGGAGTTGGCAAGAAAACTCTCATTCATTCATTGGCACGAAATATACGAATAGATGAAGAAAAAGAAATAGAGGATATTAGGATACTTCTGCTGGATTTAGGCCGGGCTATTTCTGATGCTATAAACAAGGGAGAAGATGTAGAGAATTTTATGCGTTTGCTTTTTCATGAAGCTAGTTATGCAGGTAATGTTGTTTTGGTTATTGAAAATATGGAAAATTTTATAGGCAAGGAAGTTAATACTTTTCATCCAGACATTTCAGCGGTTATTAGTGAGTTTCTCGAGGTTCCAACTTTTCAAATAATTGCCACATCAACCACTAAAGAATACCATCACTTAATTGAGAAACATGATCAGATTATAAAATATTTTGAGGTTATTGAAATGCGTGAGCCATCTGAAGATGAAACAGCGGCAATTTTGCTTTTTCAAATGCAAAGATATGAAAATAAAAGGATAATATTTACCTATAAATCTATAAAGGAAATCATAACTAACAGTAGTAGATATAATTGGGAATTTCCATTGCCTGAACGTGCATTGGATTTGGCAATGAATGTTCTTATGTTTTGGGAAAAAAAGTCTGATGAACAATTTATTACTGAAAAAACAGTCAATGATTATCTGACGTTAAAAACCGGAGTGAAGCACGGACAGGTTGAGGGCGAAGAAAGAAAAAAACTATTAAACCTTGAAGATACGCTTCATCGACAGGTTATTGGCCAAGAAGAAGCTATAAACCATGTAGCTGAAGCTTTTCGAAGATCTCGTAGTGGAATAGGAAATTCAAAAAAACCTATAGGAAGCTTTCTTTTTCTCGGACCGACTGGAGTCGGTAAAACAGAAACTGCTAAAGCTCTGGCAAAAGCTTATTTCGGGGATGAATCAAGAATAGTTCGCTTAGATATGAGCGAATTTCAAATGCCCAATTCAATCGATCGTTTATTGGGATCGAATCAGCTTAATCAGCCGGGGAGGTTAGTTACGCAAATAAAAGACAATCCTTATTCTTTATTGCTTTTAGATGAAATAGAAAAAGCTTATCCTGAAATTTTAGACATATTTCTTCAAATTCTTGACGAAGGATTTGTTACAGATGCCTTCGGAGAAAAAATAAATTTTACTAATACCATGATTATTGCAACATCTAATGCGGGTGCATCATTGATTAAAAAAATGGTTGAAGAAAATATTCCAGCAGAGGAAATAAAAGAGGCAATCATAGATTACGTAATTGAGAATAACATATTTCGCACCGAATTTTTGAATCGCTTTGATGGCGTTATATTTTTCCGTCCACTCAATGGCCGGGAATTAGTAAGCGTTGTACGTCTTCAATTAGATAAATTTGCACGTCGTGTAGCTAAAGAAAAAAATATAGAAATAACTTTTAGTGAAAATGTTATTAATGACATAATCCAAAAAGGGTATAATCCAATTTTCGGAGCGCGTTCAGTAAACAGATATATTGAAGATACAGTTGAAGGAATTATTGCTAAAAAAATAATTTCCGGAGAAGCGGTTAATGGTGAAAAAGTAGAAATAAGCCTATAGCTTAAAATTTAAAATGGAAATATGAAAAAAATTGCAATATTTGATATAGATGGAACAATTTTCAGGTCTAGTCTTTTAATAGAAATAACTGAAGCATTGATTGAGGCTGGGCTGTTTAAATCATCTGCTAAAAAATATTATTCTAAACAGCACAAAAACTGGCTTAACAGGAAAGATTCATATGAAAAATATATAGATAGAGTGGTTAGGGCGTTTGAGCTTAACATAAAAGGAGTTAAATATAATGATTTTATAAAAATTTCTAAAAAAGTCATAGCTGCTAAAAGAAGCCAGACTTATCAATATACCAGAGATTTAATCCAAGAGCTTAAGAAAAAAGATTATTTTCTGTTGGCTATTTCTAATTCTCCTAAAATAATAGTGGATGAATTTTGTAAACGTATGGGTTTTAATAAAGCATATGGAAGGATGTATGAAGTGAACGAAAAAGGAATATTTACTGGCGCGATAATGCATAGAGAGATGATAAGCAATAAAGCTAAAGTTCTGCAAAGAGTTATAGAAAAAGAAAAATTAACTATCAAAAATTCCATAGCTGTTGGAGATACCGAGTCTGATATTCCGATGTTCAAAGTAGTCAGCAAGCCCATATGTTTTAATCCCAATAAAAAACTCTATCGTGTGGCTAAAAAGAACCAGTGGAAAGTTATTATTGAAAGAAAGGATGTGTTTTATGAAGTGATATGATAAAATAAATATTATTGTAGGAAATGCAGAAAAAATAAAATAATAAATTAAATAATTAAAAAATATGAATAAAAAGATTGAAGAAATTTTTGATTTTAAAAGCAAATCAGTGATTGTTACGGGTGGATCCTTGGGTATAGGCTATGGAATAGTGCGCCGGTTTGCTGAAGCAGGAGCAGATGTTGTTATAGCAGATATAAACGAGAAAGCTGGCAATCAAAAAGCCAGTCTTGTTTCCAAAGAATTTGGAGTTAAGGTTATTTTTGTTAAAACTGATGTTAGTCTTGAAGAAGATGTAAAAAACCTGATAAATGAAACTGAAAAAAACTTTGGAAAAATTGACATCATGATTAACAATGCCGGAATTTTCCCTTTTGCTAATGCTATGGATATGAGCGTGGAAGAATGGGATAAAGTTCAGATGGTTAATCTTCGCGGTGTTTTTATGTGCTCGAGAGAAGCTGCTAAAATAATGATAAAAAATGGTGGAGGAAATATAATTAATATAGCTTCAATAGATGCCTTGCATCCAAGTATGGTTGGTTTGGCAGCTTATGATGCTTCAAAGCATGGAGTATGGGGGTTTACTAAAAACTTAGCGCTGGAATTAGTTGATAAGGGAATAAGAGTTAATGCTATTGCTCCAGGCGGAGTGCAAACAGAAGGAACCAGCCAAGTTGATCCCAGTGATTTTGCCAAGTCTATACCGATGAAAAGAATGGGCGAACCTGATGAAATGGCAACAATAGCTTTATTTTTGGCAAGCGAAGCATCTTCATATATGACAGGATCGATTATAGTTGCTGATGGGGGAGTGCTCCTTAAATAATTTTAGGACACAAAAATAATATGGATATAATTTCCCACGGTCTTTACGGGGGCATAGCTTTTGGCAGAAAAAATGCCAAAGATTATATAAAAGCTTTTTTAATTGGAATAAGTCCTGATATTTTTTCTTTTGGAATTTTTATGGCTGCTAGGATACTGGGATTTGCTCAAGAAATAGATTTTTCCAAAGGGCATATGGATCAAAGCCTTATCCCAGGGTATGTGCATATTCTCTATGGCATTACCCATAGCCTGATTATTTTTTTTGCGACATTTTTTGCTGTTTGGCTTATACGCAAAAAACCATACTGGATTTTGGGCGCCTGGGGGCTTCACATTTTAATAGATATTCCCAGCCATTCTTTTGATTTTTTTCCGACCCCGTTTCTCTGGCCAATATCTGATTTTATGATTGATGGAATCGGCTGGGGCAATCCAATTATATTTTTTCCGAATGTAGCCATATTAGTCATTGTTTATGCTATTTTTTTATACAAGAGGCAGAAAAATAAAATTAGACAAACCCAGTAAGATAAGCTAAAATAGAATAAATTAAATATTAAATTATAAAAATATGGAACAAGAAAATGTATCCAATATCAATAATGAATCAGGCAAAGCGCCTAATTCAAAGAAAATTTTAATATTTATAATAATTATTTTATCTGCAGCAGTTATTATATTAGCCACTCTTTTTGTTAATAGCTTGATTAAAAATTCCCAAAAGGAAAATGAAACTGTTAAAAATAACACACCTGCAAATGAAGAAGTTGCAAAGGAAATTACTCCAAATGTAAATCCTCCGGCTAATGGAACAGCCACGGCAGTACCTGTAGAGGTTAAAAAGGCTGATCTCTACGTGAAAAATATGTTTTTAGTGAAGAACCAAAAATGGGATCTGAATTTGTTGTTATAGTGGAAATTGCCAATAAAGGGCAAGCTGCGTCAGGAGAATTTTATTGGGAATGGTGGGCAACTGCTTCTGAACAGATATGCAAGAAGAAAGTATCAGCCATTCAGGCTGGCGGCAGCAACACTGTCCAATGCAATTATACTTATTCAAGCTGGTCAGATTATGCGACAAAAGCTATTGTTGATTCCCAGAATGATGTAGATGAAAGCGATGAAAATAATAATGTTGCCAAAAAACAAGTTGTTCCTATTCATGGAAAAGCTGATTTGTCTGTCAGTGAATATGATTTTAATCATGACCCGGTAATGGGGGAAGAATTCAAAGTTAAAATTACCATTAAAAATAAGGGCCAAACAAACGCTGGTTCCTTTAAATGGGAATGGTGGTCAAATGCCTATTCGGCTTCTTGTGATGGCAAAATTGATGAATTGAAAGCTGGAGAAAGCAAGGATGTTTCTTGCGAGTATACTTATGGTGGATGGTCAACTTATGCGACCAAAGTTGTTGTTGATACTGATGATGATGTTAATGAAAGCAACGAGGGAAATAATGTTTCCACTAAAACCGTAATTCCTATTCATTAACTCAAGATAAAAAAGACTTGCTAATAAAAAGGATGGGATTTGCCATCCTTTTTGATTTTAAAAAATTTTTAAGGTAAAATTGAATCATTCCAAAAGTTTAAAGGTAGCCTTGAAATTGCAAGGCGATTCCTGTAATTTATAAAGGAATAAATCTTATGCTTAAAAGGTATTTAGGAAAAATAAGAGCCATTTTCGGGCAAGAAGGGTTTTTTTATGGGCTGAAAAAGATTATAAAGGTTTTCTTTTCAATGTTGCATCCTGCTGGATCAGGCGACGTATTGTTCATTTCCAGCGGAATAGTGGGGGATAGCTCACGTTATCGCGTGCTTAATGTAGCAGAGGAATTGAGTCTACATGGGCTTAAATGCTCTTCTGTTGTCCAGGAACATCCAATGCTGATGTCCTGTGCGGACAAGTTCAACATTTTTGTTTTTCACAAGGTTTCCTATATTCCGCAAATCCAAAAATTTATAAAGAAGCTTAAGAAAGAAAATAAGGAAATTATTTTTGAAACTGATGATCTGCTTTTTGATCCCGGATATATCAAACAGCAGGACTTTTTCAAAAATGCCAATGAATTTGAAAAGAAATTTTTTGAAAATGGAATAGGCGGAGAAATACTTAGAGATCCTTATGTTAAAGTTTGTACAACCTCAACTGTTTTTCTGGCGGAAAAAATAAAAGAATATGGCAAAAAAGTTTTTGTTGTTTCCAATAAGCTTTCTGAAAAAGATATTGAAATAGCTGCTGGAATCCTTGAAGCTAAAAAGCTAACTAAGCTAAAGGCTAACGAAGCTGTTAGGATAGGTTATTTCAGCGGAACATCCAGCCATAATAAAGATTTCGCAACTATCACTGGGCCATTGATACAGATCATGGAAAAATATGAAAATGTCGAATTATTTTTAGCAGGGCCGCTGGATATAGAGAATGGGCTTAATAAATTTTCCAGTAGGACAATAAGGCTGTCTTTTGTTCCTAGAGAAAAACATTTTGCCAATATTGCCAATGTGGATATTAATTTAGCGCCACTGGAAATCGGGAATCCGTTTTGCGAAGCTCGTTCAGAACTGAAATTTTTTGAAGCTGGAATAATGAAAATTCCAACTATAGCAGCAGCAACTCAGACTTTCAGAGAAGCAATTAAGGATGGAATTGATGGCTTTGTTGCGAGTGGAGAAAAAGAATGGTTTGAAAAAATAGAGAGGCTTGTTATTGATGAAAATTTAAGGAAAGAAATTGGCGAAAGAGCTTGTAAAAAAGCGATTGAAAAATATTCAATAAAAAACAGCAATAACGAAGAATATTATTCATATCTGAAAAATAAAAATAAATCGTACAAATAATTTTTTAAAAAATAATATTATGGCAGTCGAAAAAATAGGCGAAATATATCGCTGCGAAATTTGCGGAAATGAAGTTGAAGTTATCACTGTTGGTGGCGGTGTTTTGGTCTGCTGTGGTAAAGAAATGAAAGAAATAGAAGAATAGATTTTTTATAGAAAAAAACTGTGGATAACTTTTTAAAAATGGCTTATTAAAGCCATTTTTTTATTGTTAAAAAAGTGTTGACGTATGTAGATTGGTGGAGTAAAATTACATCATAATGTAGTAAAGTGGAATAAAGTGGTGAATACGATGTAATACATGTTGCGATTAAAAACTACAAATACGCAAACAAATATTGTATCTGTAGAAATCGCATCCCCATATTATTACAATAAAAAAATAATTGCTATAAAGGGGTAGTTATGATTTTGTGCTCCCAAAAATAAATCGGTATTTTGAATAACAATATGTTTATCGGAGAGTATCAACACAGCATAGATCCAAAAAAGCGCTTAGCGCTTCCTTCAAAATTCAGAAAAGAATTGGGAGGCAAGGTTGTAATCACTCGCGGTTTAGACAAATGCCTATTTGTGTATCCAGCTAAAGTATGGAAAGATTTAGCGGAAAAATTAGGGACATTGCCAATGGGCGAATCAACTACCAGAAGTTTTGTGCGTTTAATGCTGGCTGGCGCAATTGAAAGTGACATAGACAGCCAAGGCAGAGTATTACTGCCGGAATATCTTAAAGAATATGCAGGGCTTGGACGCTCAGTTACGATTGCGGGACTTTTCAATAGATTGGAAATTTGGGATGAAAAGAAGTGGAAGATATATAAAACAGGCGCCGAAAAAAATACCGATGAAATCGCAGAACAGCTTGGCAAACTGGGAATCTACTAAATATGCCTATTCATAAGACAGTTTTATTGAAAGAAGCAATAGAAGCCCTCAATTTAAAACCAGGAATGATTGTAGTTGACGCAACATTAGGAGGAGGAGGACATAGTTTTAAAATTATTGAGAAAATAGGAGATAGCGGAATATTGATTGCAATAGATCAGGATATCCAGGCGATAAAAAGGTTTGCCGAAATAAAAGAATCGAAAAATATATACCTGGTAAATGACAATTTTGCGAATTTAAAAAATATTTTAGCTAATTTAAAAATAGAAAAAGTCGATGCAATTCTGGCAGATTTGGGAATTTCATCTGATCAACTGGAAGATGCGAAGCGCGGAATAAGTTTCCGAAACGATTCAGCCCTCGATATGCGTATGGATATGACTAAGGGAATTACAGCAGCCGAAATTCTGAATACTTACACAGAAAAAGAACTGGAAAAAATACTCAAGTATTTAGCCGATGAAAAATATGCCCGTTCAATTGCCAGAAATATTGTTATTAGGCGCAGAGAAAAACCGCTAAACTGGACATCAGAACTTGTCGAAATAATAGGGCATTCGGTTCCTGATATATATAAACGGAAGAAAATACATTATGCAACAAAAACATTTCAAGCGCTAAGGATAGAAGTGAATCGTGAGTTGGAATCTCTTGATTCGTTTCTTTCCCAGGCAATAGAAGTGCTAAAGCCACAAGGAAGGCTTGCAATAATCACCTTTCACTCTGGTGAGGATTCATTGGTAAAATATGCTTTCAGGGAAAATGCTAGGGGATGCATTTGCCCGCCGGAATTTCCGGTATGCCAATGCCATATCAATCCAATTGCCAGGTTAGTCAATCATAGGCCTATTGCACCAAGCTATAGCGAGATTAAAATCAATAATCGCGCTCGCAGTGCAAAACTAAGAGTGATAGAAAAAATTTAATCCATTTATTTCTCTGGGGGGATCCATGAGAAATGATCAATAGAACTGTTGTCATAAGGAAAAAACCCTTAAATTGGCAACCAAAAATAAAAAGAAAAATACAAACAAATTGGCAGCCTATTGAGGCGCTAAAATCACACACAGCGGGATTTATAAACCCAGTGTTTATTGTTTTTGCATGTGCTGTATTTTCAGGATTATTCTATGTTTATTCTATAAATCAGACGGCTGTCAAAGGCATTGAAATACGCAAAGTGGAAAAAGAAATTGCTGAGCAGGAGAAAATTAAAGAATCTCTAAGAATAAAAGAGGCCGAATTGAAATCATTGTATCGTATCGAAGAAGAATCCAAGAGTGCTGGCATGATTAATGTCTCGAGTGTAAAATATCTCGAAGAAAATTCTTCAGTTGCCTATGGCAATGATTCAAAGGGCAGTAAAAATTGAGAAGCTTAGATTATTTTTGGACTCGATGGCTATGAATAAGACAAAAACAATAAAACAAAAAATGCCGTATGCTGATTGTGGAGAAAATAATTGGAGAATATATTGTTTAATTTTTTTTATCTTTTTTACAGCTTTTTGCATTTTAGCAAAATTGTTTGTTCTTCAGGTGAATAGGCATTCTACCTATTTAGAATTGGCTGAAAACCAGCATAAAAGTACTACTAAACTTTTAGCTAAGCGCGGAGAGGTTTTTTTACAAGATGAGAATCAGCTTTATCCAATAGCTGTAAATCAAGAGCTTCAAATGGCTTATGCAGTTCCTAAAGAAATTGAAAATGTGAATGAAGCAAGTGAAAAATTATCTGATATTTTAGGATTAGATAAAGATTTTATAAAAGATAAATTAAGCAGTGATCCTAATGATATGTTTGAAATACTCAAACATAAACTTTCTGATGATGAAGTTAGAAAAATACAAGAGGCGAAGATAGCCGGGGTATATTTTTTGGGAGAGAGCTTTAGATATTATCCGGCTAAAGAACTGGCTGCCCAAGTTATTGGGTTTGTCGGATCAGATGGTGAACAGCAACGCGGAATGTATGGGCTTGAAGCTTATTGGGAAAAGAAACTTTGCGGAGAGTCAGGCTCACTTTCGCAGGAAAGCGATTCACGTGGAAGGTGGATACCTATGAGTGAACGAAAACTGCAGGAGAAAAAAGATGGTCCTGATCTTATTTTAACCATAAATCATACCGTTCAATTTGAAGTGGAAAAAATATTAAAGGAAGCAGTTGAAGGTTTTAGGGCAGATAGCGGGACTATTATAGTTATGGATCCTAAAACTGGAAAGATATTGGCTATGGCAAACCAACCAAGTTTTAATCCCAATGAATTCTCAAAGACAGAAGATATTTCCAGATTCGTCAACTCTGCTGTCAGTCAACCATATGAATCAGGCTCAGTTTTCAAAGCCTTTACTGTAGCAACAGGAATAGATAGCGGAAAAATTAATCCAGATACTACTTATACAGATACAGGAGTTGTTAAAGAAGCAGGGTATAGTATACATAATTCTGACATGAAAGCTAATGGAGTGCAGACAATGACTCAAGTTTTAGAAAAATCACTGAATACAGGAGTAATATATATTGAAAAATTAGTTGGCAATAAGAAATTTGCTGATTATATACAAAGGTTTGGATTTGGGGAAAAAAGTGGCATAGAATTGCCTGGAGAAGTTCCTGGAAATATAAAAAATCTAAATAATCCAAAAATAACCATTAACTTTTTTACTGCATCTTTCGGGCAGGGTATTTCTGTAACTCCTTTGCAACTAATTTCCGGGTACGCCGTATTTGCCAATAAGGGTGTTCTAATGAAACCGCAGATTGTTGATAGGTTACGCTATAGCGACGGGCATGAAGAAGAAATTAAGCCTGAAGAGGTAAGGCAAGTTATTTCAGAAAGTACGGCTGAGCAGATATCAAAAATGCTCAGAAGCGTTGTGGTTGAAGGCCACGGAAAACGTGCCGATGTTCCAGGTTATCTTGTGGGAGGGAAGACGGGAACAGCCCAGATTGCAAAATCTGGTTCAAAAGGATATGAAGAAGGTATGAACATAGGTTCTTTTGCTGGATATGCACCTATAGATGATCCTAAATTTGTTGTTTTAGTAAAAATTGTAAATCCCAGAGATGTACAATGGGCAGAATCTTCAGCTGCACCAGCATTTGGACAGGTTATGAAGTTTTTGCTTAAATATTACAAAGTATCGCCTACAGAAAATCCAGAATCAAGTCCACTAGCAAAAATGGCGCCAATACAATGGCCACCAAATCAGGTAGTTTCACAGCCAGTAAACCAGGCAACTGAAAAAAATGACAAGAAAGAATCAAGAGAAAAAGTTATTACATCAAGCGATTAAATTTTATTATGAAGTCAAAGAAGCTAATATTTTTAGAAAAAATACTGCGTCTCATGGCTATTGCCGTTCTTAAGCGTCATAAGCCTAAAATTGTGGCTATTACTGGATCAGTTGGAAAAACTTCTTCTAGAGAAGCTATTTTTACGGTGCTTTCCTATAGATATAATGTACGTGAAAATCAGAAAAATTATAATAATGAAATTGGAATTCCATTAACAATTATTGGAGCCGAAAGCGGCAATAAAAATATTTTCAAATGGATATGGGTATTTTTTAAATGGATTTTCATATTGGTGTTTCCATTTTATCCGGAAATTTTAGTGTTTGAACTCGGAGTCGATCGCCCAGATGACATGAAATATTTCATGTCATTCATACATCCTATGGTAGGAGTTGTTACAAACGTTTCTTTGAGCCATATTGAGTTTTTTAATACAGTTGAAAACATTGCTAAAGAAAAAAGAATACTTATTGAATCATTAAACCCTGATGGATATGCAATTTTAAATACCGATGAAGAACTTGTTATGGAAATGGCCAATCGAACCAAGGCACATGTTCTAACGTATGGTTTAAATGAAAACGCCACTGTCAATGGATCTAATCTGATTTATAATTATGAAAACGAGAGTCCTGAAGGCATAAGCTTCAAGCTCAATTATGACGGTAAAAACATTCCTATCCGCCTTAAAAATCTTTTAGCATCACATTATGTATATCCGGCTTTAGCAGCAGTGAGTGTCGGAATAATATTTAAAATGAATTTAGTTGATATTGCACAGGCTATAGAATCTTTTCGTGCTCCTTTAGGTAGGCTCAATCTTCTTCCAGGCATAAAAGGCAGCTACATAATTGATGATACGTATAACGCTTCACCCATTTCTACAATTGCGGCGCTGGGAGTTCTTGGCCAGCTTAGAGCCAAAAGAAAAATAGCTGTTCTTGGGGATATGTTAGAACTTGGTGATCAAACAGAATCAGGCCATAAGGAAGTTGGCAAAAAAATATTTTCAGAAAACATAGATGCTTTTATAGCTGTTGGTAATAGAATGCAGCACACAGTCGGCCAATTGATTACGCTAGGATTTCCTGAGCAAAATATTTTGCGGTTTGATGATCCGGAAAAAGCTGCCGAAAAAATATCCCAGTTTATAAAAGAAGGAGACTTTGTCCTAGTTAAAGGTTCGCAAGGGATGAGGATGGAGAAAATAGTTGAAAAGATAATAGCTGATCCTACTCAAGCCAAAAAACTTCTTTGTAGACAGAACAAGGAATGGAAAAAGAAACCATTTGTAAGGCTGTAGAAATTTTTATAAATTATTTTACATTCTCAGAAGCCAGAGAATAGCTTGTTTCTGTTGCTTAATTTGAAAAGATTGGTATTATAAAATTCATGCAAATGCCACCATCGTCTAGCGGCTAGGACGCCAGGTTCTCATCCTGGTAACCGGGGTTCGATTCCCCGTGGTGGTACGCGATAAAAATAAGGCTTGCTTGAGCCTTATTTTTTTATACCTTAGGGGAGTAGTTGGAACCAATTTATATTTTTTATAATCTTGCGCGTTTGTTGTTAGGTGTTAGAATAAAGATATAAATATTAAATAATCAAAAAATATGTCTGAAATGTTTAAACCGAAGCAATTTGATTCTTTCGAAAAAGTTCCCGACGATCAAAAGAAGAATTTCAAAAAAGAAGAAGACGGCAGTTTTGTTTATAAAGAAGCGGCCAAATCATTCTCCGCCGCGAAAGCTGCAACCAAAATAATAAACATATTTGCTAAACAAAAAATTACTCCAGCGGAGGCTCTTCATGTGAGAGCAAATAAAATGAATGCAGAGAGGGAAAAAGACAAATCTTCCACAAGGCAAGGCTAACCCCTTGCCTTATTTATTTCTCTAGCCTTTAATAAATCTTCAATAATAAAAGGGTTGATACCTTTCTTAAGTTTATCCCATTTAACCAATTCTCTCATGATTTGGTTCCAACCAGTGAGTGCGAAGTGTACGCGATAAAAATAAGGCTTGCTTGAGCCTTATTTTTTATTGCAAAGAAAATGATAATAAAATACTTTCACCACTTGACAAAATTATATTTATCTGCTATACAAGAAGGTTGCAATAATTTTTGCAATAGCGTTGTTTTACAATTAAATTTTTACAAACAAAATACAACGAATAAAGAGAAAAAGAAAGGAGGGTTTTTTATGTTGATTTTTGTTGCAATTGCGTTGTCAGGATTATTACTTACCATTGGATCCCACATTTTCGGTGACCATGATATGGATCATGATCATGACGTAAGTCATGATGCCGGCGGAAGTGGCGAATCAACGGTCAGTATTTTTTCCATGAAGGTGATATCGACATTCATAATGACCTTTGGTGCCGCAGGTGCGGTAGCTCGTTACTATGATTTGTCGTATCCAAATGCATCTTTTGTCGGCGCAAGCTCAGGAGTTTTTTTTGCTATCGTAATGTGGCTTGTTTATAAAGCAATTTACAAACAGCAAGGCTCATCGGTAGTTAATACTTCTGACGCGGTAGGATTAACAGCTACGGTTGTTACGCCTATTGATCAAGGCGCCATCGGAGAAGTAGGAATGACCATGAATGGACGTTACTGTACGTTTATGGCCTGTTCCAATGACGGTAAACCGATAGATAAAGACAAAACAGTTATCGTTGAAAAGGTTGTTGGCGGAAAACTTACAGTGAAAACTGTATAATAAGTAGCATAAACCCAAATTATAAAATCAAACGAAAGAGAGGAAAGAATTCATGGAAATTTTATCAAGTATTGTAAGTAAGGCGTTTGTTCCGGGCATGATT
Source organism: Patescibacteria group bacterium (assembly GCA_022709545.1). Taxonomy (GTDB): domain Bacteria; phylum Patescibacteriota; class Minisyncoccia; order Moranbacterales; family GWC2-37-73; genus DAOOTD01. The sequence goes on from JAKLIP010000001.1 coordinate 181,396, forward strand.
TTGTTGGTTGTTGTGGGTATCATACTTGCTCTTAAGTACATCGCAAGCAGATACAAAAAAATTCCGCCAAATGCAGTCGGTGTTTTTTATGGAAGACAATATACATATACCGGTCCCGCTCCTGAAAACAAAAAATATTCACTCGGATTTAAGGTAGTATGTGGCGGCGGCAAGGTACAAATCCCATTCGTAGAAAATTACCAGGAAATGTCGACATCCGCCTTTCAGGTGGAAATAAACGAATCATCTATTCCCAATAAAGATAACGTAAAAGTTGAAGTCAGAGGTGTGGCAACCTGCAAGTTATCGACTGAGTTCGAAGACTTGGTCAATGCTGCACAAGCATTTCTGGGAAAATCTGAAGAAGAAATCAACAAATTTATCCAAAACATCCTGAAAGGTCATTTGCGGTCAATTATCGGTAAACTGGATATCCAGGAATTACTGAGACGGCGTGACGAATTCAATAAGAAAGTTCTGGAAGAATCCGGCGCCGAATTAAAGCTTCTTGGCGTGCGCATCATCACTTTGGTTATCCAGGATATCAATGACCAGTACGGATACATTGATTCGCTGGGCAAACAGACAGTGGCCGAAGCTAAACGTGATGCAGACATTAAAGTTGCTGAGGCGCAAAGAGAATCAACAATTAAAGTCTCTGATGCCGAACGTGATGCGTCGATAGTTACTGCTGAAAATGCAGCCAAGGTCGCGGAAGCAAATAAGAACCGCGATGTAAAAATTGCCGATATGAAAGTCATTACTGAAACTGCAAATGCCAAAGCAGAGATGGCAAAAAATATTGAATTGGCTGATCAGTCAAAAGTTCTCAAAGTCAAGGAAGCTGAACGTGATGCGGCAGAAAAAGAAGCCCAGACGCATGTGCAGGAAAAAGAAGTTATAAGGGTAGGGAAAGAACTCGAAGCCACCGTTGTTATGCCGGCCGAAGCAGCCAAGAAGAAAAAACTTATTGACGCTGATGCAAATAAGCAAGCCACAATTACGGAAGCGGAAGGCGAGTCCAAAAAAGTTCAAATCAAAGCTGAAGCTGATAAGGTTTCACAAACAATGGAAGGCGAAGGTGAAGCCAATAAGATCAGAGCTACTTTGATGGCATCGGCGGAAGGCGAAGCGGCCAAGGTGGAAAAGAAACTTACCGCTGAAGCTACTGGTACCAAGGCCATGGCTGAAGCATTGGCTCAAATGAATGATGCCTCGCGTCTGATTATTATCCTCGACCGCTTGCCGGCCCTGGTAGACAAAGGTGGAGAAGCACTGGCCAAAGTCGGAGAATCGATTTTCAAGAGCGTGGCCTTACCTTTTGGCAGCATCGACAACATCAAAATCGTTGATATGGGCGGAAAAGGTGAAGGTCTTCAGACCATGGGAAGCATAGTTCCTCAGACAGTAGCCAATGTTGTCAGAATTTTGAAAACCCAAGGTATTGACCTGGAAGATCTGTTCAAAAAAGCCGGCGTAAACATTGGTGAAGCATTATCAATGGTTGCCGACAAAAATGCAGGATCTGAAGAAAAAAAGTGAAAAATCATAACGCTCGATAGGGCGTGATGATGAAATTTGTGCACGGGGGCGAATCTGTTCCCGTGCACTTTACTATCAAGAAATAGGAGGGTTAAATGGATAAAAATCAAAAAGGGAAAAGTGGTATCTCATTAGAAAAAAAGCCAATACCTTTCCCCGATAGGAAAGAAAATAACCGGCAACAGGCAAACAATAAAGCATTAGAAAGCGGAATCAATGGTGATTCAAATTTGTCCGGTAAGGGTAGGAATGAAGAACAAATGCAGTCAGTGGTCAAGGAATATGACTTAAACATAAGTCATCCGGAAGCAATCGTAATTCATTGTAATGATCCGCGTTTCCAAAACGCCTTTGATCAATTTATCCACAATGAATTGGGATTGGCATCAGGACAATATATTCCGGTAGTCATACCTGGTGCGGCCGCTTCATTTTCCGAACGCGAAACTTTCCCCAAAGAGTTTAAGGTAGTAAGTGATATAATCAGTCTGTTTTTAAGTAAACATGACTCGATTAAGCTTATTGTCCTTATAAACCATGAGGATTGCAAAAAGTACGAGAGCATGAAAGATATTATAGGAAATCAATTCCTGCGCGTAGCCGGAAATATGGTAAATCGGCACAAGATTGATTTGGGTAAGGTGGCGAAAACCTTACTCAGTCTGACCAAAGGCACCGTGAATGTTCGTCTTTTTTATGCTAAATTCGCTAACGCTGAACACACCAAGGCAGTGTTTGAAGAAGTGTCGGCATAGGGAATTCAAGTAAACTAAAAATTATTAGGCAGGGTCTTGTAGAAAACTACAGGACCCTTTTTCTTTATTTAGATACGTTATATATGAACAATTTATGGACAATTGACAAATAAATAATAATTTGATACAGTAAATTGTTCAAAAGTTATTTTACAAGCTAAAAAATAAACCATTTAAAGGAGGCAGGATATAGATATGTTAAAAGCATTAATAAGATTATTGGAGCGGCTGGACAACTGGTGGGAGAATCTTTTTGTTGATGAACCAATCTCAAAAACGATTACAAAAAATCCGATTTCATCATCCAAATCAAATGAGCCAATATCAGAATATGGGTTCAAGGATATTCTGGCTAACATTCAGGATCTTGAAGAACTTAGTCGGCAAAACGATAAATGTCCCCAGCAATTTAAGTTTCTTATCGGTGTTCGCCTAAAAGAACTTCTTTCAGTTATCAATGATATTGAACAGGTGAAAGAGGCCAACAGCATGAATTTTGATAATTTTCAGGATATCATTATTGCTCGATATGAAGACCTTTTCCCCCGATTTCTACAAGAAGCCTCTCTGGAAGAGCTGGAAGACGAGTTTGGAAATGGTCTTAATCCAGGTAGATTTAATGAACTTATTAAAGAATTTTATGGACGACTTTTGAAAGAAGTTTCTTTGGAAGAACTGGAAGATAGATATGAAAATTGTCCTGAAGAATTTGACGAAGCCATTACTTCTAGGTATAAGGAACTTTTTCCGCAATTTCTGAAAGAAGCTTCTCTTGAAGAGCTGGAAGAGAAATACGGAAATTGTCTTGGCCAGGATCAATTCGATGAACTTATCAAGCAGCGCTACGGAGAACTTTTGGATGCTATCACTTCGTTTGAAGAACTTGAAGAACGACGTGGAAATTGTCCTGATGCTTTCAATGATCTTTTCCAGGGGCCGTATCAGAAATTATTATATACGGTTGAATCAATTGAAGATCTCGAAAGACATTTCAATGACTGTCCGGAAGAATTCGAAGATTTCTATTTTGATCCATACGACAAATTGTTGAGTAAAATCGAGTCCTTTGAACAGCTGGATAATCTTCATGAAGAATGTGAAGAACATTTTGTGCCATTGTATGCTCATTATGCTCTCCAGTTGATCAAAAAAGAAACATCACTGAAAAAACTTCAAGATTTATTTGACAATTGTGACGAAACATTCAATGGGCTTATCGGAAACCAATACAGTAATGTTTTAAAGACGATTATATCCATTGATGAGTTAAGTGATCGTTTTAATGATTGTCCGGAAGATTTCAAAGGCATGGTGCTGGCTCATTGCCGTGAAATAATGCCATCAATCATGAAAAATATTCCTCCTGAAATAATTAAAAAATTCCACAAAGATCTGAATAGCGAATTCAGAATGATAGCATTAGTCTGCTACAAAAATATAAATGTACAACAGTAATAAGCCGCAAATGTACAAAAGAAAACTTTCTGTAAATCAGAACATGAGCCCTATTGAGCAATCAATAGGGCTTTATCTTATTAAAATAATTTATTGCCAAATATGTATTATAATGTATATTTTAGGAGAATATAAAAATAATCATATCTATTACAATATATGCGAAATGGTATTTTCAGATATTCTTTGATTACTTCATGTGTTTTTGCAGGATTTTTAGTGTCTGATGTTTCATTCGCTGAGGAAAATTTTATTGAAGGCGTCAAAACAGTGACGACATTAAATCAGGCCGAGAAATATTTTCAGGAGGTTATTATTGGAGAAAAAACAGTAAAAAATGAAACAGTAAATATGTATTCTGTTCCTTATATAACATATGGCAATAATCCAAAGAAGTATAATATTATACATAAAAGTGATGATAAGATACTGTTTAATAAAAAACCGGATAGAATCATAGAATTAAGAGAGGCTATTGAAAAAGAAAATTCTGCAAGAAAATTATCCCAAAATGCCAATCATCAATCAATAAATTCTGCTCCCAAAAATAATAGGTCAGATTATATTAAAAAAGGTACCCATTGTCCCGCTGAAAAAGACAAGCCGGGATGGAGCTCAAGAAAAAATAAGAATCACATGGACGAAGACTGCTGTGCTGATTATGATGAATGGCCAAAACCAGGGTGTGCTTATACTTCAGCAGATTTTAAAATTATGCTTGATGGGCCGACTAAGGGACACATAAAAAATAAGCACTAAATTTTTTATTTGACTATATAAAGAAAATTATAATAATACTAGTCGGTGGTTGACTTTTTTTGTGTTTTATGTATAATCAGAAGATTGGGTTAAAAACCTAAATATACAAGATATAAAGGAGGTGTACTTTGAAAGGAGATAATAAAAAAGGAATAATAGCTAAGGCTTTAGAAGGAAATTTTCTCTTAGAAGTTTTTAAAATACTTAAAAGTGGAGATTTCGTAGATGTTAAATTTCATCCAGAAGAGGGGGATGTCCAGCTTGGAATATTAAGTGATTATGAAAAGGCTTTATTAACTTACATGACAAAAATTTCAGATGAAGCGGAGAAAATTTTAAAATCTCTTGAAAATTATCAAGGAGATTCATGGAGGTTAAAAGCAAGGATAAAAGAAATAGAAACAAAGATGGAGACGGTTATTTTGGTAAAGTCAATTCTCTGGAATTCATTCAGGACAAGAACCGGATTCTGGGAAAAAGGGACTAAAATTATTCTCAGAAGTGGTTTCAGAATTTTCAAGATGGCAGAAAATGGGGGCGCAGAATGCGATTGTGCTAAATGCCAGATAGAGAAAGCCTTGTCGGGTGGATCATTTGCAATTATTGAAATAGTTGGGTCGGAAGGAGAAAGGTCTGAGGAAATGGCTCACATTTCATCAGAAACGCCCAGTAAATACAAGCATTAAAAAATGCATTATACCATGAAAAAGAGCAGGGTTATCTGAATAGATTTAATTCCTGCTTTTTTATTTATTATTGACTTGCTTTTCGATAATTGGGATAATAGGAAAGTGAAAATAAAAAAGTTTTATGAACTTTAAAGAAACTTTAATAAAACTGAAAAAAGAAATAGACGATGAATTAAAACTTCAATTTAATGGTCTTATTAAAAATGTGCGGAAAGAGGATGTGCTTATCGCTGAAGCCCTAGAACAAATTAAAAAAATAACTTTAGCCGGAGGAAAGAGAATCCGCGGAGCGCTTTTGTGCCAGGCTTATTTTGGGGCAGGCGGTAAAAATAAGAAAAGAATAATAAAAACTGCTGCAGCTGCAGAATTATTGCACATGTTTTTTCTTGTCCATGACGATATCATGGATAAGGGACTATTGCGGCACGGAGAAAAAACTTTGCAAACTTTCTTTGCTGGCAAAAAGCAAAAAAATATGCCCGCAGAAGAAGCACAGCATTTTGGAAATTCAATCGCCATTATTGCCGGTGACATGCTTTATGCAATGGCCAACAAAATAATTTTAGAAGCTGGATTTGACATTAAGACAACATTACAATCTTTGATAAAAATGCAGAAAATAGTAGAAACTACAATAGTTGGGCAATCACAGGATGTTAAAATTGCACAGGGGAAAAAAGCTACCGAAAAAGAAGTTTTAGCTATGTATGCCAATAAAACAGCTCGCTATACTTTTGAAAATCCCTTATGTATGGGTGTAATATTAGCTGGCAAAAATAATAAGAAATTAATGCAGTGTTTGAGTCGATATGCCATTAATGTAGGAATTGCTTTTCAGATTCAGGATGACATTCTGGGAGTTTTTGGAAATAAGAAAAAAACAGGTAAATTATCCGTATCAGATATAGAAGAAGGAAAAAAATCTATCATGGTTATCAGGGCTTATAAGTGGTTAAATATCAGGCAAAAAAAGCAGTTGGACTTTATTTTAGGCAAAAAGGGTATAACCAGTAAAGAAGTTATGGTTTTTCAGGACATCTTGAAAAATACAGGGGCGCTTGAATATGCTCAAGAAATGTCAGCAGGCTATTTGGCAAAAGGAAAAAGGGAAATAAAAAAGATGGCTTTTTTTCCTGAAGCTAAAAATTTTCTGACAGGATTAGTGGAATATTTAGAAAATAGGGAAGCTTAATCAAATATTATAATCATGGTATAATTTAAAAGTTGATGAAACTTTTTTAATTTAACCAAAAAAGTAATTTTTTATAGTATCGCAATGCTAAATAATGGAAAAAATAGTTTACCAAATCATGTTGTTATTATTCCTGATGGAAACCGCCGTTGGGCGAAAGAACACGGCCTTAAACCTTGGAAAGGGCATGAAGCTGGAGCAGAAAATACTGAAAAACTTTTGCGCAAGGCCCTTGATCTTGGGATAAAATGTTTTTCTGTTTGGGGTTCATCTCTGGAAAACCTCAAAAAGCGTCCAATAGAAGAAAGCCGGGAATTATTGCGCATTTATGAAGAGCATTTTACTAAGTTGCTCAAAAGTGAAGATATTCATAAACATCAGGTAAAAATAAATTTTATTGGCCATTGGGAAGAACAGTTTCCGGATTCTTTGAAAAAAGTTTTATATGATTGCCTTGAAGCGACTAAAAACTATTCCCAGAATGTTCTTAATTTTTTTCTGGCTTACAGTGGTGATGATGAAATGGCTAGTGCTATAAAACAGATTATTAATAAGGAGATTCCAGCAGAAGCTATCTCTGCAGATACGATAAAGGAAAATCTTATGACCAAATCTTTGCCGGCTGTTGATTTTATGATTCGTACTGGCGGTGAGCCTCATTTAAGTGCCGGTTTTATGATGTGGGACACCGCTAATGCTCAGCTTTATTTTTCAGAAAAATATTATCCTGATTTTGGAATAGAAGAGTTCGAAATAGCTATCAATGATTTCCTGAGTCGCGGCAGAAGGTTGGGTAAATAAATAAAGATAATTTTTTATTAATGCTAATAATTGTTAGTTATTTATAAAAGGACATTAATATAATAATTAATAAAAATAAGCAGGGTGATCTTTTTCATGAAGGTTATCAAGGCTTATCATTTAAGTTATATGGCTATAGAATTTACTGATGAAAATTTTGAACAGGAGGTTATAAAAAACGACAAGGTGACTTTAGTTGACTTTTGGGCGTCCTGGTGCGGACCTTGTCAGATAATGGGACCAATTATAGATGAACTAGCCAAGGAGATGGAAGGAAAAATTAGAATAGGCAAATGTAATGTGGATGAAAACGGAGAAGCTGCTTCAAAGTTTGAAGTTATGTCTATTCCTTCTCTTAAAATATTCAAAAACGGAAAAATTATAAAAGAATTTTCGGGCGTGCAAAATAAAGAAATACTCAAGAAAGAGCTGGAAAGTTTAATGTAAAAGAGGAAAATTTTTAAAAATAGCCTTGGATTTTTCCGAGGCTTTTTAAAATTTTGTTTAAAAACATATTTATACTATAATTACTAAACAATGATAAATATTAAAAAAGGCAATATAAAATTATGTACGATCTTATTATTATCGGCGCAGGTCCAGCAGGGCTAGGAGCTTCTATCTATGCATCTCGTTATAAAATTAAACATCTTGTTATAGGAGCTGAAATCGGAGGACAGATTACAAAAGCTTGGCAGATAGAAAATTATCCTGGTTTTGAATCAATTTCAGGACAGGAATTAACAGAACGCTTTAAAAAACAAGCAACAGCTCTGGGAGGAGAAATAATATCTGCGACAGTGGAAAACATTGATAATGTTCCTGGCGGGTTTGCTGTTTTTATTGGCGAAGACAAAAAATATGAATGCAAATCCATTATATTTGCGCTTGGTATGAATCCAAGAAAGCTTGATATTGAAAATGAAGAAAAATTTATTGGCAGAGGTATTTCCTATTGTGCAATCTGTGATGCAATGTTTTTCAAAAATAAAGATGTGGCTGTCATAGGTGGAGGCGACAGCGCAGCCACGGCCTCGCTTCATCTGGCTGAATTTGCGAATTCCGTACATCTTTTATACAAAGAAGGGACAAAATGTTTTGAACCAGCTTGGGAAGAAAAAATAAAGAGTAACGAAAAAATAAAAGAAGAATCTTTCAGCGAGATTGAAAAGATATTGGGAGATGAAAAAGTTTCTGGACTATCATATACAACAAAAAATGGAGAAAAAAAAGAAATCGAGACGCAGGGTATTTTTATAGAAATAGGTTCTGCGCCTGGGGTTGTAGTTGCTAAGGAATTAGGGGTTAAAACTGATGAACATGATTATATAATTGTAAAATCTGATCAGAGCACAAATCTTGAACATGTTTATGCAGCAGGAGATGTCACAACAGGTTCAAATAAATTTCGCCAAATTGCTACAGCAGTAGCTGAAGGTGCAGTTGCAGCTGGAAGTGTTTATAAAAAAATGAAACTTACTGAAAATAAAAGTTAATCACATTTGTATAAAACAATAATTGTAGTAAAATAAAAATGAAATATACGACAAAAATAAGTAATTTTTTAAATTAATATAAAAAAATTTATGGAAAAAATATACAAACAAAAAATTGATCTGGAAAGCAAAAGCCAAGTAGAATTTTTTGATTTAACTGAACAAATTCAAAAAATTATCGATGATTCAAGAGTCCGAGAGGGATGTGCGATTGTTTTTGCTCCGCATACTACTATGGGCATTGTTATTAATCATAACGAACCTATGCTTATGCAGGATTTCATGAAGGTATTATATAAACTTGCTCCAGTTGATGACCAATATTCGCATGATTTATTTGAGTTGCGTAAGGCTTCGCATTCAGACGGCAGGAGTAATGGACACTCGCATTGCAAATCATTTTTAACAGGAGTTAGTCAGACAATTCCTATCGAAAGAGGCAAACTTACAATTGGTAAAAATCAAAGTATTTTTGCGGTTGAATTCGATGGTTCTAGAAAGCGCGATGTTATAGTGCAAGTAATAGGAATATAGTTAAATACATATTTTAAAATCTCATAATTTTAAAAAATTATTAGAAATTTCTATGAGTCGCCTTGTTAATGATTTAATAAAAAACGGATACTTGCGCAATGATGATATTATTGATGCCTTTTCTAATGTGCACAGGATTGAGTTTGTTCCAGAAGACCTTTCTTCTCAGTCGGATGCAAACATACCTTTGCCCATAGGATGCGGACAGACAATATCTCAGCCACTGACAGTTGCTTTCATGCTTGAACTTTTAGATCCGAAACGCGGACAAAACATATTGGATGTTGGAAGTGGTTCAGGCTGGACAACAGGACTTTTAGCCCATATTGTGGGAGAAAAAGGGAGGGTGACGGCAATGGAAAAAATAAAAGATTTATGCGAAATTGGGAAGAAGAATATTAATAAATTTGGTTTCATTAAAAAAGGAATAGCGGAGGTTTACTGTGAATCGGCAAAAAATGGATTTGAAAAAAATGCTCCTTATGACAGGATTCTGGTTAGTGCTTCAGTTGATGAAATTCCCCCAGTATTTGAAAAACAATTATCCATAGGAGGTAAGATGGTTATTCCAGTAAGGAATTCAGTTTGGTATGTTGAAAAGAGGGGGGAAGATGATATTTATATAGAAAAATATCCGGGTTTTTCTTTTGTACCATTTATTTATGACGAAAATAATTAATAAACAAACTAAATGAGATTAGGAAAAAAAATAATCATAATATTTATCATTGCTGTAGCCATTATAGGAACTTTTTTTTATATTTATAATCAAATATATTTTTCTCATGGAACAAGAAATTCAAATAAAATATTTAATATAGAAAAAGGGGAAGGTAATACTGCTATAGCAAAAAATCTTAAATCAGAAGGAATTATTTCCAATAAAATATATTTCTGGCTCTATCTTAAGTCGCATAATCTAATGAACAAAATTTATCCAGGAGCATATTTATTAAGTGGAAATCTTACAATTCCAGAAGTTGCTACTTTAATAACTAATCCGCAGAAGGCCTTCGTGAGCGTAACCTTTCCTGAGGGTTGGACAGCAAAACAAATGGCCAATCGCTTGGACGAAAAAGGTTTTAATGGAAAAGCTTTTTTAAACTTAGTAAATGATCCTCCTAAAGATATCATTTCCCAGTTTTCTATTTTTTCAGATAAACCTGAAAGCGCTTCGCTGGAAGGATATCTTTTTCCTGACACTTATAATTTTTCAAAAGATGCTACTCCAGAAGGTATTTTAAAAAAGATTTTAAATAATACCGAATTAAAAATGAATGATGATATAAAAAATGAAATCGCTATTCAAAAAAAATCTATCTTTCAAATATTGACCATGGCAAGTATAATAGAAAAAGAAGTCAGCACAATTGAAGATTTCAAAATAGTTTCAGGCATATTTTGGAAAAGAATTGCCGATGGTCGTAATCTTCAGTCTTGTGCCACTCTAGCCTATATTTTAGGTGTAAATAAGGCTCAATATACATATGAAGATACACAAGTTGAATCGCCATACAATACCTATAAATACAAGGGTTTGCCTCCAGGTCCTATATCTAATCCTGGCATAAATACTATACATGCAACTCTTAATCCCGAAAAGACAAATTATAATTATTTCTTAACTGATCCAAAAAATCCAAAAAATACAGTTTATTCAGCCACTTTTGAACAGCATGTTGCTAATAAACTTAAATTTGGTTTATAGCTTCATTTTTTGACATTAAGGTTAGCTTGCCTTATTATAAAATAAGGTAAAAACAAAAAACACAATAAGTTTAAAAGCAAATATTTCCTTTAGGAAAGCCTTTTTGTGTTATTTAAATAAATATATTATGGGGGAAAAAGTAAAAAACATATTTCAACGTATTTTTGGGAATTTTTTCAATAACATATCTCGTGATATAGGTATTGATTTAGGAACCGCCAACACACTTGTTTATCTTAAGGGCAAGGGAATTGTAATTAATGAACCATCAGTAGTTGCAATCAATAAGCGTACCGGGCAGGTTCTTGCAATTGGAAGAGAAGCTAAACGTATGGTTGGAAAAACGCCAGGTCATATTGTTGCAACAAGGCCACTTGTAGATGGAGTTGTTAGCGATTTTGAAGTAACAACACAGATGCTTAAATATTTTGTTGAAAAGATAAACAAAGATTCTTTTTCTTTTTCACCGCGCCCGCGAATATTAATTGGTATTCCTTCATGCATTACGGAAGTTGAAAAAAAAGCTGTAGTCGATGCTGCTTTAAATGCGGGAGCCCGTGAAGCATTTCTTATAGAAGAGCCAATGGCTGCTGCAATAGGAGCTCGTCTTCCAGTTACAGATGCAAGAGGAAATATGGTTGTTGATATTGGTGGTGGAACATCAGAAATTGCCGTAATTTCCCTAGGCGGAGTGGTAAGTGCTAGAAGCCTAAGAGTAGCAGGTGATGAAATGAATGAAGATATTATACGTTATTGCCGCGATGAATTTAATTTACTAATAGGTGAAAAAACAGCTGAAGATATAAAGATTGCCGTTGGAAGTGCCTATCCACCTAAAGAGTCTTTAAAAATTTCAGTGCGTGGACGTGATTTAGTCAGTGGATTGCCTAAAGAAGCTATTATTAATGATGAACAAATCAGAGAAGCAATTTCACGTTCAATAAGAATCATAATTAATAATATTAAAACAGTTATTGAAGAAACACCTCCAGAATTGCTTTCTGATATAATGCAGAGAGGAATTATTTTAGCTGGCGGTGGAAGCTTGATACGTGGCTTGGATAAATTGGTTGCAAATCAGACTGAAATGCCAGTAAGAATGATGGAGGATCCCCTAACTGCAGTTGTTCGTGGTGTCGGCATAGTTCTTGAAGATATAGAAACACTTAAAGATGTTCTGGTGGAGGATCAAAGAGAAAAATCGTTCAAATAAAAATTATAAAATAAATGCAGAAATTTATTCATACTAAATTTTTCAAAATTATTATAATTGCAGCATTATTTTTGCTGCTTATTTTTTTAAATCCTTCTGATATTTTTAAACCTGTTCGCTCTGGTTTTTTAGCCTCACTAAAACCTTTTCAAAAGTTTTTCTATTCATTTTCTGTTGGAATTAATAACATTAAGGAATTTATCATATCAATAGATCAACTTAAAAGCGAAAATGAACAACTTATCAGGGATAATCAAGTACTTTTATTTGAAAATGCATCAATTAGTGATATAAAAAATGAAAATACAACACTTCGCGAACAATTAAATCTGATTCCACGTGACAAATATGATTTATCCGCTGCTTTTATAGTTAGCTATGATCCAAGTGGCACCGGCAATTGGCTGGAGATTGATAAAGGAAGCGAAGATGGAATTTTTCCAGGGATGCCAGTAATTGTTTCTAAAGGAATTATAATAGGGCGTATATATGAAGTTAATAGAAAAAGTTCACAGGTAATGCTCCTGACTAATCCTAAAAGCACTGTAAATATAATAGACGTTGAAAGCGGTGCCAAAGGGGTTGCAAAAGGAGAATACGGACTTGGAATTATATTCGATATGGTGCTTCAAACAGATTCTATTAGTATAGGTGATAGTGTAATTACGTCTGGCATTGGCGGCGAAATTCCACGCGGACTTTATGTCGGGACTATTCAAGAAATACATCAATCCGAAGACCATCTTTTTCAACAAGCTGTGCTAACAGCTCCGCTTCAAATTTCAAATATACGCATGGTTTTTGTTATTAAAAACAATAAATAATAATGAAAAAAAAGCTTATTTATTTGTTAATTTTTTTTATAGCAATAGTAATTCAAACCAGTATATTGCCGGTTATTTTAGGGTCAAATTTTAATGGAGATATAGTATTAATGTTAGTGCTGGTGCTATCTGTAATTGATGGATTTTTTGCATTCCTAGGCTGGTCTATAATTCTCGGTATATTATATGATTTAGCTTCTTATTCAGTAATAGGAGAACACGCTTTAATATTCTCATTAGTTGTTTATTTTGTGAGTTTTTTTTCCAGACGCTTGTCCCTGGAGGTTAAAGGAATAGGGTGGGTATTGCTGTTCATGTTTGTTATCATTGCCACTCTTCTTTCTAAAAGTATAATAGCTTTAATAACAGTCTGGAATTTTCAAGATCTTCATTTATATTGGAAAATATTCGGCAGTCTGAAACATATAGCTTTTCAGATTATGTCTAATTCGATATTGTTTTTGTTTTTATTTTTTCTGATTAAAAAAATCAAAGAATTCTTTAAATTAGAAAAATAATTATGCCAAAACGTAAACGTAGTATTATAAAGTTTTTTTCCGGGATGGAGATTGAAGATTATGTGCTTACGGCTACAGAAAAAGAAGCTGCCAGAATGGAAAAACCTTTTGAGAAAAAATGGTTTACTGTTTTTTGGTGGATTATTTTAATTGCTTTCGGAGCTCTTTTTTGCAGGATATTTTTTTTGACAGTAATAAGAGGAGCTTATTACAAAGATGTTTCTAAAGGCAATAGCATTCGATCAGTTGTTATACAAGCATCAAGGGGAAGAATTTTTGACAGAAGTGGCAATGCTTTAGTTAGTAATATCCCAAGTATCGATGCTGTTATTATACCAGCCGACATTCCAAAAGATAAACAAAAAATAAAAGAAATAGCGAATATTGTTTCAGATGTTTTAAAAATGGACGAAAATGAAATTCGAACAAAATTAGAAAATAGTGTTTCAAATTCTCTCAATGCTGTTTTACTTAAAGAACACATTTCTCAAGATGAATCTCTTGTTTTGCTTGAAAAAAATAATTCTATTCCAGGTGTCAGTATTGAAAAAACAGCGATTCGTTCATATATGGATGGTTCAATATTTTCTCATATCTTGGGATATGAAGGAAAAATTGAAAAAAAAGAACTCGAAAAAGAACAAGGATATTCACTTACTGATTATATTGGTAAACATGGCATAGAGAAGTCGTACGAACAATTTTTAAGGGGTACTCGTGGCGCTAATCAAATGGAGGTTGATTCAATGGGAAATATAAAGCGGGAATTAGGAATAATAAATCCAAATCCTGGGAGTGATTTAGTATTAAGCATTGATGCTAATTTGCAAAAAAAAATATATGACAGTCTTAATGATATCTTGGAAAAAACAAAAACAAAAACTGCTGCAGCAGTTGCGATAAATCCACAAAATGGAGAAGTGTTAGCTATGATAAGTATACCAAGTTATGACAATAATTTATTTGCTCAAAAAATATCAGAAACCGATTATTCAAAATTAATAAATAATTCAAATAAGCCACTTTTTAATCGTGCAATATCCGGTGAATATCCTCCTGGTTCTACAATAAAACCTGTAATTGCTACAGCTGCTTTATCTGAAGGCATTATAACCCCCTCAACAATTATAAGTGGTTTAGGTGGAGTGCTCAAAATAGGCAATTATTCCTTTGGTGATTGGAAGGCGCATGCTCCAAGCGATGTACGCAAAGCTATTGCTGAAAGTAATGATATATTTTTTTATACTATCGGAGGTGGTTATGGTAAAATTGAAGGGCTTGGCATGAACAGAATGAAAAAATGGTATAACTTATATGGATTTGGCCAATTATCGGGCATAGATATAGGGGGAGAATCTAGTGGGCTTATTCCAGATGAACAATGGAAACAGAATAAAATTGGGGAAAAATGGTCTATTGGTAATAGCTATCATGCTGCTATAGGTCAGGGATATATAACAGCAACTCCTCTTCAGCTTGCTAATTATACATCAACCATAGCGAATGGTGGTACGCTTTTTAAACCTCATATAGTTTCTCAAATAAAAAAAGGTGATGAAATATTGACTTTAATACAGCCACAAGTTATTCGTTCGAATTTTGTTTCTCCTGATATAATAAATGTTATTAGAGAAGGTATGCGCCAGGTTGTGACAGAAGGAACAGCACAGTCGCTCAAGGATCTTCCAGTTGATATTGCGGGAAAAACTGGTACAGCACAATTTGGGTCAAATAATCAAACGCATGGTTGGTTTATATCATTTGCACCATATAATAATCCTCAGATTGCAATGGTAGTACTTGTTGAAGGGGGCGGAGAAGGACATTCTAGCGCTTTACCAGTTACTAAAGAGGTTTATGAATGGTATTTTAAGGAAAAATATTAATTAAAAATGAAAATATTGCTTTAAATAAGCCATAATATAGCATTAGAAGTGATCAATGAAACTTGACAAAATAGTATTTTTTATATAAAGTTGATTAGTCACATTATGCTATAATATATAGAGTTCTTTGAGATTATAATTTATCAAGGCATTGAGATAATCGCTCTAATTTTTTATTAGAGAGGAAAGTCCGGACATTCACCTGTCACTTATAAATGACAGGTAGCGGGGTAGCGGGTAACTCCCGTCGAAAGTAATTTTAGAGGTGCGAGCAGAGACGATTTAATTCGAAAGAATTAAATTATCCTATTGAAAAAATAGGGTAAGTTCTTATAGTAATATAAGAGGTGAAACGGCTAAAACCTTACCCGGATGCAAGACCGTATCTAGCACTCCCCTAGGAAGTACTGGAAGTGTCGCTTAATTTCCAATAGCAATATCGGAAATAGATAAATGATTATCCTTGACAGAATCCGGCTTATGAGATGCCTTGATAAATTTTAAACTTAAAGAATAAAAATGAAAAAACGCAGTGAATTGTTTTTCAGTGCAATACAGGTTCCAATGGATATAGCCATGATAATATTGGCAGCGCTTAGTGCTTTTGCCATTCGTGATATTCCCCAAATCATTGCGCTTCAGCCAAAACTTTATAATTTTCCATTTAGGAGCTACATTATTGTTGTGATTATGATAGTTCCTTTTTTTATTTTAATTTATGCTCTTGAGGGGTTATATGACTTGAAAGTGACTCGTAAATTTGGAAGAGAATCCTTAAAGGTTTTTTCTGCTACATCTATAGGTCTAGTCGCTATCATTGTGAGTATATTTTTAAAAAGAGAGTGGTTTTCTTCTCGTTTTATAATTTTAGCGGGATGGGTTTTGGCAACGGTATATGTGATAATTGGAAGGTCAATGTTGCGTGAAATACAAAAATTGTTCTTTAGATACAAAGGTATAGGTGTTCACAGACTTCTTCTTATAGGCAATAACGACAAGATTGAACTTATTAAAAAAGCCATAAGAAACAATCTATATTCAGGTTATAAAATTGTTTCCAATATAGATTCAGCCAGTATTCACAGAATTAAAGAGATAAGGAACAAGTTAGGAGTTGATGAAATAATAACGTGTGATGCATCTATAACTGATTCAGAACAGGAAAAGCTTATAGACTATTGTGCAATAAATAATATCGCCTATAAGTTTATGCCAACAACCCTACAAACGGCGAAATTTGAAGCCAGTATTTTTAATGGAGAACCAATTATAGAAGTTAAGCATACTCCGTTAGATGGCTGGGGCAAAATATTAAAACGCACTTTTGATATTATCGGATCGATTTTGCTTATTATTCTTTTTTCTCCAATTATGCTAGTTGTTGCTGCTGCTGTTTGGATGGAAACTGGACGGCCGATAATTTATAAAAATGAACGTGTCGGCAATGATGGCAGAAAATTTTTTGCCTATAAATTCCGTTATATGAAGTGGGAATATTGTGTCACTAAAGAAAATAAAAAAATCGAAGAGGCTTTAAGATATGAAAAGGAATTAATAGAAAAACATAGTTTACGTCATGGTCCTTTGTATAAAATAAAAAATGATCCTCGCAAAACCAGGGTGGGTAATTTTATAGAAAAATATTCAATAGATGAATTACCTCAATTCTTCAATGTTTTAAAAGGGGAAATGAGTATTGTTGGTCCAAGACCACACCAGAAAAGAGAAGTTGAAAAGTATAATGAATATCACAGGCGCTTACTTACTATAAAACCGGGAGTTACGGGTATGGCGCAGATATCAGGACGTAGCGATTTGCAATTTGAAGATGAGTATAAGTTAGATGTTTATTATATAGAAAATTGGTCACTATGGCTTGATATACAAATATGCTTAAAAACGGTAACAGTTTTATTTAAAAGAAGGAAAAATTAGTTCAAACTATCTTTACTTATTTGTTTTATTTTTAGCGTGATTGACAAAAACAAAAAATCAGATTATAATTTTAGCTAGAAAGATAGAATAGAAATGGTTTGGTCAACTATTTCATGAATCTTTCTTATTATTAATCAGTAATTAAAGAAAGCATAATTATGACAGACAAAAGAGCTACTGATCAGGAGTTTTTGGAGTTTGCTGTAAAAGCACTCGTTGATAATCCTGATGATGTAAAGGTTGAAAGAAAAATTGATGAAATGGGCGTCCTGATATCACTGGATGTAAATCCCGCTGATATGGGAATGGTAATTGGCCGCGAAGGCCAGACAGCCAAGGCTCTCCGCACAATTTTGAGAGTTATCGGAGCAAGGAACAATGCACGCGTAAATCTTAAGATTAATGAACCGGAAGGTTCAAATCGCGGTGAAAGACCAGCTAAAACATCAGATGAACCCAAGAAAAGCATCGATGATGTTTTAGGAAATATGTAATTTGTTCAAAAATTCTTTATATAATAAAAACCCCAGTTTTTTGCTGGGGTTTTTGCTATTTTTAATTTTATTGAATTTTAGTGTTTCTGAGCAGCTCCTGATATTAAACCATCCATCAAATATTTATCAGCTTCTTTGGGTTCCCGTTCAGATAATACTAGTTTAAAATTCATATTCCTTAAAGAGTTCATGTAAAAAGTATTATCTTCGAACTTTTTTTTCATATTTTTTAATTCCCCAAGTACAACATCAATGTTGTTTCTTGGTATCAAATGATATTTTTCTGTTATTCCTTTTAATTCCTCTGGACTGTAGTCTGGATCAAAGTTACTAAGAAGTCTAATAGCTTGTTCAATTTCTTCTAGTAATTGTGTTCTCATTGAATCACACACATGAAATTCTTTTGTTAAAGGTTCTTGTTCTTTTCCATTTTTATCACCATGAAGATTTAACGGTTCCTCTGGTAATCGAGACCCTTTTTCTAAGGATGAAAATATGTTTCCTGTCATATAATTTATTTTTTTAATAATTAATTATCTGAAATAAGGATAATATAAAAAAAAATATTTAGCAACTGTAACTGGGGTTTTTGTTTTCCCAAAAATATGATAAAATGGCCATAGTTAAGCTAAAAAGGAAATCATATGCAATTTGATATTATCACAATTTTCCCTAGGATTTTTGATTCGTATTTCAATGAGTCAATCCTCAAGCGTGCGCGGAAAAATGGCTTAATAGATATTAACATTCATAATTTACGTGACTATACGACTGACAAACGCAAAACTGTGGATGATACGCCTTATGGCGGAGGAGCCGGAATGGTGCTTAAGATTGAATCAATATATAAATGTGTTCAATCTTTAAAATCAAAAATCAGGAGTCGAAAGTTAAAAGTAAGGATTGTTTTATTTTCCGCTAAGGGTAAAAAATATACACAAAAAGATGCTAAAAGGCTTTCAAAATACGATCAACTTATTTTTATTTGTGGAAGATATGAAGGAGTTGATGAAAGGGTAGCTAAATATATTGCCGATGAAGAAATTTCTATAGGAGATTACGTTCTGACTGGCGGCGAAATCCCAGCTATGATTGTAGCAGATTCCGTTTCTAGGATAATTCCTGGGGTTCTAGGCAACAACGAAAGCACAAAAATAGAATCACATTCAAAAGAAGGCTATCTTGAATTTCCACAATATACAAAACCAGAAATTTTTAATAAGTGGAAAGTGCCAAAAATTTTATTATCCGGAAATCACAAGGAAATAGAAAAATGGAGAAAGAAAAATTCAAAACAAAAATTATGTATGAAAAGTCAGTAGATAAAACATTGCTTACCGTTGTGCTCATCCTGCTGGCTTTCGGGCTGGTTATGATTGCCAGTGCAGGAGTTATTTATTCCGAAACGCGTTTTGCTGACGAATATTATTTTTTTAAACACCAGTTATTTTTTGGTGTTATTCCTGGAATTATAGCCCTATATACTTTTTCTAAGATAGATTATCATTTTTGGAAAAAAGTTTCCGTGCCTTTATTTTTTATTTCATTAGTATTTCTTATTTTGGTTTTTGTTCCTGGGATTGGAACAAAAATATATGGTGCCAGTCGCTGGATTCAGCTTGGTTCATTTTCATTTCAACCTTCAGAAATGGCAAAACTTTCCATAATAATCTACTTAGCTGCCTGGCTTGAAAGCAGAGGAGTTCACAGAATAAAAGATTTTCTTGAAGGATTTCTGCCTTTTTTAGGAATTATGGCATTTATAGGATTTTTAATTATAAAGCAGCCAGATATAGGAACTTTAGGTGTAATTTTACTTACCTCTATTTCAATTTTTTTTATATCTGGAGCTAGCCTGAAGCATATTTTTTCAATGGGCATACTAGGATTTTTTTTGCTTTGGATACTTGTTAAAATTGAACCTTATCGTTTCAATCGTATAGCAACTTTTCTTGACAGAGGTTTTGATCCGCAAGGAATTGGATATCAAATCAATCAAGCTTTATTAGCTATAGGATCGGGAGGTCTTTTGGGAGTCGGCTTAGGCCATAGCCGGCAAAAATTTAACTATTTACCAGAACCAGTAGGTGATTCAATTTTTGCCATAATAGGAGAAGAATTAGGAATTATCGGAGCCGTAACCCTTGTTGTTTTGATAGTTTTGCTAGCTTTACGTGGCATAAAAATCGCAAAGAATTCGCCAGACATGTTTGGAAGATTATTGGCAACAGGCGTAATAATGTGGATAGCTTTTCAGGCTTTCATTAACATAAGTGCTAATATAGCGTTGGTTCCACTCACAGGCGTTCCTCTTCCATTTGTAAGTTATGGCGGAACATCACTTATTTTTTTAATGTCAGCCGTAGGAATTTTGCTTAACATTTCAAAACATTTGAATATTAACTGCAAGTAAACTAATTAAAGAAGTAGATTTTTTAGCATCATATTGCTATAATATAATTAATAACGATGCTTTTTATAAGCAAAGTCTAAAAATATAAAAAATAAATGATTTATAAAAATTTATGCGTGTATTATTAACAGGAGGTGGAACGGGTGGTCATCTTACGCCTCTAATTGCAGTAATAGATGAGCTTAGAAAAAAGATTGGTCCTGATCTTGAAATTTTATATGTAGGATCAGGTGCTCAAATGGAGAAGGAAATAATGTCGGAAAAAAATATTCCGGCAAAATTTGTTTTAAGCGGAAAAATGCGTCGCTATTTTTCATTAAAAAATATTTTAGACTTTTTTAAGCTGCCCATAGGATTTTTCCAGTCATTATGGATTTTACTGTGGTTTACTCCTGATGTTATTTTTTCCAAAGGAGGATATGTAGCAGTACCTATAGTGATAGCTGCTTGGATATACCGGATACCAATAATGATTCATGAATCAGACAGTATTCCTGGAATAGCAAATCAATTTCTGTCTAAGTTTGCTGATCGTATAGCAGTAGCTTATCCTTCTGCTGAAGAATATTTTCCAAAAGAAAAAACTGCATTAATTGGAAATCCAATACGTTTTGAAGTTACCGAAGGCGATCCTTTAATATTAAGAAAAAAACTTGGATTTACTGAGTCAAAAAAAACAATATTAGTATTAGGAGGAAGTCAGGGTTCTCAAACTATTAATAATTTTATAATAAAAATTCTTCCGAAAATTTTACCTTATTATCAGGTTATTCATCAAACTGGCCAAGAACATTTTAATGAGGTTATTGAAGAGGCTGCATACCTGGGAATAAAGTCTGGACGTGAAGGATATTATGCTGTTCCTTTCATGAATGCAAACCAGCTCAGAGATGCTTTTGCTGCAAGCGATTTGATTATAAGCAGAGCTGGGGCCACATCTATTACTGAAATTGCTGCAAATGCAAAACCTGCAATTCTTGTTCCAATTACTCATAGTGCCAACGATCATCAAAGAATGAATGCTTATGCATTAGCTGGTATAGGTGCTGCATTAGTACTTGAAGAGGCAAATCTTGGCGAGCATATATTAATTGAGAAAATAGACACTATTATGAATGATGAAAATCTCAAGAGAAAAATGATTGAAAGATTGAAAACATTTTATCATCCAAATGCTACAGAGGTTATCGCGAACAGTATAATAGAAGTAGCTAATTCTTAGATATTAAAAAATGGTACTTTCTAAAATATGGAGATAAAAGATATTTCAAAAGCATATCTCATAGGAATTAAGGGAGCTGGCATGGTAAGTGTGGCTCAGATTTTACAAAGCCGCAATATTGAAGTGTCAGGATCCGATACTGGAGAAATTTTTTATACCGATGCCATACTTAAGCGCTGTAAAATTCCGTTTTTTGAGCAATTTGCTCCAGAGCACATTCCGCAGGATGCAGATTTGGTGATTTATTCAACGGCATACAACAAGGAAAATAATGTGGAAATAGCTGAAGCAGAAAAAATGGGGATAACACTCATTAGTTACCCTGAATTTTTAGGTATGCTTTTAGGAGAAAAATTAGGTATTGCTGTTTCAGGAACCCACGGAAAAACAACCACGTCAGCTATGCTTGCGGAAGTTTTAAAATATGCGGAACTGAATCCAAGCGCAATTATTGGCAGCCAGGTTATTTCTTGGCAGGGCAGCGCGTTGGCAGGCAAAGGAGATTATTTTATAGCTGAAGCGGATGAATACCAAAATAAGTTGCAGTACTATAATCCATGGTCTGTTATTCTTACGAGCGTTGATTGGGATCATCCGGATTTTTTTCATAGCTTTTCAGAATACAAAAAAGTGTTTGAAGATTTTGTCCAAAAAATTCCAAAAACAGGATTTTTAATTGTGTGGGGAGACAGTTCTAGCGCATTAGAGGTTGCTGAAAAAGCTAATTGTAGCAAGGTAACTTATGGGTATTCAGAAGATTGCGATTATAAAATTGTAAAGCAGGATGGCTTACAAAAATTTGAAGTTTTTTATAAAGAAGAAAATTTGGGACTTTTTGAAATAGCTCTTATTGGAAAACATAATGTTCTTAATGCAACAGCGGTGATTGCATTGTGTCATCAAATGGGAGTTAATATGGAAAAAGTCAGAGAATCATTGAAAAATTTCAAGGGAACATCCCGTCGATTTGAAAAAATAGGAATGTTTGGAAAGATTATTCTGATTGACGATTATGCCCATCACCCAGATGAAATAAAAGCGACATTGGAGGGAGCGCGCGAATATTTTAAAGAAAAAACAATCTGGACGGTTTTTCATCCGCATACTTTTTCAAGAACTAAAGCTTTGCTTTCGGAATTTGCGCAAAGTTTTGATGACACTGAAAAGGTAATAATTATCGATATATATGGAAGCGCCCGCGAGAAACAGGGCGGAGTTTCTTCAAATGATTTGGTAAATCTTATCAATAAATATCAGCCTGGTAAAGCTGAATATGTTCCGCATGTTGATGAAGTAATCGAATATTTAAAGGAAAAATCAGGACAATATGATGTACTCATAACAATGGGCGCGGGAGATGTCTGGAAAATAGGGGAAAAATTAAAAAATTTATGAAAATAATAGCGAATATTTTCCAAAAAATTAAATTTTGTGCAATATTTTTTTGGGTGGCACTCCTTATTTTTCCGGGCGTTGCTTTTGCGCGGGAAAATGTCTATGACTGGTATATTAAAGATTTTAATTCTGAAATTATTGTTAACAAAGATTCGACATTAAATATTACCGAAACAATAGTTGCTGATTGTGGCAAAGCTACTGGCAAGCATGGAATATTCAGGATTTTGCCGACTAATATAAAAATAACTGACGGGGCAACTATAAAAACACCAGTGACTCTTTTAAGCATTACTGATGCAAATGGAAAGCCTTATAATTATCAGGAAACAAAAAATTCTTCCGACGATACCATTACTTGGAAAATAGGTGATGCAGATAAAACAGTTTCAGGAGTCAATGTTTATAAGATTCGCTATTTAGTCAAGAATGTTATACGTTTCAGCAATAGCCAATTTGATGAGCTATATTGGAATCTGAATGGAAACTTTTGGGATATTGAAACGGACAAATTTCATGCTAAATTTATTTTTCCCGAAGAAATAAACAGAGAAAACAGCGCCGTCGATTATTATACAGGAGCACTTGGTTCAAAAAGCAAAGGCTTAGCGAATTTTTATTGGAGTAGCCCGAATATTTTAGAATTTACCTCTGAGAGAACATTATTAGTTAGAGAGGGAATTACCGCTTCTATAACTTTTCCTAAAAATATTTTAACACCATATCAGTTCAGCTTCTGGGAATTGTATGGCAAATATATTTTTATAATTATTCCGATTATAACATTTATCATCTGTTTTTATTTATGGTGGAAATTTGGCAAGGATCCGAAAGTGGATAAAGCCATAATTCCAGAATATGATGCACCAGGAAATTTAAGCCCAATTGAACTCGGGATGCTGATGAAAAACGGGATGTTTAACAATAATTTAATCACGGCTGAAATAATTTATTTCGCAACGCGAGGAATCATAAATATCAAGGAAATTTCGGAAAAAATATTGTTTTTTGAAAGTAAGGATTATGAGTTGGAGAAAAAGGAAGGTGCAGAAGCTGAAAAAAATCTAAATATAGCTCAAAAAGAAATTCTAAATTTTATTTTCGAGGATAAAAAAAATAAAAAAATATCAGGTTTAAAGAACTCTTTCTATAAAAATATTGAGGAAATCAAGTTAGCAACCCAGCAAATTTTAGGAGATAAGAAGCTAATTGATCCCAAAGGCTTACGCATACAAAGATATCTGACTGGAATTATTGTTATCATTTTTGTATTTATAGGGGTTATCTTGGGGAATATTTTTAATCTCAGTTCTATATATTTTTATTGCTGTGCGTTATCTGTTTTGGAAATTTTCATTTTTGCTATTTTTATGCCCAAGCGGACCATAGCAGGAGCCAACCTTAACTGGGAAATAAAAGGATTTAAATTATTCATGGAGACAGTAGATAAGGATCGGGCAAAATTTTATGAAAAAGAAAACATTTTTGAAAAATTTCTGCCGTATGCGATTGTTTTCGGAATAACCGAAGAATGGATAAAAAGGATGGAAGAAATCTACGGAAAGGATTTTTACAACACTTATGCCCCAGCTTGGTATGCAGGAAGCCTTTCTTCTTTTAATACTGATAGTTTTGTTAGTGCTATGGATAATTTATCTTCAGATATTTCTTCTAACACCTCTGCGCCTTCAGGCTCGGGCGGTAGTGGCGGTTCTGGCGGCGGAGGCGGCGGAGGCGGCGGAGGCGGATGGTAAAGTTATTTACTATAGGATTTAATGGTTGTGTGAGCTGTATTACAAAAATCCAAGGATAGTAGGAGAATTTATTGAAGACGAGTTGGAAGAAATAAAAAAATCACGAAATAAATCCTGGAATATAATGCACTAAAAATAATTCATAAAAATGAAAAATATGGATCCACAATTTAAATTTGAGAATCCGAAAAGGAGGAATGATTTTGAGAGAAATCCAGAAGAAGGATTTGAAAAACTATTTTCAGCTTTAGCGGATAAAATTAATCATGAATATTGTGAGCCAGGCGAAAAAAATCTGGTTTTAAATGACGGACGTATTAATATGGAGGTTTTTGATAGTTATGATCAGGAAAAAGATGAAAAATTTATAAAAGATATAAAATATGAAAATTTTGGCATTAATAATGAATCTATAAAAAATTTTTATGTTTCAGAAATTAGGGAGAAAAGCAATTCATCAGAAGGTTTAGAGGTTTCAGATGAGCAGATTATTAAATATCGCGAAAGAGAACAAGAAAGTCAGTTAAGTTTTAGGTGGGAAAAAGCATCAACAGTTTTATTATCCAGAGTTTTGGGGAATGATTTTATCGTACTTAGATCATCAGAATTAGATGATTATACAAACAAAACAGACACTGTGATTGTCGACAAAGAAAGCGGTGCAGTTATTTGTGCCATTGATTTGGTTAATGACAGAGCTGGAGGAGATAGGTATGAAAAAAAGTTACAGCAACTTAAAAAAGATGCGCGAGGAGGTCAGGGAGGGGAATTACGTTTTGGCATAACAGTGGAAAAAGATAAAAAAACAGGAGAAAAAAAATTGGTAAAAAAAGAACTTAAAAATATTCCCAGATTTTTTTTGCCAGCAGAAGAAAATGATTTAAGAAGACTTTTAAAAGAAATGTCCAAAGACTTTAACGCACCGCTAATTGAAATAGAAAAGATAATATTTGGAAAGTTATTAAATTCACTTGAAGAACAAAAGGGAATCTATGCACAAAACATCAAGCAATCAAATATCTCAGAAATTTTCAGGTTAAATTTTAAAAAATTTGAATCTTCTTTGGAAAAAATGAAAGAAGCAAAAAACAAATTTTAAAAAATAGTTTATGTATATTGAAATAAGATAATTAATATTGAATTTTAAATATGAATGAGAGCAATATTTTTAATCCACAACCTACTGTAAAAAGCATAGAGAAAGTTGATCAGGAAGAAATTGAAAAAGTTACGGAAAAATTAGAAGCAGAAAAAAATAGAGAAAATATAATTGAGAAAGCCGGAAATCTTAATATTCCTATTTTGAATGAAGAAAATATAGATGAAATTTTAGGCGACGAGCCATATTTCAGTCACGCTATCATAAGTGATCCTGCAAAACTTGTAAAAATATTAGAAGCTGGCGAATTGCAAAGTTCTAAAAAATCAGGTATTTCTGCTATGACATATGAAATTGATAAATTAATTGGTATGGATGAAAATGTTTTTTTTGCCTTAGGAAAGGGTTATATGAGAAAAGACACCTGTGGGTTTGTTTTTAGTGCTGAAAAATTAGCTAAAATGTCAGACGCCAGTTTTGTAAAGGAAGACTTGATGAATATGGAAGGAGAAATAGTTGAAGAATTTCTTGAAAAACACAAGGAAGAAATGATGGAAGTCATAAATCAAAAAAGAGATTTATTGAAAAATATTTTTAAAAAAAGAGTTGCACATGCCTTTAAAGGGGGGTATGGCATATATGAAAAATATTTTGGTGATCATAGTCAGGACAGGATCCAGGATTTTTTTAATGCTATAAAAGCCAAAGGATTTAATGGAATTAGCGCGGCAAAAGAAGTTATCGATCAATTTACGATAGAAAGGGATGCAATATTAGGTGAGGAAATTATGCCAGTAGACCTGAGAATAAAACTGATAAAATTATTGAAAGAAAAAGTTGTTGAGCCGCACACTATTACAGGAAAAGAAAATATAAAAAAGGCTATTTCTCAATTTTGGGAAAAAGATAAGGATTTATATAGACAATTTTTGCCCGGGCATAAAAATGTCCCAGAGAAGGTAACAGAACTCAGAGTTGCCAATGAGGTAGATTTAAAAGAAGCTATTATTGGTGTTTATGTTCCAATGATTTAAAAATAAAAAAATAGTTCAAATTATTAAGCATATAAATTTAAAATGGAAAAACAAATATACAATTTAAATGCTGATGAAATCTTAGAAAAATTTTCTGCGACTAAAAAAGGACTGTCTTCACAGGAGGCTAATTTGAGGCTGAAAAAAAACGGGCCAAATATGGTTCGCAAAAAACAGGCTTGGAGTTGGTTTTCATTACTGTTTCGACAGTTTAATGATGCCTTGGTCTGGATTTTGCTGGTGGCTGCTTTTTTGGCTTTATTATTCGAAGAATATCGCGATACTACAATTATACTTTTGATTGTTTTTATTAATGCTATAATTGGTTTTTTTCAGGAATTCAGAGCAGAAAAAACATTGGAAAATATACGCAAACTCACAACCGACAAAGCTATAGTTATGCG
Organism: Patescibacteria group bacterium; assembly: GCA_022709545.1. Classification (GTDB taxonomy): domain Bacteria; phylum Patescibacteriota; class Minisyncoccia; order Moranbacterales; family GWC2-37-73; genus DAOOTD01. Next base: position 208,518 of record JAKLIP010000001.1, read on the forward strand.
CGATGGTAAAAAAATAGAAATTGATTCACGCTTTTTGGTTGCTGGAGATGTTATTTGTCTTTCTTCCGGCGATACTGTTCCAGCAGATGCCTATTTACTGGAAGGATATGATCTTTATGCAAATGAATTTATTTTTACTGGAGAATCAAAACCCAAGAAAAAACAAATTAGTTCAATTTCGGGAGAAAATTTAAGTGTTGCCGATATTTCCAACATGATTTTTATGGGCAGCACTTTAACGCGTGGCGAAGCTGTTGCAGTTGTTTCTCAAACAGGTATGGACACGGCACTTGGAAAAATAGCCCATTTGGTTAGTAATGTTAAAGAAGATGAAACTCCACTTCAAAAACAAATGAGAGTTCTTGGTCGTGATGTTACCATTTTAGCAGTAAGTGTAGGCATTCTTGTTTTAATTGCCGGGTATTATTATGAAAAATCATGGTATGATAATTTTCTTTTCGCTTTAGCCTTGGCTGTTTCAGTTGTACCCGAAGGATTGCCAGCAGCTGTATCTGTAACTCTTTCTTTAGGAATGAAAAAATTACTGAAGCATAATGTATTAGCAAAAAAACTCAATGCGGTTGAAACTTTAGCTTCAGTTAATATAATATGTACCGATAAAACGGGAACCATAACTCGTAATGAACTTATGGTTACTAATATTATTGCTGGTGGCGAAGATGAATTTATTGTTGATGGTCAGGGATATGAACCGAAAGGAAATTTTTATCAGTTTGGCAGAATTGTTGATCATAAAAAAATCCCTGTTCTAGAAAAAATCATGCGTATTGCTAGTCTTTGCAATAGTTCTGAACTTATAAAAGATGGTGAAAAATTTGAGATAACAGGAGATCCAACCGAAGGAGCCCTAATTGTAGCTGCCAGAAAATATAATGAAAATTTTCAAAAGATATTAAAAGACGAGAAAAAAATAAATGAGATTCCTTTTTCTTCAGAAAAAATGAGAATGAGTGTTGTTTATAAGAACGAAAAAAATGAAAGCATAAGTTCATATGTAAAAGGTTCTCCAGATGTGCTATTGGATCTCTGCAATCAAATACAAATTAATGGAAATGTGATTCCTCTTTCCGATGGAGAGAAACAAAAAGTCAGGGACAGCTATAATTTAATGTCCAAGCAAGCCTTGAGAGTTTTGGCTTTTGCAGAGAGAAATATGAATAATGTTGCAGAAAATAATTTTACAAATGAAGCAGATAAAAATTTGACTTGGATTGGCATGATGGGAATGATAGATCCTCCACGGTTGGATGTGCATAAGGCTATTGAAGATTGCATTAACTCAGGCATAAAAGTAATTATGATTACTGGAGATTATGAGCTTACAGCCGAAGCTATTGCCAGAAAAATAGGACTTTTAAAATCTAAAAATTCAGAAATTATAAATGGAAAAACACTGAATCAGATGACGGATGAAGAGTTATTTGAGAAAATTTCCCAAAAAGAAGTTGTTTTTGCCAGAATTGCGCCTGAGCAGAAATTGCGCATTGCTACGATTCTTAAAAATAATGATGCAGTCATTGCTATGACAGGAGACGGCGTTAATGATGCGCCAGCTCTTAAAAAAGCTGATATTGGTGTAGCTATGGGAGTAATAGGAACCGATGTTTCCAAGGAGGCATCTGATATGATTCTATTGGATGATAATTTTGCATCAATTGTAAGAGTTGTGAAAGAGGGTCGTACTATTTATCAGAATCTTAAGAAATTTGTCTATTATGTTTTTACTTCCAATGTGAGTGAATTTTTCACAGTGATTATCGGCGTTTTACTGCAAATCCCACCACCAATAGCTGCTGTGCAGATTTTAGCTGTAGACTTAGGCACCGATATTTTTCCTTCTTTTTCTTTAGGATTGGAACCTTCAGAGCCGGGAGTTATGAAGAGAAAACCCTTTAATATAAAGGAAAAAATAATAAATAAACAAGGAATATGGCGACTTATAAAGGTTGGTCTTATAATGGCAATTGGAGCAGTAATAACCTTTATTCTTTCCATGAAAAGAGGAGGCTGGGATTTTGGAGATAAAGTAGACGCTAATAGCGTATTATATATCAGATCGACAACTGCTGCTTATGCTGTAATTGCAATGACACAAATGGCAAACCTATTGCAGGCAAGGAGTGAAACACTTTCAGTTTTTAAAATAGGTTTTTTTAGAAATAAATTTGCTATAATATCAATACTTGTTTCTATCGGAATACTATTGTCTTTTATGTATATTCCTTTTTGCCAAAAATATCTGCACATGTTGCCGATAGCTTGGCAGGATTGGGTGGCGGTTATTATATCTGTAATAGTGGTGTTTATTTTTGAAGAAGGTAGGAAAGCGGAAATTAAAGATTAAAATTATAAGATTATGTTGAATATCCAAAAAAACATAAAAATGGCTATCCATACAAGCTTTAACATTGGCGGAGAGGCCCGATATTTTGTAGAAGTTGTGAATGAAAATGAACTCGAAGAAGCTTTAAAGTACGCTTTAGAAAATAAAATTGATTTTTTTGTTCTGGGTAGTGGAAGTAATATATTAATAAGCGATAATGGATTTGATGGAATAATCATAAAATTAAAAACAGAAGATTTAAAGTTAAAAGTTAATGAAAATAATTCAATAGAATGTTTTGCGGGCGAAAGTTTGGCAAAAATAGTAAATTTTGCCAGAGATAACTCTTTATCAGGTCTGGAGTGGGCCGTTGGAATTCCTGGAACAGTTGGGGGAGCTGTTAGGGGAAATGCCGGAGCTTTTGGTGGAGACATGCAAAATATAGTTGATAGAGTCGAATGCATTTATACTGATGATAATTTAAAAAAGAAAATTTTTTCAGCTAAAGAATGTCAATTTGCGTACAGGAATAGTTTATTTAAAAAAAATCCAGATTTAATAATTGCTTCCGTGATCTTTAAACTAAAAGAAGGCAATAGAGAAGAAATTAATAATAAAATGAGGAATATTATACTGCAAAGGAAAGAAAAAAATCCAAGGGAATCAAAAAATGCAGGATCTTTTTTTGTAAATCCAGTCATAAACAATAAAAAATTATTGGAAGAATTCGAAAAAGACAGTGGAAAAAAAAATATAAATAATATAATCCCAGCTGGCTGGCTGATTCAGGAAGCCGGATTATCAGGAAAACAAATTGGAGGAGCGGCCGTCAGCGAAAAACATGCCAATTTTATTGTTAATATAGGAAATGCTACAGCCGAAGATGTTATAATGTTAGCAAGTATTATAAAGCAAAAAGTCAGGACTAAATTTGGGGTACAACTGGTTGAAGAGGTAAAGCTTTTAGGATTTTAAAAATTAATTTTTTAACATAAAAAATATGATCACAGAAAAAAACATGAAGTTTTTTTACAAGGGAGTTGAAATTGATGAACGCACTAAAAAATATGTAGAGAAAAGACTAAGCACTCTAGATAAGTTCATTGATAATATTTTAAAAACCGAGGTGGAAATAGATTTAGATAAAAAAGGAAAATTTAGAGTAGAGGTAATGATACACACCTCGCGTAATTTGTTCAGGGCTGATAATACAACAGACAGCATTGAAGCTTCAACTGATATGGTTGTGGACGAACTCCAGGATCAGATGACTCACATGAAAGACAAGCTCAGAACGCTCAAAAAACGCGGTGCTAGGTCACTGAAAAAGAAGATGGTGGTTGATAATGGTGCCAGATTTTAAATATGATTAACAATAAAAGAAGATTGAAGCCGGAAATAAGAATTGCAAAAATGTCAGCCAAAGATATCAATGCTTTACTGGAAATGGGCAAGGCTCACTGGAAGGATGAAAGTTGGCTTACAAAAAATTATATAAAATCCTCCTTTGTCCAGCCGGGCACAAGTTATGTGGCAAAATCTGAAAACAAAGTAATTGGAGGAATTATTTTTGTCTATGAAGATATTGTGAAAAACTGGATAAGGTATTTGATTGTTGAAAAAAAATACAGAAGACAGGGTGTGGGCAAATCATTGTTGCAAAAAATATTCGGCAAAACCAAGAAAGGCGAAAGCATTTTTCTTGATACTGGCACTCAAGACAGGGGAACAATTGCTTTTTATCAAAAGCTTGGTTTTAAAAAATGCGGAATGGTCAGGAGTCTTTATGGCAATAAGTCTGCATATTTTTTGAAAAAGACAATCAAATAAAAATTAAAATAAAGAAATGCTTAATAAAAAAATCGCCAGTGAAGTTTCAATTGGGATAATTTCGCTTTTAGCTATAGTGGTCGGAGGAATATTTTATTGGCAGAACCAGAAGATATCAGAAGTTGATAATAAACAGCCAGAACAAAAAGCTTGTACCATGGAAGCCAAACTTTGCGATGACGGATCTTATGTCGGACGGACTGGACCGAATTGTGAATTTGCACCGTGCCCAGTGGCCAGTAAACAGGATATAGCAGACAGTAAACAGCAAATGGCAAATCCTGCTTCGGTTTATTGCGAACAGAATGGCGGCAAATTAGAAATCAGAACCGCGTTTGATGGAGGTCAAACCGGATACTGTAAATTTAGCGATGGGTCAGAATGCGAAGAATGGGCGTATTTTAGGAAAGAATGCGAGACTGAAAAATTGGATGCGAATCAGATAAAATCACAAAGCATTAATCAGTGGCAGCAATGCAAAAGTAAAACCATAACTGCAGATACAATTTTGTCTTGGAATATTAAAATTTCTGATACCAATTCTTTTGGAGGATATTACGCGAAAGGTTTTTTAAATAGCAATCCTGTCTATCCTGTGCATGTTATAGTAAAACTTGATGTTCAAAATTTGGATCAAATAAAACAAAGAATTATTCCTGGAGAAATAGTAGCTTTAAAGGGACAATGCACAGGTATTGAAACAGATGGTTCGATTATTTTTGAAGTATTTTAGTAACTTTGAAAAATATTAAGGATGATGATTATAAAAAAAGAAATTTATTAAAAACGTAAAATCCCTTTGACCAAGGGGTTTTTTTGATGTAAAATAAACAAAGAAATTGATGTTTTAAAATAACCCTAAAATAGGGTTATGTTGTGTTTATTTTATGGAATTTTTAACTAAAATCTTTGGATCAAATGAAAGGGAAATAAGAAAACTGCAACCCATTGTAGATTCTATTAACGCGCTTGAGAAAACAATTAGCGCTCTTTCAGATGAAGAATTAAAAAATAAAAGAAAAGAACTTAAAGAAAAGCTTGATAAAGGTAAAACTCTGGATGATATTCTTCCGGAAGCTTTTGCTGTTGTGCGGGAAGTTGCAAAGAGAATTATCGGTGAACGCCACTATGATGTGCAACTCATGGGCGGAATTGCTTTGCATAGAGGGACAATAACAGAAATGAAAACTGGCGAAGGAAAAACTTTAACTTCAACATTGGCAATATACCTTAATGCGCTGGAAGGCAAAGGAGTGCATGTAGTTACAGTTAATGATTATCTGGCGAAACGCGACTGTAATTGGATGGGTAGCGTATACTATGCTCTTGGACTTTCAACAGCTTGCATAATGCATGATGTCTCCTATTTATATGAACCAAAAGTTGTTGATAAAGAGGAAGTTAGTGTAGAAATGGAAAATCTCAAAGAAATTACCCGGCGTGAAGCTTATGCAGCTGATATAACTTATGGAACCAACAATGAATTTGGATTTGACTATCTGCGCGACAATATGGTGCAGAGTTTTGAACAAATGGCACAAAGACCGGACTCAAATGGGGGACTAAATTATGCCATTGTTGACGAAGTTGACTCAATTTTGATTGATGAAGCCAGAACTCCTTTAATTATTTCTGCACCCGACAGTGAATCAACAAAATTATACCAGCGTTTTGCCCAAATTGTTCCAAGACTCAAGGAAAGAGAGGATTATGAAGTGGATGAAAAAATGAAAGCAGCTACACTGACAGAAGCTGGCATTTCCAAGGTGGAAAAAGAACTAGGAGTCGGAAATATTTATGAGCTGGGGAAAATAAATTATGTCCATCATTTAGAGCAATCTCTTAAAGCTGAAGTTATTTTTAAGCGCGATCGCGATTACGTTGTAAAAGAAGGACAAGTAATAATTGTTGATGATTTTACCGGACGCTTAATGGAGGGCAGGAGATATAGCGATGGTCTCCATCAAGCTATTGAAGCTAAAGAAAGAGTGGAAGTCCAAAAAGAATCAAGAACGCTGGCAACGATCACATTTCAGAATTATTTTAGGATGTATAAAAAATTAGCCGGCATGACAGGAACAGCTTCCACCAGCGCGGAGGAATTTTCAAAAGTATATAAGTTAGATGTACTGGAGATTCCAACCAACAAGCAAATGATTCGTCAGGATCTTCCGGACGTGGTGTATAAAACTGAAAAAGGAAAATTCGATGCGATTACTCAGTTTATTAAAGAACTTAATAAAAAAGGCCAACCGATTTTGGTTGGTACTATTGCCATTGAAAAATCTGAGTATCTTAGCGCGCTCCTTGATCGAGAAGGTATTAAACATGAAGTTTTAAATGCTAAGCATCATGAAAAAGAAGCTCTAATTGTGGCAAATGCTGGACAAAAGGGAGCTGTAACTATTGCCACAAATATGGCAGGACGAGGAACTGACATAAAACTTGGTGAAGGCGTTAGGGAGGTAGGCGGGCTTTGTATAATCGGTACAGAACGTCATGAAGCCAGACGTATTGATAATCAGCTCCGGGGACGCGCAGGACGACAAGGTGACCCTGGAACCAGCCAATTCTATGTTTCGCTTGAAGATGAGCTTATGCGCAGATTTGGTGGCGATAAATTGAAAAATATGATGGATACGCTTGGGCTTCCGGAAGATCAGCCGATTCAGAATTCAATTATTTCAAAGACTATTGAGAGCGCACAATCAAAAATTGAAGGTTATAATTTTGATATTCGAAAACACGTTTTGGATTATGACGATGTGATGAATAAACAAAGAGAAGTTGTTTATAAAAAACGCAAGGAAATTTTAGCAGCCGAAGAAGTTAGAAATGAAATGATGAGTTATATTAACGAAGAAATCGAAAGAAATATTTCCATGCACTCTTTGGGGGAAGAATATGAATGGAATACAGAAATTATTTCAGCTGAAATCCAGAATATCTTTCCTTTTTCAGACCAAGATAAAAAGAAAATCGAACAAATACGCGATGATAAATCCAAAAATGTAGCGGAAAAAATTTCACTAATGACTGAATATGTCATGGGCAAAGCTAAAGAAGCTTATATTCAGAAAGAAAAAGAAATAGGAGCAGAAAATTTTAAACAAGTTGAAAAGGCTATAATACTGCAAACAATCGATACTCTATGGATGAATCATCTGGATGAAATTGATTATTTACGCCAGGGGATAGGTCTTAGAGGATACGGACAGCGCGATCCATTGGTTGAATATAAACGTGAGGCTTTCCATTTATTTTCTCATCTTATGGAAAATGTGCGTTCCACGGCTGTTAGGACTATTTTCAGGATTTCTTTAGTCCCAAATCAAATGCAAGCACAAGCTCAACCGAAAAATATACAGTATAAAGGAGCAGAAGAAAACCAGGAACAATTTGGTGCAGCCAGAGAAAATGACGCTAACGAAGCTCCTGCTCAGCAAAAACCAATCATAAATGAAAATAAAGTTGGACGAAACGATCCTTGTCCATGCGGATCAGGTAAGAAGTATAAAAAATGCTGCGGAAAATAATATGAAAAATAAAAAATTTAAACCAAAAAAGGGGCAGATTGATTATACTAATGCAAGATGGACACCAGTGATAAATTGTGTGCTTAAATATGGCAATAGAATTTTATTAGTTCAAAGAAATAAAAATCTTAATTTTTATCCTGGTTATTGGAATGGAATTTCAGGTTTTTTAGATGATAAAAGAAGCCTAAAGGAAAAAGTTTGCGATGAAATAGGGGAAGAGCTGGGAATTTCCAAAAACAAAATAAAAAGCATAAAAATTGGAGAAATTTTCGATCAGGAAGAGAGAAAATATAAAAAAACTTGGATAGTCCACCCTGTTTTAGTTGAAGTGAAAACCAATGAAATAAAGCTTGACTGGGAAGCAGAAAATTTCAAATGGATTTATATGAAAAATATAAAAAAACTAAGGTTATTACCAGGGTTTAGTAATGTTATAAAAAGTTTATCAAAGTATATTTAGAAACTAAGTTTATTGTTTAACCTTGCAGTTTTTATTTTACTGAAATATAATATAAAACATGAATATAAAACAGAAATTACAACTTAAATTTGCCGGAATCGTGATTTTGTTTGTGGTTTGTGCAGTTATGGCATATCCTCAGGCGGTAAAAAATATACCGTCTGTTTATGATAAAATTAATAAATTAAACATGAAGCTAGGTCTTGATTTACAGGGAGGAATTCACCTGGAATATAAAGCCGATGTTTCCAAAATAGATTCTTCCAAAATTTCTGATGCTATGCAGGCTGCACAAGATGTAATTGAGCGTCGAGTAAATGCTTTCGGCGTCGGAGAACCTTTAGTCCAGACTACAAAAAAAGGGGATGATAATCGGGTCATTATAGAGCTTCCTGGGGTTACTGATATTGAGGAAGCAAAAAAGAAAATAAAAGATGCACCATTGCTTGAATTCAAGGAAGAAGGAGAACCTGATTCTCAGATCACACAAATGTTCGAGCAAATGAATGCACAGTCAAAAAAGAAAGCCGAGGAAATACTTACTCAGGCTAAGGAAAAAGAAATAAGTTTCGAACAATTAGCCAAGGATAACAGTCAGGATCCAGGATCAAAAGAAAAAGGAGGGGATTTAGGTTTTGTAAAAAAATCCACATTTGTTCCAGAATTCGACAAAGTCATTTTTGAAGGCAATATGCAACCCGGAGAAATATATTCAAGTTTAGTTGAAACTCAGTTTGGATGGCATATCATAAAATTCATTGAATCCAGAGGCGAAGGTGATGAAAAGGAAGTTCATGTCCAGCATATACTTTTTGGCAAACAGAATGCAGCGCAGTATGAAGAATTCAAATATAAAGACACAGGTCTTACCGGGAAAAACTTGAAAAATGCCACAGCTCAATATTCACAAGGCCAAGGTTTGGGAGAACCAGAAGTAGCTTTACAATTTGATGATGAGGGGACAAAATTATTTGCAGAACTGACAAAGAAAAATCTTGGCAAAAAAATAGCTATTTTCCTGGATGGGCAATTGCAAATAGCTCCAACTGTTCAGGCTGAAATTACAAATGGGCAAGCTGTAATTACAGGAAATTATACATTTAAAGAAGCTAAGGATATAGCCGATAGATTGAACCAAGGAGCACTTCCTGTACCGCTGACATTAGTTGGACAGCAAAGCGTGGAAGCAACACTCGGAGCAGATTCATTGAAAAGTATTTTAATTGCCGGTGCAATTGGAATGGCTGCAGTAATTATTTTCATGTTAGTGTTTTATAGATTTTTAGGATTTGTAGCTTCATTGTCTTTGCTTATTTATACCGTTTTAATGATAACAATATTTAAACTAACAGGGATAACATTAACATTATCTGGAATTGCCGGTTTTGTACTTTCTATTGGTATGGCAGTGGATGCTAATATTCTTATTTTTGAACGCACTAAAGAAGAAATAAGGAGTGGCAGAAATATTCCTAATTCACTGGACGAGGGATTTAAACGAGCTTGGACATCAATTCGTGACGGTAATATTTCTTCGCTCCTGACTGCCGGCATACTTTATTTTATGGGAACAGGATTTGTTAAGGGATTTGCCGCTTCATTATTTATAGGAGTTGCAATTTCTATGTTTACAGCTATCACAATTACGCGGACAATGCTGAAATTTATCATTGGTGAATGGATACATGAAAGAGTCTGGATGGTTGGAGTAAATAAAAAAAGCATTAAAGAATAAAAGTTTATGTATAACATTATTGATAAAATGAAATATGCTTATGCATTCTCGATAATACTTACAATATTAAGTGTTGTGAGTTTATTTGTGTGGGGACTTAAATATGATATAGATTTCACTGGGGGTACGCGTATGGGCGTAAAATTTACCAATCAAATTCCGGAAAAAAATGAAATTGCAGATATACTCAAGGATTTAAATTTGGGAAGCTTGACTATGCAGAACTCAGAAAACAATACCATGTTTATCCGTTATGCAGTTGAAGATGACCAAATAAATGAAAATGTTTGGAAAAATATAAAAGAAAAATACCCGGAAGCTACACAAGTAAGTGTTGATTTTACTAATTCTTCTGTTTCTAAAGAATTAAAATCTAAATCTCTTCAGGCAATTGCATTTGCTATAGTTATGATTATGGCTTATATAGCCTGGGCATTCCGCAAGGTTTCTCGCCCGGTTGAATCCTGGAAATACGGATTAGGGGCCGTGATTGCTCTGGCTCATGATATTATAATTACAACCGGAATATTTTCCGGGCTGGGACATTTTTATGGCGTTGAAGTTGGAATACCATTTATTGCAGCTTTGCTAACGATTCTAGGTTTTTCAGTGCATGATACAATTGTGGTTTATGATAGAACCAGGGAAAATCTTTTAAAAAGCTCCAATAAAGAACTTTTTCCAGATATAGTTAATAAGAGCTTAAATGAAACATTGGTTCGTTCAATCAATACTTCTTTGACAGTTATAATTACCCTGTTAGCCATTTATATTTTTGGTGGAGCATCTATAAAATTTTTCGCGCTCGCATTGCTAGTTGGCATAACTTTTGGAACATATTCATCTATATTTATAGCTTCTTCACTTTTGGTAACATTTTACAATTTAACCTTAAAAAATAAATAAAGTTATGGGAATCTTAGATGTATTCAAAAAAAAGAAAAAAACCAGCAATCCGATGGATCCTGAAAATATGGGTTTCATGCAGCGCATGGCCATGAAAAAACTGGAAAAAATGAGTCCAGAAGAAAGGGAAAAACTTATTAAGAAAGTTGTAACTCCTGAGAATATACAGAAGAATAAAAAGGATATTCTGAAAACACTTGAACAGATGGAAAAATCGGGGCAAATGAATTCACATCAGGTTTTTGAAGCTAAAAAGAGGATGGGTTTATTGTAAAAAAATATATATAAAAAAGACTGCATGTTTTGTGCAGTCTTTTTTTATCCGAATAATTTTATTAAAACTAAACCTATAACAACTAAAATAGCCCCACTGAGTCTATCTTTAAATTCGCTCTCTTCTTTGAATATTTGTTTTCCCCAAAAAACAGAAAAAAGTGCGCTAGTTCTTTTTATTGAAATTACATAAGGTACAATTGCAAGTTCAAAAGCAGCAAATTGGAAGCCAACTTCACTTGTCATGAAAACAGATAAGGCAGCTAGCCCTTTAAAATTTTTCTTAATTGATGTAAAAAAATCTTTTTTAATTAAAGCAAAAGGTAAAAAACAGGCAAAGATAAAAAAATTAACAACTAGAATAAAAAAGAATGGAGAAGAATTTATTGTGCCAACGGAATCATAGTTAGCAGAAATGCTCCATAAAAAAGCCACTATTAGGGCTGATTTAACTCCCTTACTTCTCCAAATAGCTTTTATCGGTTCTATCCAACCAAGCTTTTTTTCTTTTATTTTCATTTGATAAATTCCGCCCATACTAAAAAGAATTCCAACTGTTCCTAAAATTGTAGGGAATTGGTTGTTAATTAGAGGGGAAGTTATGAGAAGAAAAACAGGACTTAAGACAAGAATTGGTGATACTAAAGACAATTCACCTTCCTTTAGAGCTTTCAAGCTGAGAAAAGTTGTGAAAACATTTATTAATCCACTTACAATGACTGCTTTTATAAATGCGGGACCGATATTAGGAATACCCTGAAAGGCAACAATTAAAAAGGCTATGAAAGCAACCAAGCCTCTAGCCACACAGCCAACTGAAATGACATCCATTGTCTGCATGACTTTTTTACTAGCTACATCAGAAAAAGATTTACTTAATGCTGAACACAGCGATAATATAAACCAATACATCTTATTTTATATAGGAGATAAAATTCCTTTTTCTTGCTGTCTTTTTGTCAGAACTATTTCAGGATTACCCTCAGTATTTATACGTGAAAAAAATAAATGCTTATCCACTAAGTCATCCAAGATTGTGTTTATTTTTTCTTCTGTTAATTTATCTTCATTGCCTAAATCAATTTTTCCACGTTTTCCAGCCTGTCGTATGGCTCTTTCTGCATAAATTTTATATACAGCTACTCTTCTTAAATATTTAGCATCAACGCCCATAACTTCACCTTGGCGTTCATCTATGATGTTAGGTTCTATCAATAATATACAATCTTTGTCGTGGTACAACATCTGATTTAATCCATATAGGAAATCTTCATTTCCGCCAATAGGCTCTTGTTTTCCGTTTATTTCTAATTTTCCAGCAAGGGCGTTATCTGTGATACCTGAAAATTTTACGTTTTTTCCCGCTAAAGAAAGGGTATTATTGTGTAAAACACGGCTCAAATTATTTATATCTATATCATCTTCTCCCTTAATTATTTTATTTATTAATTCTATGTCGTGTACACCCTTAACAGCAGACCCCATTATGGCTAGTTTTTCTGGACGAGATGCCTCAAAAAAATCTTTAGTTTTTTTCATAGCTAAAATTTGTATCAGCAACTCCTTGGGTTTATTTGCTAAATCAGAACTTGCAAAAATAAAATCAGAAAAATCTTCATCCTTGATGGGTTTGTTAAGCATATCAGCATAACTAAAATCGCCTTTAGCTGAACTTCTATCTCCAACTATTTTTTTGCCCAGATCCGACCTTCTTTTTGCTTTGGATTGCTCAGTGTACAAAATATTTAATCCGGAAAAATCAAGTTCTTTTTTGCCTGCCTCCTCCAAGTCAGAATTCGTTATAATTGTTGTTTGAGGAGCTTTTTCTGCTAATTTATTAGAAATAAGTTGATTAAAATTGCTTATTGATGAGACTTGTTTTCGAAATTGTTCTAAAGATTTTTCGTCAAATTTTCCAATTTTAAATACCCGGAAACAGAGCGCTGAATTTGATAAATCCGGTTCATTTTCAAAAAGTTTTTGTTCCATGATATCCCGCTTGTCTTTTGGCGGTTTCAATGCACTTTCTTCTTTAAAGGGGGCTTGAGATTCAAACATTTTTTCCATAAAATTAAATTATGTTCCTTAATATAGGCTAAAATTACCATATTTAATACAATAGAACAAGTATTGCATTGGGTTAATTTAATTGGTATTATAAGCTCATATGGATAAAAATATTGAAAAACAAATAGATGAGATTTTGACGCGGGGAGTTGAAAATATTTATCCCAGCAAAGAAGCACTCAAAGAGGTCTTGATGTCTGGGAAAAAGATAAAACTTTATTGCGGTTATGATCCTACAGCCAAATCTCTTCATATTGGAAATGCAATTTCCATAAACAAGCTTGGCCAATTTCAAAAATTGGGACACGAAGTCATTTTTCTTGTGGGTGATTTTACGGGAATGATAGGCGATCCAACTGATAAAAGTGCAGTGCGAAAAAAATTAACCAGAGAAGAAGCACTAAAAAATAGCGAAAACTACAAAAAACAAGCTTCAGGATATTTAAAATTTGATGGAGAAAATCCAGTTAAAATTCTATATAATAGTGAATGGAATGATAAACTCACATTTAAAGACTTAATAGAAATATCTTCGAATTTTACCGCTCAGCAAATGTTTCAAAGAGACATGTTTCAGGAAAGGATAAAAAACGAGAAGCCTATATACCTACATGAATTTTTGTATCCATTGGCTCAAGCTTACGACAGTATTGAGTTGAATGTAGACCTAGAAATTGGCGGTAATGACCAAATGTTTAACATGATGTGCGGCAGGGATTTAATGAAAGCCGTGAAAAATAAGGAAAAATTCGTTTTAACAATGAAACTTTTGGCTGATGAGACAGGTAAAAAGATGGGTAAAACCGAAGGCAATGTAGTAAATTTAGACGAAACTGCTGAAAATATGTTCGGACAAGTAATGGCTTGGTCAGATGGACTTATAATTCCGGGGTTTGAACTTTGCACAAACATTCCAGCAGAAGAATTAAAAGAAATTGATACGAAAAAAAATCCACGCGATGCTAAGCTGAAATTAGCCTATGAAATAACTAAAATTAATTATGGTGAAAAAAAAGCCAAAGCAGCACAGGATTATTTTATAAATACTTTTTCAAAAAAGGAAATTCCAAGTGATATTGCGGAATTTAAGATAAATGAAGAATCAAAAAAATTGGCAGAAATTTTGGTTGAATCAGGCAATGCGAAAAGTCTGAGCGATGCTCGCCGAAAAATTGAACAAGGCGGTGTTTCTATTGATGATGAAAAAATAACAGACATTCAGACTATAATTACGCAAAAAGAAAATAAAAAAGTTTTAAAAATAGGAAAATTGGGATTTATAAAAATAATATTCTAAAAATTAATGCCGTAAAAATATTTTTATGGAATTTTTATATAATTGGCTCAAAAAATTATTCAATACAGGAAAATCAGCTGAAGAAGCTTTAAAAAGTCATATAACGCGCTCTTTCGAAAATATTGTAGTGGGGAAAATTTTGGAAATAAATAAGCATCCTAACGCGGACAGGTTAAGATTGGTGAGGGTTGATATAGGCAGCAAGAAATTAGAGGTTGTCTGCGGGGCGCCAAATATTGAAACAGGACAAAAAGTGCCAGTTGCACTTTTGGGTGCAAAATTGCCAAATGGAATTGAAATAAAAGAAGCTGAAATCCGTGGTGTAAAATCTTGTGGAATGCTTTGTGCCAAGGACGAACTGGGTTTAGGCGATGATCATACGGGAATTATGATTTTAGATGAAAATGCCGAAATTGGAATGGAATTTGCAAAATATCCTAACTTGAATAAATAAATTCACAATAAAATAAGCATATGCAAAAAATTGTCATTGAGAACAAAGAAGAAAAAATTTTAATAGAGGAACTAAACAAAAGAAGCGATATAAAGGCAGAGCGCATAAAAAAACTTTTAGCATTGCCGGATCTTACCAAAAAAGAAAACTCGCCAGTTAAAATTTTAGTTGATGCTATATTGGAATTACCAAGATTTAAAGATTTTTATGTGGTTGATTTTCCGAAAATTGTTACAGTTGAAGAAAACTTCGATGTTTTAAACACTCCCCAGGATCATCCTTCCAGAAGGGAATCGGATACATATTATTTGGATAAAAAAAATATTCTTCGCACTCAGACTACAACCATGTGGCCCTATTGTTTACGCGACGAAAGAATTATTGAAATTTTAGAAAAAGAAGGAAAAATTGGAATTATGGGACCGGGTATCGTTTTCAGAAAAGATGAAATTGACCGAAGTCATTATCCAGCATTTAATCAGATAGATGGTCTTTATATTTGTAAAAAATCGGACCATGAAATAACCCGTAAAGAGCTAGAGGATATTCAAGCTGATGCAGCCAAAGCGGTCTTTGGCGAAGATTGTGAATACCGTTTTTTAGATGATACTTTTCCTTTTACCGATCCTTCAACTCAGATTGAAGTTAAATTCGGCGATAAATGGATGGAATTGTCCGGCTCTGGATTGGTGCACAAAGAATGTTTGAAAAATTTCGGATTGGATCCGGAAATTTATAACGGTTGGGCGTTTGGTTTTGGAATAGATAGATGGGCAATGGTAAAAATGAATATACAGGACATCAGAGTGTTGTGGTCAGATGATCCCAGAATCACTAGTCAATTCAAGGATATAAACAGCAAGTTTAAAGAAGTCAGTAAGTTTCCGGAAACAGTAAGAGATATTTCTTTCATCATTGACAAGAATATTAATCTTAATAATTATTACGAAATTGTCCGCGATTTTGCTGATGATTTGATTGAAGAAGTAAAACTTTTGGATGAATATGAAAATGAAGAAAAATTCGGCAAGGACAAGAAGAGCTATACTTTCCGCATCACATATCGCTCCATGGAAAGAACACTCACTAATGAAGAAATAAATAAAATTCAGGAAGAAATCCGCAAGAAAACCGAACAGGATCTCAAAGCCGTACTGCGATAAATTTATTAAGGGTGAAGGTGAAAAAATAAAAAATAACCACAATACAAAATCAGGAATTTTCAAAACATTGCCTGATTTTTTTATGGATATTGACTTAAAATTAAGTTTATGCTTTTATTACATACCATTTTCTGTAATTAAAAAGGGATGTTGACAAAAAATTAATTATGTGGTAATATAGCTTGAATTCTAAAATTGCCAATAAAGCAATTTAAATTCGCCCTATTAGTTTATTTTGCTTAATAAATAAAAGATTTGGTGCATTTTTAAAGCAAGATTATAATCGGAAGTTAATTTTTCATTATAATAAGTTGGTTTGTTTTTTTATTTAAAATTCAAATCTTATTTAAAAATATAAATATGGAAAAATCACTTAAACAAGCCGGAAAATACACAGCAGACGAAAATCTGTTTTTTTCTGATTCCTTAAGAGAGCTAATTTTTGACCTTCCCGAAAGATCTCAAGAGATTATTTTGAATAGGTATGGGGTATTTTTACCTAATAAAATGACTCTTGAAGAAATTGGCAAGAAACACCGCATCACCCGCGAACGTGTACGTCAGATTATACGTGAAGTTTTAAAAAAAATAAGAGACAAGAAAGAACACCCTGTTTTTATACAAATTCAGGAAAAAATAACCTTGGCTTTGCAATCAAATAGTGGTATAATGGAAGAAAGTCACATTATATCTGTCTTAGGAAAAGGCAACACAAATGAAGAAGCTGCTGCACGTTTTTTCTTGGAATGTTTAGAAGATGTTTTAGGTAATGAAGTTAAAAATGAGCTTAAATTCTCTTATGCTCTTAAAGATTTTAAATTTGATCACTGGAAAAATGTAAAAAATGCAGCTATAGAAACCTTAAAGAATCATAAAAAGCCCTTGCCATTTGATATATTATTTGAACATATAAATAAAACTAAAAATTTAGACATACCAAAAGAAACGTTAAAGCATTTTTTGCAAGTTTCTGGTGAATTAAGTAAAAATGCTTTTGATAAATGGGGTATTGTAGATTGGAAAGAAATTTCTCCGAAAGGAACACGTGAAAAAGCTTATCTTGTCATAAAAGAGTTCGGAAAACCGCTTCATTTTAGAGAAATTGCCAAGAAAATAGATCAAAATCGTTTAAACAAGAAAAAAACCCATCCACAGACAGTGCATAATGAACTTATAAAAGACAGTAATTTTGTTCTAGTTGGTAGAGGAATTTATGCATTAGTTGAATGGGGGTACAAAAGAGGCACAGTCAAGGATGTTATTGAAGAAATTATAAAAAATAGCGCAAAACCGCTAAAAAAGGAAGAAATTATTGAAAAAGTTCTTGCTGTAAGGCAGGTTAAAGAATCAACTATAGTTATTAATTTGAATAATTATTTCTCTAAATCAAAAGAGGGTACTTACTCAATTAAATGATGGCACATAAAAGCCATTTAGTTTCTATAAAAAACAAAAAATACCATGAATATTCTTCTTGAATCATTTCAACAATTAGGGGATTCTTTGAAAACGGCATCAGAGGCGATGAGTTATGTATGGTTCATTGTTTTGCCGCCCCTTTTTTATTTCCTTTTCAAATTAATCTGGATGAAGCACATTCAGGATAAATTTGCAGCTATGCCGGACTGGGTTGTTCTTGAGATTATTCCTCCAAAAAATATCGAAAAAAGCCCAAAGCCTATGGAAGCTTTATATAATGGTTTTTGCGGGGTGCAAAAATCACTTAACCCAGTGGAAATTTATATAGACGGCGCTTTTACTGATTACATGAGTTTGGAAATAGTAGGTGATTCTGGCAGTGTGCATTTTTATATCAGGGTCATGCAAAAGTATCGCCATTTGGTGGAAGCTCATCTTTACGCACAATATCCTGATGTAGAAATTATTGAAGTTCCTGATTATGTAAACGATGTTCCTAAAATTATTCCAAACAGTCAGTGGGATTTATGGGGTTCAGATCTTGGATTTACAAAAAATAATGCTTACCCTATTAAAACTTATCCAAAATTTGAAGAATCTATAACCGGTAAAATGATAGATCCCTTGTCTGGTCTTATAGAAACAATGGGCAAACTCGGACTAAATCAAAAATTATGGTTGCAATGGATAATTCAGCCAACAGATACAAGCTGGTCTTCAAAGGAGGGCAAGCCAACGCTAGATAAGTTAAAGGGCAGGGAAACAGAAAGAAAAAGCATATTTGAAGAAATATGGAAGGACATATTTGAAATTTTAAGCAGTATTCCAAAAGCTTTTAGTAATCCAGTAGAATTTGCTGAAAGTGCCAAAAAGGAAGAAAAGGAACCATTGGAGTTCCGCTTATCTCCAGTTGAAAAAGATGTCCTAAAAGCCGTAGAAGATAATCTTGGAAAACCACAGTTTTATGTAAGACCTCGTTATCTTTACATAGGTCGTCGCGAAAACTATGATAAAGCAGTTGGAATTAATTCTTTTTTTGGTGCCATAAGGCAATTTTCTGATGATAATCTGAATTCACTTAAACCTAATACTACAAAGACCACTGCGTATCATATTTTTATAGAAACTCGTTTACGTTATTTACAACGCAAATTGTTACGCAGATACAGAGGTAGAAGCATGGATGGAGAAGGAGGCAAGCTTGTTATGAGCACTGAAGAACTTGCGACAGTATTTCATTTGCCAGACATGAATGTACTAGCGCCTTCATTGGCAAGAGTAGAATCAAAACATGGCGGGGCACCTTCTAATTTGCCTGTAGAATAGAAGAATAAATTAAGGAAGCATATATAAAAAATTAACTACAACGATAGTTATTATGGATAATGAAATCAACTTCTTTGCTAAAACTAATTTTCGCAATCAGGAACGGGCTTTTGGCATAAAAACAGACGACAGAAGACGCCATATGTATGTCATTGGTAAGACTGGTATGGGCAAGACCAATCTTCTGGAAAATATGGCTGTTCAGGACATACGCAGTGGCAAGGGCGTATGTTTCATTGATCCTCATGGGGATACTGCAGAAAAACTGATAAAAGCAATGCCTTCTAGTAGAATTAATGATGTTATATATCTTAATCCGGCAGATCAGAATTTTCCACTAGCTTTCAACGTTATGGAAGCTGTTGACCCAGAATACAGACATCTTGTGGCATCAGGCTTAATTGGAGTATTCAAAAAAATATGGGCAGATTCATGGGGACCACGCCTTGAATATATTCTTCGTAATGCAATATTAGCGCTTCTTGAATATCCAGGAAGCACACTTCTTGGCGTTACTAGAATACTTGTTGATAAAAGATATAGAGAAAAAGTTGTTGATAATGTATCCGATCCAGTAGTTAAGCAATTTTGGATTGAAGAATTTAGCAAATGGAATGAAAGGGTTTTACAGGAAGTTATTTCTCCTATTCAAAATAAAGTCGGACAATTTCTATCCAGCTCTCTTATTAGAAATATAGTTGGACAAACAAAATCTTCTTTTAATATACGTGAAGTTATGGATTCCCAGAAGATTTTAATATTAAATCTTTCTAAGGGTCGCATAGGTGAAGACAATAGTGCATTGCTTGGAGCTATGATGATTACCAAGATACAATTAGCCGCCATGGAAAGAGTTGATATTCCTGAAGAAACCCGTAAGGATTTTTATCTATATGTTGATGAATTCCAAAATTTTGCTACTGAATCATTTGCTAATATTCTTTCTGAAGCCAGAAAATATCGATTAAATCTTATTTTAGCCAATCAATATATAGCCCAAATAGACGAAAAAGTTCGTGATGCTATTTTTGGAAATACCGGAACTATCGTTTCATTCCGTGTGGGTGCAACAGATGCTGAGTTTCTAGAAAAAGAATTTTCTCCAGTTTTTATGCAGAATGACCTTGTGAATATTCCTAAATATCAGATTTATTTAAAACTGATGATAGATGGAATCGCTGGTGATGCTTTTTCAGCAACAGTTCTTCCTCCTATTTATATTAAAGATACCCTGGAAAATGAAGAAAAAATAATAACTGTTTCGCGTGAACGTTATGCCTCAAGTAAAATTGAAGTTGAGGAAAAAATAGCCAAATGGGCTGGTATAATGCCGACTGATGGCTTTAAAACAGTCAATAAGGCTCCTGAACAAGTTCATCAAGATGTTTCTTTTTTACAGTCTCAAGAAGCACGCCCTGCTCAAGAAAATCAGACAAAAAAAACTGAAACAGATTTTTTAAAGAACAAGCAAGATTCACAAAAAGACACAGAGAATAAAAGACCCATGTTCGGTGCTGTATGTGATATGTGTGCCAGTGAAATCCAGGTACCTTTTCAGCCTGATGGTAAAAGGCCTACTTTCTGCAAAGAATGTCTTAAAGATTACCAGCGTATGACAGCTAAGGAGAAGATTGCCCAAGAAAGAAAAAAACAAAGAGAAACTGAAGAAATACAAGAAAATAAATATTTTAATAATAATGAACATACCAAGACAATCAAAAATCAATATTTTAAAAAAAGCATATCTCTTGAAGATGAAGTAAAAAGAGAAAAAGAAAACCCAAAAGAAAATAAATTTGAGCATAAAGCATATATTCCAAATGAGAAACCAATGGCTCTTTCCCAGATGCAATATATAGCCCCAAAAAAATTCAAACCACAACGCCATAAGCCAAATATTAATTTAAATGAAGTGAGAAATCTTATAATTAAAAATGCTCAAAATAAAAGTAAGATTACTCAAACTCAGGATGATGAGGATTATGATTTAGACAAAAGGGAAATAGGCAGATAATTATGAGTATAATCAGTGAAGACAAAAAAAGAGTAATTTTGGGCATGTCTGCTGGAGTTGATTCTTCTTCTGCGGCCGTTTTGCTTAAAAAACAAGGTTATGATGTTATAGGCGTTTTTATGCACTTCTGGAAAGAACCTAGTCAAGATGTGTTTCGTGAAAATAAATGCTGCTCTATTGAATCCCAGCAGGATGCTCGAAAAATTGCGCGAATTTTAGGTATTCCTCTTTATACAATAAATGTTGCCAGAGAATTTAAAAAAGAAGTGGTAAATTATTTTATTAGAGAAACTAAAGATGGGAAAACTCCTAACCCTTGTGTTGTTTGTAATGAAAAAATTAAATTTAATTTTCTTTTAAAAAAAATGATTGAGATGAGAGCGGATTATGTGGCTACAGGCCATTATGCGGAAATAAAGAAAATAAAAGGAAAATATCATCTGTATATTCCATCGGATAAAGAAAAAGACCAAACATATTTTCTTTATTCATTAACGCAGAAACAATTAAAACACATTTTATTTCCTGTTGGAAAATATAAGAAATCTAAAATAAGAAAAATTGCTGAAAAAGCAGGTTTGCCTGTTTTCAATAAAGATGATTCTCAGGGTATTTGTTTTATTTCTGAAAAATCACCGTCGGATTTTATAAAAAGAAATATTTCTTTGTCTCCGGGAGATATTGTTTTAACAAATGGAAAGAAAATCGGAAAACATGAGGGGCTAGAACTTTACACTATCGGTCAGCGTAAAGGAATAAAAATAGGTGGAACGGGCCCCTATTATGTTATTGGCAGAAATTTTCTGAAAAAACAGCTTATTGTTACTGATAAAAAAAGTGATCTTGGTATAAATAATAAGTCAATGATGGTTGAAATAAAAAACTGGATTATTCCACAGACTAAATTCCCCTTGAAAATAAGTGTAAAAATTCGCTATCGACATCCATTAGTGCATGGTATAATAAAGAAAGTCAAGAATAATCTTTATGAAATACAATTTAAACAACCGCAGAAAGCTATAACACCAGGACAATCTGCTGTGTTTTATGCTAAAAACAAAGAGGTTATTGGAGGAGGAATTATAATTTAATTTATAATAATCATATGCAAAATCAAGATCCGCAAGTAGCTGCTGAAAGAAAAAAAATGCAATTAGAGATTATTCTCAAAGAGTCTGACTTAAAGAAAAACATGCGAAGCAAAATAGATGTAGAAACAACTCTTCATGATCTCAAGCGAAAAAGTGTTTCAATCCAGATGGAAATCAATTCAAAAGAAAATGAATTAAAGAAATTTGAAGCTGAATTTATTCAACTGCAAAACGAGCTTATAAAACTGAAGCACAAAATGAGTGCTTTATCACATGATTAATTTTTTAAAATATAAAAATATGGCCATACATTCAAACATAGGAGAAGTTTTAGAAAATAATATAAAAGATGAAAAATTATTGAACAGCGTAAAAGGCAAATTCCATACTGTAGAAGTGGAGGTAGATAGTATTTTAAATGAAGAAAATACAAATGAAAATAAAGCTTTGAAAAGAGCCAAAGAATTAATAGGATACATATTCGGTTATAATTGGATAAATGAAAATTGGAGAAAAATCGAACATGATATTAAAAAAGAAATAGAGGCATCAAAAAGATAATTTTATGACAACGCAGGAATTAAGGGAAAAATATTTGAAATTTTTTGAGTCGAAAGGGCATAATATCATTCCTTCGGCTTCTTTGATTCCGCACGAAACCGACACTTCTACGCTTTTTACAACAGCTGGAATGCATCCCTTAGTCCCATACCTTTTAGGAGATGATCATCCAGGAGGCAAAAGAGTTGTAAACGTCCAAAAATGCGTCAGGACGGGAGATATTAATGAAGTTGGAGATAATAGACACCTTACTTTTTTTGAGATGATGGGGAATTGGAGTTTTGGGGACTACTTTAAAAAAGAAGCGATTGTTTGGAGTTTTGAATTTTTAACCGACAAAAAATGGCTCGGATTAGATAAAAATAGGCTATATGTCACAGTTTTCGAGGGTGACGGTAATATTCCGCGTGATGAAAGGTCTATTTTTATTTGGCAGGATGTTTTTAAAAGAACAAATTTAAAGGCGGAGATAGCAAAAAACAAAAATATAGAAGAAGACATAAGGATAATTCCCTTAGGAGTGGAAGATAATTTTTGGATTGCTGGCTCAACAGGTCCTTGTGGTCCAGACACAGAAATATTTTATGACACGAGACCAGAAGAAGGGAAAATAAAGGGAAATTTTTCTGATTTGGTTGATTCAGGACGGTTGATTGAAATATGGAATAATGTTTTTATGGAATTTAATAAAAAAGAAAATGGAACTTTTGAAAAACTGAAGCAGCAAAATGTTGATACTGGTATGGGAGTCGAAAGAACACTAGCAGTTCTGAATGGCAAAGAAAATGTTTTTGAAACAGAATTGTTCCAGCTGATATTTGAAAAAATAGAAAAATTGTCTGGAAAAAAATATGAAAATTATAAAAAAGAATTCAGGATTATTGCCGACCACATAAAAGCAGCAACTTTCATCATTACTGAAGGCGTAGAACCTTTAAATATTGGCAGGGGATATGTGTTGCGCCGACTTATCCGTCGCGCGATAAGATATGGAAAATTATTAGGTGGAGAAAATAATTTTACAAAAGAAATTGCCGAAGTTGTCATTGAAATGTATAAAAATTTTTACAAAGAATTAGAAAACAATAAAGAAAAAATATTTGAAGAATTAGAAAAAGAAGAAAATAAATTCAGAAAAACTTTAGAACAAGGATTGAAAGAATTCAATAAATTACCTTTTATTTCTGGAGCGGATGCATTTAATTTATACCAGACCTATGGATTTCCTTTGGAAATAACAGAAGAATTAGCCAAAGAAAAGGGCGTAGAAGTCAACAAGAAAGAGTTCGAAGATGAATTCGAAAAACATCAAAAACTTTCCCAGACTGCTTCTGCCGGAATATTCAAAGGTGGATTGGCAGACACATCAGAAGAAACTGTAAGGTATCACACCACAGCTCATTTGATGCTGGCAGCGATTAGGAAAATTTTAGGCGAGGATATTATACAAAAAGGTGCCAATATTACGGCGGAACGTTTGCGATTTGATTTTAATTATCCGCAAAAACTTACGCCGGAACAAATAAAAAAAATTGAAGATTTGGTAAATGAAAAAATACAGGAAAATATTCCAGTTGAAATGACAGAAATGCCTAAAGAAGAAGCTTTGAAAATTGCTAAAACATCCTTTGATGCTTCCAAATATGGCGATATTGTTAAAGTTTATAAAATAGGTGATTTCAGCATTGAAGTCTGCGGCGGTCCACATGTTAAAAATACTGGAGAATTGGGCCATTTTAAGATTAATAAAGAAGAATCGTCTTCAGCTGGAGTAAGGCGCATAAAAGCGATTCTTGAGTAAATTTTGGTTTAAGTTAGTGTGGGATTGACACTTAAACTATATTAAAGTAAACTGAAGTACGTGCATTTAATTTTCTTAATATAACTTAAAGACATGTTGGCAATTATTAAAACAGGCGGAAAGCAATATAAGGTGGCAGAGGGCGATAAAATTAAGGTTGAAAAAATTGAAGGAGAGGTTGGTGCAAAAATCGCATTTGATGAAATCCTTTTTATTGGAGATGAAAAAGATGTAAAAATTGGAGAACCCTTGGTAAAAGGCGCCAAAGTTGAAGCTAAAATCGTAAGACAGGGAAGACATAAAAAAGTATGGGGAATCAAGCATAAGCCTAAGAAAAGATATAAAGTTAAGTTTGGACACAAACAGCTTTTTACGGAGGTAGAAATTACAAAAATAGCATAAATAAAAAATCCCGAGCAATCGGGATTTTATTTTATTTGTTTTTTATAATTCTTTCCTATTTGTTAATGCCTCAGAAAGAGTAATTTCGTCGGCGTATTCAAGATCGGCGCCGGTTGAAAGTCCGCGGCCAAGACGCGTAACCTTGATATGTAATGGTTCTATTTTATGTTTAAGATAAAGTGCAGTAGCATCGCCTTCAGTTGTTGGGTTCATAGCTAGAATAATTTCATTTATTTTGTCTTTTTTGATCCTGTCTAAGAGCTGAGGAATTTTTAGTTCACTTCCAGTATTGTCTCCCACCTGCAAAACTCCTCCTAAAACGTGATACAAGCCATGATAAGCTCCAGTGCGTTCCAGTGAAATAATATCCAATGGTTCCTCAACTACACAGATTAAATGCTGATCACGTTTTGAGTCTTTGCAATATTCGCACAGTTCACTCTCAGCTATATTAAAACACTTGTGGCAAATTTTCATACTTTTTATTTCTAGAAGATTTTCGGCAAAATCCTTTATTTTTTCAGTATCTTGTTTAAATAAATACAAAACCAGCCGTTCAGCCATTTTTGGTCCGACAGATGGAAGGGAAGCTAGATTTTTTATTAGTTTTTGGAAAGCCTTAGGATACATATTTTATTGTTGCGTTCTTGCTTTTTCAAGTGATCTGAAGGAAGCACAATTTTCCTGGAAGTAAGTGTTAATTTCGCCAACCGGTCCGTTTCTGTGTTTGGCTATGATAACTTTTACAACACCCTTATTCGGAGTATCAGGTTTTTCGCGATCCTCACGATACAAGAATAATACCACATCAGCATCTTGTTCGATAGATCCGGATTCGCGGAGATCTGAAAGTTTTGGAATTTGCGGAGAACGGGACTCAACAGCACGGGATAACTGCGATAAAGCTAAAATAGGTATATTAAGTTCGCGCGCCAGATTTTTAAGTCCGCGAGATATTTCAGAAATTTCCTGGACGCGATTGTCTCCTCCGCGTCCTTCCATGAGTTGCAGATAATCTATAATAATCAATCCTAGCTTATGCTCTGCCTGAAGCCTACGTGCCATAGTTCTCATTTCCATTATATTTGCGCTGGCAGTGTCATCAATAAATAATTTAGCTTCAGAAAGCACTCCCATAGCATCTCCGATTCTTTGAAAATCATTATTTTCTCCATCGCTTTTTAATCTTCCGGTTCTAAGCCGCCACAAATCAACATTAGCTTCAGCTGCTAACATACGATCAACTAATTGATCGGAGGACATTTCCAAAGAAAACATGCCAACCGAAACATTCTCTCTGACTGCCACGTGGCGGGCAATATCCAGGGCTAAAGATGTTTTTCCAATAGAAGGGCGTGCTGCTAGGATAACAAGATCTGATTTTTGAAGTCCAGCCATAATATTGTCCAAATCTGCAAAACCTGTCGGAATGCCCCGAAATTTACTGCCATCACGGTGAAGTTCATCAATTCTATTGAAAGCTGCTTCCAGAACTGATCTGATTGGTACAAAATCCTGCTTGATATATTTCTGCGAAACACCAAAAAGTTTTTGTTCGGCTTCATCAAGAACTTTTTCAATATCTTCACCCTCATTGTATCCAGCTTCCAAAATTTCAGTGGCAGCATCAATGAGGCGTCTCAGCAGTGCTTTTTTCTGAACAACTTTTGCATAGTGCACAATATGCGCTGCTGAAGGCACAGTTGCAACAAGAGAAGCTAAATAAGAACTGCCGCCGATTTTTTCCAGTTGCTTTTTTTCATCAAGTTTATTGGAAATACTCAAAACATCCAGAGGTTCACGCTGTTCATATAATTCCAGCATCGCTTCATAAATGGTGTTGTGTATATCCTTATAGAAATCTCCAACTTTCAAAAGATCTGCGATTTTTATGACAGCATCTCTTTCCAGCATCAAAGAACCCAAAACCGATTGTTCAGCTTCAATATTATGCGGAGGAATACGGAGATCATTTTTATTGGTATTTTTAGCTATAGCTGCCATAAATTTTAATAAGCTTTAAAAGCTAGTTTATTATACCAATCCTGCTTATCTCTGCAACTATAAAAATTTCATTTTTATACACTATTTAATAACACATTGACAAGTGCTGAAAAAAATTATATAAAACATTGAAAAGTAACTTAAAAATATAAGAGCATTGAATAGTTTAAAATTGGTAGGTAAATAAGTTAAGATATTTTAACAGAAAAAGGAGGTTATCTATATGTCTTCGAGTAAAAAAACAGCGGTGATTATAGTAACATTGCTTCTTGGTGCCTTTATCATCTCTTTTATTATGGTGATAAAACTGATGTAAAAAGTATGAAAAAAATAAATTGTTTTTAAAAAGGCGAGATAAAGTTTTTATCCTCGCCTTTTATTTTTGTAAAAAAGATAGTTATTTTTGCTTTATCGATGTTCCATCCTTAGTATCTTCCAAAATATAGCCTTTCTTTTCAATCAACTCTCTGAGGTCGTCTGATTTTTTGAAATCTTTTCCTTTGCGGGCATCTTCTCTTTTCTGAACTAAATCCTTTATTTCCTGAGGGATTTCTGCCTGACCGGAAAGCACTAAACCAAAAACGGAATTTATTTTTTTCCAGAAAGCCAGAATTTTTTTGGCATCATCGGAAGAGAGAGAATTAGTAGCGCTTAATTTATTTATTTCACTTATCATTTCATATAAAACACTCAAAGCCAAAGGCGTGTTCAGGTCATCATTCATGGCAGCTTCAAATTTTTCCTGAAAAGATTTTAAGTTGAAACTTTCAGAAGCTAATATGTTTCCAGCAACAACAACTTCCATGTTTAAAACAAAATCATTTATTCTTTGCAGGTTTTTGCGGGATTGCTCCATGACATCCCAAGTAAAATTGACCTGTGATCGATAATGGGCAGAAAGGAGCAGCAGGCGCAGATCCATAGGCGAAAAACCTTTCTCTTTGATATCATCCAGCTTATAAAAATTACCTTTTGATTTTGACATTTTTTGTCCGTCAACCATGAGGTGACGAAGATGTAGCCAATAATTTACGAATTTTTGCCCGGTATAGCATTCAGTTTGTGCGATTTCAGCTTCATGGTGGGGAAAAATATTGTCTTCACCTCCAGTATGGATATCTAAAGTATTTCCTAAATACTCTGTACTCATAGCAGTGCATTCAATGTGCCAGCCTGGATAACCAACTCCCCAAGGAGATTCCCATTTGAGCAGGTGTTCTTTGGGGGCCTTAAGCCAAAGGGCGAAATCCCAGGGATTTTTCTTGTCCGGATGTTCCTCGAGACGTGCACCAACTTTTAGGTTTTCTAAAGTATTTCCAGAAAGCTTTCCATAATCAGGAAATTTTGTTACATCAAAAAAAACATTACCATTTTTTTCATAAGCAAACCCTTTTTCCAAAAGGCCTTTAATGATTTTAATCATTTGGGGAATATGGGCAGTAGCCTTGGGAAAATACTGGGCCGGCAGAATGTTCATTTCTTTTTCAACTTGGCGAAAATAATCTTCGTAAAATTTAGCTATATCCTCAGGCTTCTTCTTTTCTTTATCAGCAGCTTTCATCATTTTATCTTCTCCGGAATCTCCTTGTGAGATATCATCTTCAGTTAAATGGCCGACATCTGTAATATTTTTAATTAATCGCACCTCATATCCATTGTATTCCAGATAGCGCCGGATAGTGTCAGAAAGCAAATAAGCTCTTATGTTGCCGATATGGATAAAATCATAAACAGTCGGTCCGCAAGTATACATCCCGATTTTGCCGGGATTTATTGATTTAAATTCTTCTTTAGTTTTTGATAAAGTATTGTAGAATTTCATAACTATAGCCATTTCTTAATCTTAAAAAGAATAATAGTAAAAAGAGAAATTAAAAGCATTATAGAAACGTGTATTGCGAAAGCGTGTGGACTATTGCCGAAAGGTATGTTGGCGCTCATTGCAAGAATATTAGAATATACAGTCATAGGCATCATTATAGCTGAAAAAACAGTAAGAACTTTCATTGTGAAATTCAATTTATTGGAAAGCAGTGAATTATTTGTTTCTTCGAGAGATTCAATTGTTTCCTTATTGCTTTCTAGTGCATTCCAAAGGCGGATGTTTGTACCGACAAGATCTTGAAAATAGGGTATAAGTTCTTTATCAATAAATTCGGATTTCATCTGAGTAATAGATTCTATGATATGCCTTTGTGGTTTGAGAGTTCTACGAAAATTAAGAATATCACGCTTAACAACAGAAATTTCAAAGACCATTTCTTTTTCTTTTCCACTGAAAACTTTTTCTTCAATATCTAATAGTTTTTCATGAATATGGTCAAGGTTTGGGAAAAAAGAGTCAAGAAGAGTGTCGATAATGTTATATAACAGGTGAGCTGGAGTTTTGCTCATATATAATCTGCGTTTGCCTTCACTTTCCTGCAATAAATTGAAAAAACTATCTAATCTATAAATATTTTTCGTATGACCAGTAATGATGTGATCTTTAGTAATCACTATGTCGAGTTCTCCTGGATAAGTTGTTCTTGACTTTGTGTCAAAGAGAGGTATGTGAATAGTGAGAAACAGGCAATTATCATAGTGTGTGGCTTTTGGACGAAAGGTCGGGGTGATAAATTCTTCGATTGCAGTTGGATGTATATTGAAGTTTTCCTGCATGTAAACAACATCATCTGCGCTAGGATCTTCAAAATCTATCCAAGTTACATTTTTAAATGAAATAGTCCTCATTAATCAAAATGAAATCTTACGAGCTATGCCCGAAAGAAACCCTTTATTTTATTTATTTTATTTTTTGTTAATTTATTGGTTTGCTTAAATTATACACTATTTTTTCTTATTGACAAAGCATAGTTATTAAAATATAATCATGTCTATGAAAAAGAGCATATTGTTTGTTATAAGGGTTTATCAAAAAGTATTTTCTTTTGATCATGGCATTTTATCTAAAGTTTCGAATAGAAGATATTGTAGATTTTATCCAACTTGCAGTCAATATGCTTATGAAGCAATTGAAAAATTTGGAATTTTAAAAGGAACTTGGCTAGCAATTAAAAGAATTGCCAGGTGTCATCCTTGGAATGAAGGCGGATTTGATCCAGTTGAAAGCAAAGAAATTTAATTTAATATAATACAAAAAAATAAAGGAAGGAGTTTTACGAATGAAGAAAGAAAGATCGGAAAATGAAACTGTGGTACAAGTTGGTCAGGGCAAGTGTGGGAAATATTTGATAATTCCATCAGGCCAAGAAGCCTGTAAGAAGTATCAGGCAGAACATCCCCAAGATCAGATTTGCGAAGGATGCATGGGAAAAAAGGCAAAATAAAAATATTATTGGTTCTTTTAAATTTTTTAATTAAGGGATAGGTAAGGAGGCTATCCAAAAAAGATTTTTATCTATTAGTATTAAAAAAATAAAAGGAGGTATAAAATATGCCAGTTAAGGGGAAGTGTGGCAAGTCAGTTAAAAAAGCTGATTGTCAAATCCCAAAAAAAGCTTGCCTTGGCTGTTTGTTACGGCCAGACATGAGTTATTTAAAGGCAAAGCAAATTTTAAAAATTCAATCTCCGGCGTTAACCGTAAATTAGGAGATTTGAAATAAATTGATATTGAAATAATTTAAAAAAGCCATCGTATGCAAAAATGCTGCGATGGCTTGTTTTATTTTAAAAAAATAAAAGTTAGCACTCAGACTTGACGACTGCTAATGTATCCTATATAATTAAATTATTATGAATATCAGGCAACAAAAAATATTATCAGCCGTAATAGAAGAATATACGAAAACTGCTGTGCCGGCCGGTTCGCAAATTTTGGCAAGCAAATATCGTTTTAATGTCAGTCCGGCAACACTCAGAAATGATATGATGTCTTTAGAAAAAGAAGGTTATCTTTATCAGCCGCATATCAGCGCGGGCAGAATCCCGACTGACAAAGGCTATCGTTTTTTTGTCGAGGAAATAATGAAGGATAAAGAACTTTCTAAAGAAGAACAGCACAAATTACAGCGTGAATTTTTAAAACTGAAAGCTCAAAATACTAGACTGACAAAAACATCGGCCAAACTGCTTTCTCATCTCAGTGGCAATCTGGCTATTAGTGGATTAATTGATAATGATGAATTTGCCGATTTTGGAATGAGAGAATTAATGGAAGAGCCCGAATTTCAGGATTTAGATGATATGTGCCGTTTAGTTGAAACCTTGGACTATGTGGACGAAAAATTTGATAAATTGATGAAAAACATAAAATACGGAGAAACTAAGATTTTTATCGGAAAGGAAAATCCGATCGAAGGAATTAATAATTGTTCTATGATGGTTTCGCCATATAAATTAAAAACTGGAGAAAAAGGAATCTTGGCGCTGATTGGACCAAAAAGAATGAAATATGCCAAAAACAAATCAATGATGGAATATATGAAAAAGTTATTAGGAGCCTCAATGGTTGTAGTAATTTTTGTAAATATAATATAAAAATATGACAGATAAAAAACAAAAAAGCAATGAAAAAAAATATCCCGAAGCTATTGTTGGCGCATTGATAATAAACAGTAAAGAAGAAATACTTTTAGGAGAAAGTAAGAAATGGAAAGGAAAATGGACTGTTTTTGGCGGACATGTGGAATTAGGAGAAAAAACGGAAGAAGCAATAGCAAGGGAGATAAAAGAAGAAACAGGGTTGGATGTAAAAGTTGAAGCCCAGCTGGATTTTTCAGAAAGTATTTTTGATAAGGATTTTCATGAAGAAAAACATTTTATTTTCCTTGACTATGTATGTAGATATGAAGGAGATGAAAAGGTTAAAGTTAATGGAGAATTTAAAAAAGATGGATACAAATGGCTAACCATTGAAGAAGCAAAAAAAATGAATTTAGCAGTGGGAACTGAGCAAGCAATTGAAAAATATTCAAAATATAAAGAACAAAAAAGTTTTTTAGACGGCTGGAAGCGTTGTCAGGCAGATTTTGAGAATTACAAGAAAATGCAGGCAGAATCGCAGAAAGAATTTATGAAATATGTCGGACAGAATATTGTTATGCAGATTATTCCAGTATTGGACAATTTTCATATGTCTACCGATCATATTCCGGAAGATCAGAAAGATAACGCCTGGGTAGTTGGCATAATGCATATTCAGAAACAACTGGAAAATGTTCTGATAGAAAACGGGGTTGAAGAAATTCTGACCAAAGAAGGAGATAAATTTGATCCAGCAATACATGAAGCAATACAAGACAGCAGTCAGGAAAAAGGGGAGAGAAAACAAGAAGAAATTAAGGGAATAATTAAAAAAATCACATTTAAAGGATATAAATTAAACGGGAAAGTTTTGAGGGCAGTAAAAGTAATAGTTGAATAATAAATAAGTAATAAATTAATTTAAACTGCTGGTTATTATTTTATTTAATAATCAAGCGGCAAAACAAAACATATGAGTAAGATATTGGGAATCGATTTAGGCACAACCAACAGCGCCATGGCTGTCGTCATGGGCGGCAAGCCGGAAATTATTGAAAACAAGGAGGGTAACAGAACAACTCCTTCCATGGTTGCAATTTCTAAGGCTAATGAAAGATTGGTCGGGCTTTTGGCTAAACGCCAAGGCGTAACCAATCCGGGAAACACTTTGTTTTCAATTAAAAGGCTCATTGGGCGTTCATATAATGACGCTGAGGTTCAGCGCGATGTGAAGCTCATGCCATATAAAATTGTGCATGCGGGAGAAACTGTGAAAATTACCATGGGAGATAAAGACTATACTCCTCAGGAAATTTCTGCCATGATTCTGCAGAAACTTAAACAGGATGCAGAAGAAAAACTGGGCGAGAAAATTACTGACGCGGTCATCACAGTTCCTGCCTATTTTGACGACTCACAAAGAAAAGCCACCAAAGAAGCTGGAGAAATCGCAGGCTTCAATGTGCGCCGAATTATCAATGAACCGACAGCGGCAGCTTTGGCTTATGGTTTTGACAAAAAAGCTGACGAAAAAATTGCTGTTTATGATCTTGGAGGCGGGACTTTTGATATTTCAGTTCTGGAAGTAGGCGGCGACACAGTGGAAGTGAAATCAACCAACGGCGACACCCATCTTGGGGGAGACGATTTTGATCAGAGAATAATTGAATGGATTATAAATGAATTCAAAAAACAGGAAGGCATTGATCTTTCCAAGGATCCTTTAGCTCTTCAAAGAATCAAGGAAGCCGGAGAAAAAGCCAAGATTGAACTTTCAACTTCCATGGAAACCGAAATCAATCAGCCTTTCATTACATCCGATTCATCCGGTCCGAAACATTTGGTTATGAAAATGACCAGAGCGAAACTGGAAGAATTGGTTGGGGATTTAGTTGAAAAAACCTTAGGTCCGGTCAAGAAAGCCTTGGAAGATGCAAAACTTTCCGCCAAGGATATCAATGAAGTTGTTTTGGTCGGAGGAATGACCAGGATGCCATTAGTTCTTCAGACTGTAGAAAAATTCTTTGGCAAGAAACCAAACATAACAGTGAACCCTGATGAAGTTGTGGCGCTCGGTGCTGCGATACAGGGAGGCGTTTTGGAAGGTTCAGTCAAAGATGTGCTACTCCTTGATGTGACGCCTCTGACGCTTGGAATTGAGACTATGGGAGGCATTTCAACTCCGCTTATAGACCGCAACACAACCGTCCCAACAGCCAAATCACAAGTATTTTCAACTGCCGCTGACAATCAGCCAAGTGTTGAAATCCATGTCTTGCAAGGCGAACGCGAAGTAGCTTCTGGCAACAAAACTCTGGGCAGATTTATTCTGGATGGTATTCCACCAGCTCCAAGAGGCATTCCGCAGATTGAAGTGACATTTGATATTGATGCCAATGGAATTTTGAATGTAACCGCCAAAGACAAGGCTACTGGCAAATCACAATCAATCAAAATTGAAGCTTCAAGTGGACTTTCCAAAGATGAAATTGAAAAAATGAAGAAAGATGCCGAGATGCATGCGGAAGAAGACAAGAAGAAAAAAGAATTGGTTGAAGCCCGCAATCTGGCCGACACACTTGTTTATACAACCAAAAAAGCTTTGGCTGATGCCGGCGACAAAATCACAGCCGATGAAAAGAAGCCGGTTGAAGATGCTATTGCAGAATTGGATAAAGTAAAGAACGGCGATGATCTGGATGCCATTAAGGCCAAAACCGAAGCGCTTTCCCAAACCGCACAGAAGATTGGGGAGAAATTATACAAAGCCGCGCAAGAGGCGCAGGCTGCCCAGGGTGGACAGGCAAGTCCAGAAGGCGAAAAGAAAGATGATAATGTAAAAGACGCCGAAGTGGAGTCTGATAAAAAAGATGAGACAGAGAAAAAATAAGCCTTTTTAAGATAAAAAAGCAAGGTGTAAAAACCTTGCTTTTTTGTTGTATAAAAGGGTTTTTGAAAGTGTATCCAAGAAATATTTAGGGAAATATAAAAGGACTTGGAGAAAAAGTTGTGCTCTAGGGTTTAAGAACCCCTGGATATAAATCCAGCCTTTTAAGATAGCGCTTACGCCTACCGATTGGGTCGTAAATCCATCGATAACAAACGTCCACTTTTTCTCCTAGTCCTGGTTAAAATTAAACATATATAAAAAATAAAATCAAGTCGTGTGTTATAATTAAATATAGATTAATAATAAAAAATAAAACAAGTCTATGCACAATATCAGGGCAATCTTATTTGATCTAGATGGAGTAATTATAGACAGCGAACCGCTGCATTTTGAGGCGCATAAAAAAGTTTTAGAAAAGTATAAAATCAAATTATCTCTGGAAGATTATATGCGTTTTGGTGTCGCAAAGGGAGACAATATTCTCTATGAAAAAATGTCTGAAAAATTCGGCATGCCAATAAATAAAAGTGAAATATCACAGAGAAAAAAACAAGCCTACTGGGAAATATTAGATAAAAAAGGAGAGTTGATGCCAGAGATTTTGGAGATATTGCAAAATTTTTCTAAAAAATACGACCTGGCAATAGTTTCTTCGGGCGTTAAGGCGTCAGTCGAACATGTGCTTGATAAGTTTAATGTAAGGAAATATTTTGAAGTTGTTATTACAGGAGAAGATGTTGAAAAAATAAAACCTTTTCCGGATGTTTATTCGAAAGCTTTGGAAAAATTAGAGCGCTCCAAGGAAGAATGCATAGCCATTGAAGACTCGCAAACAGGCATTGAAGCAGCTAAAAATGCCGGGTTAAAGTGCATAGCTATCCCAAATGAATTCACAAAAAACCATGATTTTTCACAGGCAGATATAATTTTATCCAGCGCGAAAGAATTAGTTGACATTGTAAATCGGTGATGCTTAAATGGCTTTAGCAATAGTTATTTTAAAAAGTTCAAAAAATTACCGGAAAGGAGTTTTATTATGATAGAAAAGATTAAAGATTTTGGCTTTGCACTATCTATCTGTATTTTAATATTGTTATTATTTATCTCAGTTGCCCTTAGGGGTCTTCAATGTGAAATTGAAGACAGAATAAGATAGTCAATAATTTAAAAAATCATTAGTTTTAAAGGCGTTATAAAAGATAGCGCCTTTATTTTATGATTTGACTTTTTTCTTTTTTTTGCTTAATTTTTAAGCAGTTATCTTAACAATATCATTAAATTAAAAGAAAGGAGGCGAGATCTATGGGTTTTAGGAGTATGTCTTTATTCAGTAAAGAAATAATAGAAAAGATAGAAAGGTATTGTTTGTTTCACAAACTCGATCTAGCCACTTTCAGACAACTTTGCGCAGCCAGTTTTGACGATGAAGCAAGGGAATGTTCTGAAAAATTGGCTTTAATGGCAGAGTCATTAGCTTTAAGGGCAGGATCCAAAACAGAAGCAAGAATTTCTTTTTTTGCAGGACTTCTTTTAAATAGTACAGGATTAGGCATAATTCCGTATAAAATTTTCAATGGTAGAGAGGAAAACAAGGAGAAATGTGAGCAAATTAAAGCCTGCATTTTTGCGCTCCTTTGTAAATGCAGCGAGGGTGGCATTTTTATAGCTCATTGCATAGCTTTACAGCACGAATTGCAAAGTGTGGGATATGGAATATCGGAAAAAGATTTTCCTGTGAATTTTCCCGCACGAGCAAGAGAAAAATGCCTGAAATATATTGAAGAAGTCGGAAAGATAATCAATTTTTGCAATAAAGAGATTCAAAGAGAATTTGAAAAAGAAGTTTTAAGAAAGGGGGTGCCGGAAATTTGAAAAATTCTCTCAAGGAAACATGGCAGAAGATATGGGATAGGATAATAGTCCCTTGTTTAATAGCTATTTTAATACTTGCTGTAGGAATTTATTATTTTTATCCCAGTCTATTGCATAAAATGATGAGGTGAACCATGGGCGCAGCTATATGGTGTGAGCCTAAAAAAGGCCAGCCAATTAAAGGAAATCTCTTTCTTTTTAGAAAAATGAGAAAAAAGAAAAAGCCTAAAAAAAAATTAAAAGCGTTGTTTCAATTTGGAAGCAACGCTTTTAAAATTTTTCTGACAATTTTTAAAAAGTGTTGTATAATTAAATTGTTAATAATTAATAAAAAACAAATATGAAAAAAATGCTTTTAAGTGTTTTTGTTGTTGTAGCAGTGATTTTTCTTTCTGGTTGTGCCAAGCCAGGTGCTGTTGATCAAAGTACAGCACAGAATCAACAGGATAATTCATCAAAGAGTTCTGCGATTACTTCAATCAAGGAAGCTATGGGTTTGGGTAAAAAAATGGAATGTACTTACACGACTAAAATTAACGGCAAGGAGATAAAAGCTGTTATGCAGACAGATGGAAAGAATTTTAAATCTACATCAGAAATTGATGGAAGAAAAATGTATTCCGTGATGAAAGATGAAGTGTCTTATACTTGGGGCGAAGGGATGCCAATGTCCAGCAAATTAGCAATGAGCTGTATAAAAGATTTGCCAAAAATGGAAGGACAAGAATCAGCTCCTTCATTTCAAGAACCAGAAAAAGCTTTTGACGCTGCTACTAATGTTGTTTGTGCTCCTATAGCTTCAGTTGATATTAGCATACCAGACAATATTCAGTTTCAAGATATGTGTGAAATGATGAAAG
The DNA here is from genome assembly GCA_022709545.1 of Patescibacteria group bacterium. Lineage (GTDB taxonomy): Bacteria > Patescibacteriota > Minisyncoccia > Moranbacterales > GWC2-37-73 > DAOOTD01. The sequence goes on from JAKLIP010000001.1 coordinate 245,291, forward strand.
GGATGATGAATATGGCTAAAGATATAAAAATTCCATCTGGAGCAAATAGTCCAAATATTCCAAACGTTCCTGTGCGATAGTTAAAACTTTCTTTGAGTAGGTGCTTTTAATGTTGACAGTTGGAGCTAAAAGTGATTAAATTAATAATCATAGGTTTTGTAAAACATTTTACAAAAAAGGGGGTTTTAATGGAAGATAAGCCGCTGGAAGAAAAAAGGGAAGAAAAATTTTCAAAGGGAAAAAATCCCTACGATCCTCTTAGGGAAATTATTCTTATCGATGCCCGTCCTTATTATAAAAATAAGGAAGAAGAAGAAAATGAAATAATAATAGTAGTAAAATAAAGGCAGGTCTTAAATAAGGCCTGCCCTTTTTTGGTTGTTTTGTTTAATTTTCTATAATGGAAGCAAATAACTTCAAGAGTTTAAAATTCGATATGGGACTTTTATGCAAAATTATTTTAGCATAACCAGTGCGGGTCCTGGTTCCCAACTTTATTGTTGCAATCAATAAAGATAATGATATTACTGTAGCAAAGAAAAAATTTATTGGCTGTAAAAAATCAAGTGAGGTAACGTTTGAGTTGATCATGTAAATTAATAAAAAAACTGTCAGAAAAGAAGCTATGCTCAATGCACATACTTCAATAAGTGGCCTGCCTAATTTGTAATAGTTTTCTTCTTTGCTTATTTTATAAACCCTCTTTAGTATGAACCACATAATAAAGGAGGCTATTATTTTCAATAAATAAGCTCTTATAAACATCATGAGAATTTCCATTTTTAAAGTACCTCCTTTATTAGTATTTTTCATTATTATACTCTAAAATTAAAAAAGCTACAATTTTTATTTTTTATGATATACTTTAATAAATAAAAAAATATGAAAAAAAATATATTAAAGTATGCTTTGCTAAGCTTGATCATTGTCTTTGGATTTTTTTCTTGGTTTTTAATTTTTTATTTATCTAAAATGCCTAACCTGAACGCTTGGTTTCTTTTGATTTTGTTTTTTTCTTTACTTATTATTTTCATGTGCTTAACAACTATTTTAATTAGCCAAAGAATTATCGTAGAAATTATAGTTGTAATATCTTTTATTTTTAGCCTTATTTTCAGTCCTTTTTTGTGGTATTTGCCAATTCTTTTATTAGCTATTCTTTTAGTAATTTCAGGTTTGAGAGAAATAAGAAAAGATCTGGATCTCAATATTAAAATAGATATATGGAAATCTCTTTATATGGGAAAATTCAAAATAGTGTTGGCTTTATCCTTGCTTATCTCAAGTCAGTATTTTTTCATAACAAATAATCCAAACGGGCAAAAAGTTATTCCAAAATTAGATTTCAGTTTAATCACCTCAAAAGTTGTTGAGCCTGTTTTATCTTTTGTTAATCCAAGTTTTAAATCAATACCAAAAGGAGAGTTGACTGTTGATGAATTTATAATACACTCGCAACAAAACATCGATAAAACTAACTCATCTGAAGAAATAAATAGCTCTCGAATCCAGTTTTTGCAAAAAAATAATGAAATGATAGTCCAAGAAGGACGAAGACAACTTTCTCAGATGGTCGGCCGTGTTGTAGGAGGGAATGAAAAAATGTCTGATATATTTGCCGAACTTATTAATAAAAAAATAAATGATTTTTTCCAGCCAAAAATAAATGATGATTCAAGTTTTTCTTTTTATTCTTATGCTGTTGCAATTATTTTATTCATTACAATTTGGCCATTAAGTTCAATCCTGACTATTTTATGGTTCCTGATAATTATTTTTATATTTAAAATATTTGTTTATTTTAGCTTAGTAGAAATAAAAAAAGTTACCGTGCAGAAAGAAATAATAATATAAAAATTTTATGAATTAGCACTCTTAATATGGGATTGCTAATTTTTTTATTTAGGTGTAAAATATACTAGTAAAAATATTATCAATATGGCTAACTATTATGAAATTCTAGGTGTCAACAAGAGTGCTTCTGATGATGAAATAAAGAAAGCATATCGAAGGCTGGCTCATAAATATCATCCTGACAAACAGGGTGGTGATGCTGATAAATTTAAAGAGGTAAACGAGGCCTATCAGGTACTTTCCGACAAAACTAAACGCCAGCAATATGATCAATTTGGTCAAACTTTTGATCAAAGTAGGCGTGCAGGGCAGGGAGGATTCAGTGGCTTCGAAGGCTTTGATTTTTCTGGATTTCAGCAAGGATTTAACGGACAAGGCTTTGAATTTAATGGGGGGTTCGAAGATATATTTTCTGATATTTTTGGCGATAATTTTAGCAGGAGTCGTAGACAATCTTCTCATAAGACGGGCAGGGATATCCAGATTGATGTGGAAATAAAATTTGAAGAAATTGTAACCGGAGCAAAAAGGGAAGTTTCTTTGCTGAGAAATGTGGTTTGCGACGTTTGTCGCGGCACTGGAGGTGAACCAGGAATAAAAGAAGAAACCTGCCCGACATGCAAAGGCAGCGGGCAAGTCAAGAAAGTTACTCGTAGTTTTTTTGGATCATTCCAGCAAGTTTCCACCTGTCCTACTTGTGAAGGAGCAGGCAAGATATATTCAAAGAAATGTCATAAATGTGGTGGCGACGGAAGAGTCCGAGAAAAACAGAATATTAGCATAGAAATTCCAGCCGGAATTGCCGATGGGCAAACAATCTCATTACAAGGATATGGTGAGGCTGGAGAAAGAGGTGCTAGAAGTGGAGATCTTTATGTAACTGTTCATGTAAAACCACATGATGAATTTCAACGCAAAGGTAGTAATATATTTTCAACTGAGCATATATTATTTTCACAGGCAGTTCTTGGAGATAAGATAAACGTTAAAACTATTAAAGGCCCGGTTACTATTAAAATACCAAGTGGAACCCAATCAGGTGAAATTTTCCGCATAAAAGGACAAGGAGTGCCTCAATTAGGTCGTGACTACATTAAAGGTGATCATATGGTTACCATTATTGTAGACATTCCAAAAGCTACCACAAAAGAGCAGAAAAGGGCTATTGAAGATTTGAAAAAATACGGAATTTAAGGTAATTAATATAATGTATTAAAATAAAAAACGAGTTGTTTTTACTACTCGCTTTTTTATTTAAAAGCTATTATAATGGGTATATATGAAAAAAATAAAAAAATACAAATCGTTGTTCAGCCCTAAATCTATAGCAATTGTAGGCGCTTCAAATAAGAAAGGTAAGATAGGAAATATTATAACTGAAAATATTTTAAAATTAGGATATGAGGGGAAAACATATTTTGTTAATCCTGCATATAAAATTTTAAAAATGAGACGTTGCTATGCTTCTTTAGGAGAGATTAAAGATAAAATTGATCTGGCTATAGTATGCGTACCAGCAAAGTTCGTATTAGATGTAGTAAATAATGGATCAAAAAATGTTAGAAATTTTGTTATTATTTCTGCTGGTTTTTCAGAAAGTGGTCCAGAAGGAGTAAAAAGAGAAAAAGATCTCTTAGTCTTAGCAAAAAAATATAAAATAAACATTTTAGGCCCAAATTGCCTTGGTTTTATTGTACCTAAATTAAAAATCAATGCTTCTTTTGCCAGTGGAATGCCTAAAAATGGAAACATATCCTTTGTTTCGCAGTCTGGAGCATTAGCAGTTGCTCTTATGGATAAATCTTCAGAAGAAAATCTAGGATTTTCAAACATAATTTCAGTGGGAAATCAAATGCAAATCAATGAGATAGAGCTGTTAGAATATTTAGCTGAGGACAGGGAAACGAAAGTTATTGGAATGTATTTAGAGGGCATAAAAGATGGAATAAAATTTTTGGAAAAAGCCAGAGAAGTTTCAGTTAAGAAACCTATTGTTATATTAAAAGCAGGGAAAACAGAAAAGTCACAGCAAGCAATTTCTTCACATACTGGAGCGTTAGCGGGCAGTGATGATGTAGTTAACGCTGTATTTGAAAGCGCAGGCATAATAAGAGCATATGATTTAAATAATTTTTTTGATTTATTAAAGCTCATTTCATTCACAAATGCACCAAGAAATAATACTGCCACAGTAGTCACTAATGCAGGAGGAGCTGGTGTTCTTACAACAGACGCTTTTAAAGGCAAAGATATATTTTTAGCAGAATTAAATGAAAAAATAAAGACTGAAATAAGAAAAAATCTTCCAGAAGAATCAGCCATACAAAATCCTATAGATCTCTTGGGTGATGCAAAAGAAGATAGATATGAAAATGTTATTAATCTTATAAAAGGAAGCGACACGGGTTCTATACTTTGTTTACTTACTCCACAAGAACAAACACCGGTTGAAAATATAAGTAAAATAATTATTAAATCAAAAAAATCAATAAAATTGCCAATAGTAGCTGTTTTTATAGGTGGAAAAAGAGTAAAAAAAGCTATTTCATATCTTGAAGAAAAAAATATTCCTAATTTTTCCAATCCTGAAGATGCGGTGCGGGCATTGGATCAATATTACAAATGGGACTTTTTTAGGAAAAACAAATTATCAAGAAAAAGAATAAAAAAATTAGCAGAAAGAAGAAATCAAGTCGCTGAAATAATAGCACAAGCTTATAAACAAAAAAGGGGTTCTCTTTTTTTCAGTGAATCAGCAAATGTTATGAAAAGATATGGCATAAAATGCTCAGAATTTTATGAAATTTCAAATTATAATGATTTTCCTAAAAATATCAACTATCCAATAGCTTTAAAAGTTGATAGTGATAAAATATTACATAAATCAGACAAGCAAGCGCTGATATTGAATATAGGAAACAGGGACAGTTTAAATTTATCCATTAAAAAATTACAGGACAATTTTCCAGGTGAAAGGCTTATCATCCAACCCATGAAAGAAAAACAAATAGAAATTATATTAGGTATCAAAAAAGATCTAATCTTTGGCCCAATTATTATATATGGTTTAGGTGGAATATACACAGAAATTTTTAAAATGGTTGATTTCCTTGTGCCACCTATGGATAAAAATAAAATAAAAGAAAAGCTTCTACAAGGAAAGATAAGCTTTTTATTCAAAGGTGCTCGCGGAAAAGCTGTTTATAATATTGATGAATTTTCTGAAATTGTAAAATCCCTTATGGATTTCTCATTAGAAAACAAACAGATTAAAGAGTTCGACATAAACCCGTTATTAATTTATAATGACGGGCGCAAAGCTTTTGCGGTTGATGTAAAAATAATTATTTAAAAAATGTTTTATTGTTTAAAGAATTAGATATAAAAAAGTATTATGACAAAATGGCTGATAAATAAACCGCAGGAGATACCTTCTTCTTTTTCTTTTCCGTTGCATCCATTGATAGTGCAGCTTTTGTTTTCTCGTGGTATCGCGACAGAAAAAGAAGTAAGGGAATTTGTCGATCCTAATTATGAAACTGATCTAAATGACCCTTTTCTCTTTAAAGATATGGAAAAGGTTATTCAGAGACTGAAACAAGCTTGCGATAAAAATGAAAAAGTCGTAATTTATGGAGATTATGACGCAGATGGAATTACTGCTTCTATAATAATGAAAGAAGCATTTGATAAACTGGGAATTGATTCTTATGTATATATTCCCGATAAGCACATAGAAGGTTATGGCATTAATGTTACTGCTGTAGATACATTCAAAGAAAAAAAAGTATCTTTAATTGTAACTGTTGATTGTGGTATTACAAACATTACAGAAATTAAAAAAGCAAACTCATTAGGTATAGATGTAATTATCACTGATCATCATCATGTTCCTAAAAATGTACCACCAGCTTATGCTATTATCAACCCTCATTCTAGTGACTCAAAATATCCATTTAGAGATTTAGCTGGGGTTGGTGTAGCTTTTAAAGTTGTACAGGCCATTTATCAAAAATTAATAAAAGAAAAAACAGAACAAACTAAATGGATGCTTGATTTAGTAGCTATTGGTACTATTGCCGATTGCGTTCCTCTTACAGGAGAAAACCGTCTTTTTACAAAATTTGGACTTTTAGTTTTGACAAAAACCAGAAGAGTAGGACTTAAGGAACTTTTTAAGGTCGGGCGCATAATAATTAATGAAAATGTTTTGCCAGATACTAGAAAAGTTTCATTTTATGTAGCACCGCGAATAAATGCAGCTGGAAGAATAAAGCATGCTAATTTGGCATTTGATCTTGTTTTCGAAAAAAATATTGCTAAGGCACGGGAATTAGCCTTAGAAATTGAAGACCAAAACAGTCAAAGACAAAAAATGACTGATAAAATAACTGATGAAATTAAACTATTAGCACAAAGCTTATATAAAGATAAAAAATTTATTTTCGCAATAGGCGAACACTTTCCAGTAGGAATTCTTGGATTAGTGGCTGGAAAAATTGCCCAAAAATTCAATAAACCTACGGCTATTTTTCAAGAAAGCGAAGATATTTGCATGGGATCTTTCCGTAGTATTCCTAAATTGAATATTATAGAAACAATCGAAGAATGCAAAGATTTGCTGGTTAAATTTGGCGGCCACGCTCAAGCAGCCGGGGTTAGTGTTAAAAAAGAAAATGTTGAAAAATTCTACACAAAAATAGACAGAATTATAAATAAAAAATTGAAAGATATAGACCTTTCAAAAGAAATAGAAATTGACGGAGAAGCTTTAGCGGAAAATATAAATTATGACTTAGTAGAAGATCTTGAAAAACTTAAGCCTTTTGGAGAAGGAAACAGAGAACCTGTGTTTCTTATAAAAAATTTAAATATTAAAGAAAAGAAAATAGTCGGTAATGGTAATAAACATATAAAGCTATTTTTAACAACTAACGGATCTTCGAATATTTTTGAGTCTATTTGCTTCAATGGTTATGAAAAGTTTATAGATATAAACGAAGGAAGTAATGTTGATATTCTTTGCAATATACAGAAAGATGAGTGGAATGGGAATAAAAAAATTCAACTATCCCTCGTAGACATGAAGATTATAAAATAAAAAACAATGAAAATAGCCATTGTTCATGATTATTTAGTGCAATACGGAGGAGCAGAACGTGTTTTAGAGTGTCTTTGTGAACTTTATCCATATGCACCAATTTATACCATTATATATAATAAGGAAGCCATGCATGGAGTTTTTGAAGATAAGCGCATATATACTTCCTATCTGCAAAATTTTCCTTTTGCACGCAAACGTCATAGGATTTTCCCGTTGCTTATGCCACCAGCGATAGAACAGTTTGATTTTTCAATGTATGATATCGTTATTTCGGATTCCTCGAGTTATGCTAAAGGCATAATTACCGGACCAGATACATTGCATATATGTTATATGCATACTCCAATGAGGTATGCTTGGGATGACTGTCAAAAATATACGCGCGACTTTTATTTTCCAAAAATAATAAAGAAACTTATTCCTTTTGCAATGAATTACATACGCTTATGGGATAAAACAAGTGCAGATAGAGTTGATATTTTCATTGCTAACTCTAATTTTGTTGCTCGAAGAATAAAAAAATATTACCACAAAGATTCCATAGTCATAAATCCACCCGTAGATACAAAAAAATTCTCAATTACTGATAACTTGACTAAAGAAAAAACTGAAAAATACTTCTTGATGGTAGGAAGACTGATCACCTATAAAAGACATGATATAGCCATTGAAGCTTTCAATAAGCTTGGATTAAAACTAAAAATAATCGGCAGGGGACCAGAAATGGAACGCTTGAAAAAAATATCTAAATCAAACATTGAATTCTTAAGCAGAGTTAATGATGAAGATTTAAAAAAATATTATTCTGATTGCCAAGCTTTTATTTTTCCTCAAGAGGAAGACTTTGGTATTGTCGCTATCGAAGCCTTAGCTTCGGGAAAACCTCTGATCGCTTATCGTGGCGGAGATATTCCGGAACATATGGAAGAAGAAAAAATGGGAGTATTTTTTGAAGAGCAAAATCCTGAAGCAATTATAGAAGCTGTAAAAAAATTCGATAATATGTCCTTTGATCAGAAATATATAAGATCAAGGGTTTTAAAATTCGATCGGGAAATTTTTAAGGAGAAAATAAAAGAAATCATTCAAAGAGAAGTAGGAAAACATAAGCAGAGAAAATAAAAAAGAATCACTTGTAATTTTACGAAAATGATTCTTTTTTTGGATAGCTTTACTATCTTTTTTATTTGAGGTCGTGATCTTCATGATCCTCAAATTCTTCCACTGTTTCGTCAGGATGCAGTGGTGAGTTGTCACTGCTAAATTCCTCCCTTGCATTTCTTATTTCTTCTCTACATTCCATGCACGTTTTTTCACTTACTTGCCATTCTTTGTCGCTCTCAGAAATTTCATCTTTTTCCATTTTAATCAAATCATCAATTTCTATCAGTTTATTGCAATAATCACAGTAAAACATTGTCCAATCCTCCTTCTTTTAAAATACTACTCAAGTACTAATACTTGGGAAATCTAATAATAAATTAAACCATTATTTTTGTCCAGAAGCTTTAAAAGTTATACTTAAAAGTATTTAAAAAGTCAATATTTGATAATTTCTGATATTAAGTTATTATGAAATGACGTTAAAATCGTTTATCTAATAGACAAAAATGGCAAAAATAGGAATTGACATTAGGTGCCTTTCTGACGGCAGAAATACTGGAGTTGAAGAGTATACGATGAATATTCTTGAACAGCTTTTTGAGCTTGATAAACAAAATGAATATATACTCTTTTTAAATTCTTTCCGCAATTATAACTTTGATTTATCGGTGTTTTCTAGGTTTAAAAATGTAAAGATAAAAAAATTTAATTATCCTAATAAGCTGCTTAACTTATGCTTTTGGTATTTACGTTGGCCATACGTTGATAAGATGCTTGGCGGAGTTGATATTTTTTTCATGCCCAACATCGGTTTTATTGCTCTTTCAAAAAATACGAAACTTATTTTAACTATACACGACTTATCATACGAAATTTTTCAAGAAACTTTTTCCATTAAACGTCAACTTTGGCATCAAATAATAAATCCACGCAAGCTTTGCCAACTTGCTAGTAAAATAATTGCCGTATCTGAATCTACAAAAAATGACCTTATTTCGAGGTGGAAAATATCGGAAAAAAGGGTGAAAGTTATTTACAACGGCATACCGGCTAATTTCGAACAATTAGATCGTAATAGCCCAGAAATTATAGAAATTAAAGAAAGATATAAATTGCCTTTTAATTTTATTTTTTATCTGGGAACCGTTGAGCCAAGAAAAAATATTCCAGCTGTCATAAAAGCTTATGATCGTTTGCGTGAAATCAAAGATTTTAGATTAGACAAATATAAATTAGTAATAGCTGGAAGCAAGGGTTGGAAGACAAAAAATATTATTTCTATTATGCAGAACTCTAAATTTACTGATGATATAATTTTTATAAACAATATTATTAACAAAGATAAAACTGCTGTTTATACAATGGCTTCGCTTTTTGTTTATCCGTCATTTTTTGAAGGATTTGGCATCCCTGTTTTAGAAGCCATGCGCTGTGGTGTGCCTGTGATTACCTCTAATACTTCTTCTTTGCCAGAAGTTTCTGACAGCGGAGCTATTATGGTTGATCCAGACAAGCCGGATGAACTTTATCTTGCTATGAAAGAGGTTCTGCTAAATCGTGATTTTCATGCAACTATGCATCAAAAGGCCCTGAAACAGGCAATTAGATTCAATTGGAAAGCTTCAGCCAGGGAATTGCTAAAGTTTTTCGAATAAAAATTAAATCTTAAGAAGTATTTTTTAAATGCTTTTTTAAACACTTGAAAAATGCTAAAATTGAGCCATATGAAAATTGGAATTGATGCGCGGTTTTTTGGCTCAATCGGCAAAGGACTAGGGCGTTATACCCAAAAACTTATTGAAAATTTGGAAAAGATTGATCAGGAAAATCAATATATTGTTTTTTTGCGTAAAGAAAATTTTGATGAATATCAGCCTAAAAATGAAAACTTCCGGAAAATTTTGGCGGATTATCAGTGGTATACCTTTACTGAGCAGATAAAAATGCCACTACTTCTCAACAAATTCAATCTTGATTTGGTGCATTTTCCTCATTTTAATGTGCCATTTTTATATAGAAAAAAATTTGTTGTAACAATACATGACTTAATCCTGCTTCAATTTCCAACCTTCAGAGGCACGGCTCTTAACCCTATTTTTTATAAAATAAAATTCTGGTGTTATAAATTTGTTATATGGTCAGCTATTAAAAAAGCTAAAAAAGTTATAACAGTTTCCAATTTCACCAAAAAAGAATTGCTAAAATATTATAAAAAAGATCTTAGAGAGGAGAAAATAATCGTAACTTACGAAGCAGGAAATGATTTAGAAAAAAAAGACAAAAATAAACAAGTTTCGGATGTAGAAATATTGAAAAAATATGGTATAATTAAACCGTACATGCTTTATGTGGGGAACGCCTATCCGCACAAGAATTTAGAACGGATGGTTTTGGCTTTTTCAAGCATGAATAAAGCTCAAAAATACCAACTAGCACTAGTTGGGAAAATGGATTATTTTTATAAACGTTTAAAGAAGCTGATTGAAAAAAAGAATATTAAAAATGTGCTTTTTTTGGGGCAAGTTTCAGATGAAATTTTAGATGTTATTTATAAACAATCCAGAGCATATGTTTTCCCTTCTCTTTATGAAGGTTTTGGCATCCCACCGCTTGAAGCAATGTCTTGGAATATTCCCGTTATTTCTTCGGATCATCCATGCATGAAAGAAATATTAGGAGATAGCGCTTATTTCTTCAACGGACAAGAAAAAAGAGAAATTATCCAAGCAATGGAAAAAATAACAACGGATGAGGTATTGATAAATAGCTTGATAAAAAAAGGTTTAAATCAAATAGGAAAATACAGTTGGGAAAAAATGGCGACTGAAACTTTAAAAATTTACAATGGTGAAAAATAAAAACAAAATTATCCCACAAATGTTCGATGTAAAACCGGTTAATCAGACTGGGGATTTGGATTGGAAAAAGATTAGGTCAGTTTCAAATCGGGATTTTAATGTAGAAAAAAATACCAGATTAAAAAAAATATGCTTGAAAAAACCTGTAAAAGCTTACATTTTGGGCGTTGGCATTGAAAATGAAAAAGCTCCTATTTTTCATGATCCAGAATTTAATTTAGATGAAATTTTAAAATATGAAGCAATAAAAGATACAGCAAAATATTTTTCAGAAGTCGATAATAAAAATTCTACAAATGAATCTAAATTAATCCTAGAAAAAATCAAAAACAGCAACAAGGAAAAGGAAGCCGAAGTAATTGCAAAAAAAACAGAGAAACAAATTCAATATGAAAAAATATTGCCTATAAAATCTTATAGACAACAAGAAAATATAAAAAAAATAAATGAATATAATCACAAGTTAGAGAATGAAAGAGAAGCAACTATAATAAAGCAAAAAAAGGAACTTGAAAAACAAAAAGCTTTATGGATAGAAGAAGAACTAAAAAATAATACGGAATTCATCGAAAGAGAAGAAGTATTTCCATCAATAAGCAAGCCTATTTTTAATAATAAAGACGAAACTTACCCACAGAATTTTTCTTGGAGTAAATTTTTTTTACCATCGCAATTTTTATTCCAGTTTGATATAAGAAAATCCCTTACTGTATTTGCAGCAGTTGCTTTAACAATGCTGCTTACTATAGGTGGCGGATCATATGCCAGTAGAGGTTTTGGCATAAAAGAGCGTGTTCTCGGTATTAGCCAAGATGGATTTAATAATTTATCTTCGGCAATAGAGGAAATGAAAGCTCGAAATTTTGAAGGTTCAGCGAAACAATTTTCTAAAGCTTATACTAATTTTTCCAAGGCTTCTGAGGATATCAATGCTATGGGCGGGGTAATTATAGAAACTGCGCGTTTTATTCCCTTTGCTTCCGAGGTTTCTTCTGGAAAAAATGCTGTTGAAGCTGGTAAGCATTTTTCAGCTGCAGGACAAGCGCTTAATAATTTAGCAAAAATATTAACTGAGCTAAAAAATCCTATTGATAATTCAAGTCAGAACGAGCTTTCATTGCTGGATATTTTTAAATCAGTCGAAGAGAATGTTAATTATGCAAAAAAAGAACTTGACGCTTCACAAAAAAATATAGATAAAATATCTGCAGATGATTTTCCTGAAGATAAGCGGGATAAATTCATATTACTTAAACAAAAATTGCCTGAAATACGTAAATCAATAGACTCCTTCTTGAACAACAGTCATATTTTTGTTGATTTATTAGGTGGTAATGGGCCAAGAAAATATTTGTTCTTATTTCAAAATAATTCAGAAATAAGGGCTACGGGAGGATTTATAGGCAGTTATGGTCTTTTGGATATCTCGAATGGCAATATAAAGAAATTTTTTATTGACGGAATCTTCAATCCTGATGGGCAATTGAAAGAAAAGGTTGTGCCTCCTATGCCAATCCAAAAAATCAGTGCTGCTTGGAGTTTACATGATAGTAATTGGTTTCCAGATTTTCCAACCTCGGCCAGAAAAGCGATTTATTTTTATGAGAAAACGGGTGGACCCACTGCTGACGGCATAATTACATTTACACCAATAATTATGCAAAAACTACTCGAAATAACAGGACCTATAGAAATGCCTGAATATGATGTTACTCTTGATTCTGAAAATTTTACGGAAGTCACTCAATATGAAGTAGAAGCTGATTACGATAAAGAAGAAAATAAACCAAAGAAAATTCTGTCAGATTTAGCTCCGATCGTATTTGAAAAACTTTCATCTAGCAAAAATATAGAAACGGCATCAAAAGTTATCAATGTTTTTATTAATGGATTAAAAGAAAAACAGATATTGCTTTATTTTCAGGACAATAATTTGCAGAATATAATATCCGAACAAGGCTGGTCTGGAGAAATTATATCAACAAAAAGTGATTATTTGAGTGTTGTAAATACCAATATAAACGGATTTAAAACAGATGCTGTTATAAATGAAAGTATCCAACATGATGCAGAAATAAAAGAAGATGGCTCAATTATTGATACGGTTACTATTACACGAAAACATAATGGTGGCAATTATAAACATGACTGGTTGAATAAAGTTAATGCTGATTATATGAGAGTTTATGTTCCGGAAGGATCTAAACTGTTAGAGACTAGCGGACAAACTCGTGAAATTAATAAGGAACCGTTGGATTATCAGGCTCTTGGATTTAAACGTGATATCGACGTACAAAATGAGGAAAATAATACAGAAATTGACCCTATTTCAGGTACTCGTATATATAAAGACCGCGATAAAACAGTTTTTGCAAATTGGGTATACGTAAGTCCCCAAGAAACAGTTACCATCACTTATAAATATTTATTGCCATTCTCACTTTTCAAAGTTGCCGTGAAAGATTCTCAGCACATAGATTCTTACTCATTAGTTGCGCAGAAACAATCAGGCAGTATAGGAAGCTCTTTTTTGTCAAATATTTCCTATCCTGAAAATTATAAAGTCAAATGGAGTTTTCCCGATTATAATAAGGACTATGGCAATAATTTAAAAAATGAAACAAATTTAACAATTGATCGTTTTGAAGCAATTGTGTTTGAAAAAAATGAATAAAAATACAATTAGTTTAAATTTCGAAATATTCTTGTGATAAAAAAGCTTATAAAAAACAATTTTTTAAACGAAAAACCGACCGAATCTATTGCAGCTGCGGCTTTTATTATATCTCTAGCTGGTGTTGCTAGCCGTATTTTAGGTTTATTCAGAGACCGCATTTTAGCCAGTCAATTTGGAGCAGGAGATACACTTGATGCTTATTATGCTGCTTTCCGTATTCCTGATCTTATTTATAATTTAATAATAGTAGGCGCACTCAGTGCTGCTTTTATTCCTATTTTTACCCAATTCATTGAAGAAAAAAAAGAGGAAGATGCCTGGAAACTTTCTTCAGGAATAATGAGTTTACAGATTTATATAACTGGAGCTATCCTGCTTTTATTGGTTATTTTTGCTCCTCAATTTATGCATTTAGTTGCACCCGGATACGCTGGAGATAAAATGGATTTAACGGTCAATCTTACCCGCGTAATGTTGTTCAGTCCTTTTTTATTAGGAATAAGTGGCATATTCGGAGGAATACTTATGTCTTTTAAAAAATTTTTAATATATTCCCTGGCTCCTGTTTTTTACAATATAGGTATTATTATTGGCGCTGTTTATTTTGTGAAATGGGCAGGGCCCATGGGATTGGCGTGGGGGGTTGTGTTGGGAGCAACACTTCATATGTTAATTCAATATCCTTCTGTAAAATTTTCTGGCTTTCATTTTCGACCAATGTTTATAGATGTTTTTAATAATCCCGGTATACGAAGAGTTTTAAAACTTATGTTACCTAGAACAATGACAATTGCAGTCAGTCAGATAAACTTTATGATCATAACTATCTTTGCTTCAACGCTTACGGCTGGAAGTTTGGCAGTTTTTAATTTCGCTAATAATATACAGAGTGCGCCTCTTGGACTCTTTGGAATTTCATTTGCAATTGCTGTTTTTCCAACATTAAGTTCATATGCTGCCAATAAGAAAAAGGAAGAGTTTATAAGCGCTTTTTCCCACACTTTTAGACAAATATTATTTTTCATTATTCCAGCCAGTATTTTTATTTATGTCCTGCGTGCACAGACAGTGCGTTTAGCGTTAGGTTCTGGAAAATTTGACTGGAATGACACCATTGCAACATTTCAGGTTTTAGGTTTATTATCGATAAGTTTGCTTGCTCAGGCTCTATTGCCACTTTTAACAAGGGCTTTCTATGCCTTACAAAATACTAAAACTCCCCTTTATATAGCTTTTATAAGTGAAGCAGTTAATTTGTTTATGGTGGCCTTGCTTATTAAAAAATACAGCATTTTCGGATTGGCAATCGCATTCTCATTTTCTAGTTTTGTAAATATGTTTCTTTTAATGTTCTTTTTGCGTAAAAAACTCTCTAGTATTGATGGAAAAAATATTTTAGATTCTACCCTGAGGATTTTAGCAGCTTCATTAATCGGAGGCGGAGTTGCACAGGTTATGAAATATGTCGTAGGAACACAGGGAGAACTGGACACTTTTTTTGCCGTCTTTAGGCAATTTTTTATTGCCGGTATATTTGGTTTAGGCGCATTTTTATTTGCCAGTTATTATTTAAAAATAAAAGAATTTTTCCAATTTAAAGATTCGATAACCAGGAAAATTTTCGGAGTTAAAAAGGTTATCGAAGAAGATACAGGGGAAGTAACAGGAATTTAATTAGCTGCTTTATATATAAATGAAGGACGGGCATATATTTTTTTGTCCGTTTTTCTTGATTTTAAGGTTTTTTTAATATAAAATAAACTTTATATGAACCAAAATAAAGTTCGAAATTTTTGTATAATTGCTCATATTGATCACGGAAAGTCAACTCTAGCTGACCGCATTTTGGAATTTACTGGAACTATCGAAAAAAGAAAAATGAAAGAGCAATTACTTGATCAAATGGATCTTGAACGCGAACGCGGAATAACAATAAAACTTCAGCCTGTAAGAATGAATTATTCCTATGATAATCAGGAATATGTTTTGAATCTTATAGATACTCCGGGACATGTTGATTTCGGTTATGAAGTTTCTCGTTCATTAGCTGCTGTGGAAGGTGCTTTGCTTTTAGTTGATGCGACAAAAGGCGTGCAAGCACAGACACTTTCTAATTTATATTTAGCAATTGAACAAGGTTTGGAAATCATTCCAGTCATAAATAAAATTGATCTTCCAAACGCGAATACTGAAAAGACAAAAAAAGAAATCATACACATCTTAGGATGCAAGGAAGAAGAAATTTTACAAGCTTCAGGTAAGACAGGACAGGGAATTGATAAAATTTTGCACGCAATTGTGGAAAAAGTCCCTGAGCCTAAAGGAGATACTGAAAAACCTCTACGTGCTCTTATTTTTGACTCAAAATACGACACGTATAAAGGAGTGCTGGCTTACGTAAGAATTGTCGATGGGCATGTAAAACGTGATAATGAAATTCGCATGATGGAAAATCACAAGGAAAGTGGTGTGGTGGAAGTTGGCTATTTCAAACCAGGATTAGTCGCAACAGAAATTTTAACAGCCGGAGACATCGGATATATCGCCACAGGACTTAAAAGCGTTGATCATTGTCGTGTAGGTGATACGATCACTGTTGAAGATGACAGGGTCTTAGTTAAAAGCCTACCAGGCTACAAGGAGGTTAAGCCAATGGTATATGCCGGACTGTATCCACTTGAAGGAGATGCTTATAATTTTATGCGTGATGCTCTGGAAAAATTAAAACTAAATGATGCGGCGTTTGTTTTTGAACCTGAAAGCAATGCAGCATTAGGTAAGGGTTTTCGTTGCGGATTCCTGGGATTATTGCATTTAGAAATTATTAAAGAAAGACTGGAAAGGGAATTTAATTTTTCACCAACTATTACTACGCCCAGCGTAGTTTATGAAATAAAATTAAAAGGTGAACAGGAAAATAAAAAAATATATTCAGCTTCACAAATGCCTGATCCCTCAATGATTGAAGAAATTTCAGAGCCCTATGTGAAAATTGATATCATAACACCCGCCAAATATTTAGGTGCTATCATGGATTTAATGAGTTCTTTAAGATCAATTTATTTAAATACGGAATATATTGATACGGAAAGAATAGTTCTCAGTTTTGAAGTCCCATTGACTGATATTATTGTTAATTTTCATGATGATCTAAAAAGTGTGTCATCGGGCTATGCTTCTATGAGTTATGATCTCATTGGTTATCGACATTCAAATCTTGTAAAACTTGATGTTCTTTTAGCCGGTGATACGGTTGAATCACTTTCTAGGATAGTTCCCAAGGAAAATGCTCATAGAGAAGGGAAGAGAATAGTTGAAAAACTTAAAGACGCCATCCCGCGTCAAAATTTTGCAATTCCAGTTCAGGCAGCAATTGGAGGAAAAATTATTGCCAGGGAAACAATCAGACCGTTCCGCAAAGATGTTATTGCTAAGCTTTATGGAGGAGATGTAACACGTAAAAATAAACTTTTAGAAAAACAGAAAAAGGGTAAAAAGAAAATGAAAAACATTGGCAAGGTCCAAATTCCGTCCGAAGCCTATTTGGCTGTATTGAAAAGATAAAAATACATGAAATAATTTTCCGTTTTGTGTTAGAACTATCAAACTTGTAATAAGGTTTTATATTTGTTAAAATACTACTGTTATGAGCCATAAAAAAAGAAACAAAAGAATGCGGATAATCTGGATTATCATTACGATATTGGGAATAATATCAATGATTGGATTTTCCTTATCCTCGCTCTTTATAGGTTATTAAAATTCATGAAAAGAAAATTTTCCTCCGCAATATTTTTATTTATTATTGGAATTATTATAGCCCTGACTGTTTCTACAATTGCAATAAAAGAGGCTTATCGTGGCAGAAAAATAGAAAAAGAGATTAGTGATTTAAAACAACAAGCTGAACGCATACAAAATGATAATCGCACTTTTCAAAATCAGATTGATTATTACAATACACCTGAATTTATTGAAAAAGTGTCAAAAGATAAAATAAACTTACAGAAAGCTGACGAGCAAGTAGTGATAATAAATCAAAATAAAACAGAGATGATTCAGGCCGAGAATCAACAAAATCAAGAAACTGAAGAAAGCAACAACGAGAGTAATTATAAAAAATGGTGGTATTTTTTCTTTAAATATAATAAATAAAAAAATTTAAATATTATGAACGATGAAAAAAGAGTAAAACTTTCAACATTGATATATGCTATTTTAATTATCATTGTAATATTTATAGGAGTCATAAGTATTTTGGCTTATGGGACACAAACTGAAATCGGTAAGAGAATATCGGTAACGGTTTCCAGTATAATACCTTTTCCTGCTGCCATTATTAATTATACTCACCTGGTTTACATAAAGGATGTTGAGAAAGATCTGGCTTCTATAGAAAGATTTTATAAATCATATAATTTTTCTGATGAAGGACTGAGAATTGATTTTACAACGTCTGACGGGAAAAAGAGATTGCAGATTAAAAAACGCGAAATTTTAGATAAACTCATAGAAGACAAGATAATTGAAGTTCTTGCCAACAAAAAAGGAATAAGACTGTCTCAGGCAGATGTTGATAACGTTATTAATCAAACACTTAATGAATATGGGACTGCAAATGATATAAAAAGTGATTTATTAAATTCATATGGATGGAGTATGGAAGATTTTAAAAAATTTGTTGTAATGCCAAATGCATATAAAGCAGCACTGTCTTCGTATGTATCAAATAATGAACTAGATGTTTCTATAGCTAAAACAAAAATTGAAGAAGCCCAAAAACAGCTCATAAAAGGAACTGATTTTGCCCAGGTAGTGAAGGAATATTCAGTTGGGGCATCTAAAGAAAATGGTGGTGAACTGGGTTGGGTTAAGAAAAGCCAGCTTTTACCAGAATTACAGGATATATTATTTGGTTCAAAAAACATTGAAAAGAATAGCATCTTAGAAACTTCCATTGGTTTTCATATTATCGAAATAAAAGACAAAAAAAAGGATAATGGGGAAGATATGATTGAAATCAGGCAAATATTTGTTGCAAAAGACACTTTTGCAGATTGGCTTGAAAATCAAAAAAAGAATTTACACATATTTATCCCTCTAAGTGGTTTTGCCTGGGATAGCTCTGCCGGTTCAGTCGATTTTAAAAGTGAGGAAATGAGAAATTTTGAGAAAAATGAACGTTCAAAAACAGCGGGTGATTTATCAATAATGTTTTAAAAAATTAAAATAATTATAAAAAATTTATGTCAAAACCAGTTGTAAATGAAGAGTTATGTATTGGATGTGGAGCATGTGAAGCTCTTTGTCCTAATGTTTTTAAAGTAGAAAACGGAAAGTCCTGTGTTATAAACGATAATTGTGTTGATTGTAATTGCCAAGAAGTAGCCGACAGCTGTCCAGTTAATGCAATTTCTTTAGAATAAAAAGGTTTTCTTTTCATATAAATATTAAATTCTAAAATTAGCTGCATTCTCGTGGTTAGTTTTAGGCACTTTATCGACATGGATATAAATAAATTTACTATGAAAAGCCAGGAGGCTTTACGAAAATCACAAGAATTTGCTCTTTCTGTTGGACAGCAACAGATTGATTTTTTTCACTTGCTTTATGCATTAATCACACAAGCGGGCTCAATAGTTCCGATAATACTTAGTAAAATCGGGGCAGATATAGACGAATTGAAAAAAGAAGCATTAGAAGAAGCTAAAAAATATCCAAAATCATCTAGTGGTATTTTAGGACAAATATTTATAACCCCGACATTATTGCAGATTCTTGATCAAGCCGAGAGAGAAATGGAACATTTAGGAGATGACTTTGTATCCACGGAACATCTGCTTCTTTCTTTGCTTTCTGTTAATTCTCCAGTGAAAAAAAATTTCGAATCTAAAAACATAACCTATGACTTAGTGTTGCAAATACTTTCTGAAATCAGAGGATCGCAGAAGGTAGATTCACCTGAACCAGAAGGTAAATTTCAGGTCATTGAAAAATATACAATTAACCTAACCGGTCTAGCTCGCCAGGACAAACTTGATCCTGTTATAGGTCGCGACGAGGAAATACGTCGTGTTATGCAGGTTTTAAGCCGACGCACAAAAAATAATCCGGTTTTGATAGGCGAGGCTGGAACAGGAAAAACGGCTATCGTTGAAGGCTTAGCGCAAAGGATTGCGTCCGGAGATATTCCGGAAACATTAAAGGATAAGGAATTAATTTCTCTTGACCTTGGATCACTGCTTGCAGGAGCTAAATTTAGGGGGGAATTTGAAGATAGATTAAAAGCCATTTTAAAAGAGACAGAGAAATCTTCTGGAAAATATATTTTATTTATAGATGAATTGCACACCTTGGTAGGAGCCGGGGCCACAGAAGGATCTCTAGATGCATCAAATATGCTAAAGCCGGCTTTAGCACGAGGAAATCTAAGAACAATCGGAGCAACAACCACAAAAGAATATCAGAAGTATATAGAAAAAGATGCTGCACTAGAAAGAAGATTTCAGCCAATAATAGTAACTGAACCTTCTATTCAGGATTCGATAGCAATTCTGCGCGGCATAAAGGAAAAATATGAATTGCATCATGGCGTAAAAATCACTGATGACGCTCTTCAATCTGCAGTAAATTTATCTTCACGATATATAACCGATAGATTTCTTCCGGACAAGGCAGTTGATCTTATTGATGAAGCCGCTTCAGCACTGCGCATCCAGATAGATTCGATGCCGATCGAAATAGATCAGATGGAGAGAAAAATACGGCAGCTTGAAATTGAAAAAAAAGCTATTCAGAAAGATAAGGCCAGAGATTCCCGCAAAAAAATATTACAGATAAACAAGAATCTTGCTGAACTTAAAGAAAAATCCAACAGCTTAACATTACAGTGGAAAACAGAAAAAGATCTTATTGTTGCAAGCAGACAACACAAAAAAGATATCGACAAATTGAAGTCAGAGGCTGAGTTTGCTGAGCGTAAAGGAGAACTAGACAAGGTAGCTGAAATCCGCTATGGAAAAATTCCTATTTTGGAAAAAAAGATAAAAGAAGAAGAAAAAAAGCTTAACAAAATACAAAAAGAAGGCTCTATATTAAAAGAAGAAATAACTGAAGAAGACATTGCAAGAGTAGTTTCTCGCTGGACAGGCATACCTATTTCAAAAATGTTACAAAGTGAGATAGAAAAACTTGCCTATATGGAAAAAGAATTGGCTAAAAAAGTCATAGGACAAGATGAAGCTATTAAATCTATTTCAAATGCTATACGCAGATCTCGTGCAGGAATTTCTGAAGAAAATCGTCCGATAGGCTCATTTATTTTCTTGGGACCTACGGGGGTTGGAAAAACAGAACTCGCTAAAACATTGACTGAATTTTTATTCAACGATCCAAAGTCATTAGTAAGATTGGATATGAGTGAATATATGGAAGCACATTCGACAGCAAAAATGATAGGTTCGCCTCCCGGATATGTTGGCTATGAAGAGGGTGGCCAACTTACTGAAATTATCCGTCGCAGACCATATAGTGTAATTTTATTTGATGAAATTGAAAAGGCTCATCCGCAAGTATTTAATATTCTATTGCAGATACTTGAGGATGGACGGCTTACTGATGCTAAAGGCAGAGTAGTTAACTTTAAAAATTCAGTCATCGTAATGACTTCCAATGTTGGTAGCGATATTATTTATAAAATGCAATCCTTTGGTTTTCAAAGTGAACGCAAGGAGTGTATTGATGGGGAAGATGAGATGCGAAACAAAATTCAAGCCAGTCTAAAAGAACAATTTAAACCAGAATTTCTGAACAGGATTGATGAAATAATTATTTTTCACCCACTTAATAAAAAAATATTGCAACAGATTGTTGATTTGCAGATAAATATAGTCCAAAAGCGTCTTGGTGAAAAAAATATAAAATTAAAAATATCCAACGAAGCTAAAATGTACTTGACACAAAAAGGATATGACCCTATTTATGGCGCACGTCCACTTAAAAGAATAATTCAAAATGAGATCCTGGACGAATTAGCTTTGCAAATAATTGAAAAGAAGATAGCAGAAGGAGATACAGTAAATGTAAAGCTGGAAAATGGAAAAATTGCTTTTAAATAATTTCATTCTATCTGTTTTTTCAACAAACAAGATTATTCTTTTATTTTTTGACATCTCTCTTATAACATGGGAAAATTACACTTAGTAAGGTTTTTTTAATTTGTCTAAAAACACATGTTTTTCCATATAAAAATATTTCTATACAGTATTATCTTTTTTCTTTTAGCTCAATTTATATCTTCCGATTATTTTAGTAGTACCATTTTGTCTTTTTCAAAAACTGGGATATGGGCTTTAATTTTATTAATTATCATCCTTCTCACATACTTCTATCAAATTGTCAGACGCGTATCACAAAGACGCAGTATGACTCCAATGCCCTTATTATTCACTCTTTCAACTTGGGGCCTTTTGTATTTTGTCCAATCAAGAAACCAGCAATATGCACTTATTATTCTTTCATCAATCGTGTACTACCTTGTTCATATTTCACTCTATAGATTGCATGTTTATTATAAAGATGAAACTGCCCGTGGCATTATTGCAGCAGGAAGTATTGCAACCTTTTTTACTTTCTACTCAATGTCGTATGGCATATATTTAAATTTTGATATTCCACTCTGGATATTCATACTTTTATTAACAATAGCTACCATATTTATAAGTTTTCAATACTTTTGGCTTATAAATGAAAACAAGAAGGATGCCATGAAGTATAGCCTTATTCTGGGGCTCATAATGTCGGAGATTGCATGGACCTTAAACTTTTGGCCATTCGGATACTTGACAACCAGCGTTATTAGTCTTATTTTCTACTATGTCTTTTGGGACCTAATAAAATCTCATTTTCTTAATGAATTGTCAAAAAGACGCGTTGTTGCTAATATGATTTTTTTCGGATTTTTAGTTACCTTAATACTCCTAAGCACAAAATGGCTACCCGTAGTATAATCTAATATAATTTGAAATAAATATAATATGATCAATTATTTGAAAAATCCAAGAAAAATTGCTAAGGGAATATCTATACTATTCCTGGTTTTTTTTATTGGCGGAATTGGCGGGGTATATTTTGACCAGCATATTCTTCCTTTTATCAGGACAAATAAGTATCTTTCCCGTATAAATTTTTTGAATCGAGCAGCTGAAAATGTGACGATTATAAACAATACTCAACAAGTTACCATAAAGGAGGATGATTCTATTAATGAGGTGGCATCTTTAGCATCAAACGCAGTTGTAAATATTGTTTCAATAGTAAATCAGAAGGATATTATCACAAGAGAGAATAAGATAGAGAATCGGAGCGGAACAGGTGTAATAGTAACAAGCGACGGATTAATCGTCACTTATCGCACATCAATAATTGAAAAAGATGCAAATTACAAAGTTTTTCTTTTTAATGGCAGCCATTATGATGCAAAATTTATAGGCATCGATGAGTTTACAGACTTAGCCTTCCTTAAAATTGATGCCAATAATTTAACCACAGTTTCATTGGCCGATTCATCCAGCTTACGTCCAGGTAAAAAATTGATAGCTATAGGAAATTCATTCGGTGAATACCAAAACCGATATGAGGCAGGACTTTTAAGCCATATTAATAAAAACTTTAATTTAGGAGGCAAGGCAGTTGCAGTTTCTGAAAAATTAGAAGGCGTATTTGAAGATGATTTGAAAAATCAAAAAGAATATATAGGAGGGCCAGTTGTTGGATACAGCAGAGATATGATAGGAATTATCGGCATGATTAATATAAATGGCCAGGATAAATATTTTCAAATCCCTTCCAATGCTGTCAGAAATTCAATAA
Source organism: Patescibacteria group bacterium (assembly GCA_022709545.1). Taxonomy (GTDB): domain Bacteria; phylum Patescibacteriota; class Minisyncoccia; order Moranbacterales; family GWC2-37-73; genus DAOOTD01. Next base: position 268,758 of record JAKLIP010000001.1, read on the forward strand.
GCCTGGCTGTAAATAATGAATTGAATTATCGTCCATTTTTTGGGGCATATTATATATCCATAACCAAAGAATTTTCCATAACAAACAAATTAAATCGTGATCGAGGGGCTTTGATTTATTCACCCTCTGGCAAACAAGGATTGGCAATAATTTCAGGATCACCGGCTGAATTGGCGGGAATTAAAATAAATGACATCATTATTTCAGTCAATGGAGAAGAAGTTAATCTGGATAATCCTCTTTCAAATTTAATCAATAAAAACAAAAAGGGCAGCCGGGTTGAATTTGTTATTGATAGAAACGGACAAGAGATCAATATAACTGCTCAATTATAATTTAGGCATACTAAAAACAAAAAAAATTCTGTGTTGTATTAATAGTATGACGCAAAGGTTTTTGTTATATTAAGAACCTTTTAAACTAAGAATGCTTGACAAAAACAGGCCTTTATGATAGCCTATTCAATCCTAATAAGGTAACTAAATTCATTTATTAAACATATGAAAAATAAGAAAAATGTAATTTATATCGCATGTATAGCTTTTTTAGCCGTTGCCTTGTTTTGCACTGCAGATATTGTATTTGCAGATACGCATATACATATAGACAATGAAAATGAATCAGAATCAACAGGGGGAAGCGCCAGTGCAACAGGGGGAAGCGCCAGTGCTTCTATTGGCAATATTACCAACAGCAATAGTAACAGTGTAAGTAACTCCAGTTCAATCACAAACAGGAATGTTAATATCAATTCCAACACTAATTATAATTCCAATACAAATTATAACTCCAATAATAATTCCAATGATGACTCAGATAACAGCAACAGCACATGTTCTAATTGCAGCAGAAGCACCTCATATAGCAATAGTACTAGCATAAATTCTTCAAGTTCAAGTGTAAATTCTAGTTCTTCAACTTCGAGCTCAAGCACAAGCCAGGTTTCCGGTGTTTCAAGCACTTCTACAGGCGGAACCTCAACTACAACAGGCGGAACTTCCTATACTGATCAAGATTCAGATGTCCACATAGACATAGATAGTGATGGACGTGAGCATCATTATACTATTGACAGGGACGGGCACAGACACTATTTCACATTTGATAGGGACGGGCACAGACACTATTGGAAAGTGCCTGCAACTGGAAGCAATGCTTTTGCTTTATCAGTAATTTCAATCATGTCTCTGTTGACTATTATAACCGGAATAAAAAAATATTTACCCATTAGTTGCTAAATATTTTTTAAGCCCATGGTGATATGGAAACTCAAAATAATGTCATAATAATGTTGTTCATTGCACTCATCTTGACGGTATTTCCTATAATCCACTCTATTTATGTGAGTGGAAAAGAAAAGGGAATAAGAGATGAGCATGAAAGGGCAATTTTGGCAGTAAATAATCTTTTGGAGGTTATGGAGGAGGCTCAAAAAAATGCAGGGGTTTCTGAAAGGAAAATAGAAAAAATTAAAAGGTATTTGGCAGACCGAACAATGGAAAAGTTATATTCCGCAACCAATGCAAGCAAGAAAATACTAAACTAAAATAAAATTCAGCGAAGACCCAATTTCCATAAGGATATTGGGTCTTTTTGCTTCTAATAAAAACCGTATTCTTTTATTTTGGCTTTAAATAAAGCCAAAATGGCTAAATACTTGACAAAATATTGATTTTCTGCTAGACTATGCAGTTATCATTTAATATCCAATAATCTAAAAACAATGTCTGAAAAAATTAAAAAATATTTAAAAAAGTTTCTATTGTCAGTGATTCTTTTTCTGGTTATTTTTATTGTTCTGTTTTATATCCTAAACCTTGATTTTAGCCCGAATAAAAATTCAATCGTAACTGATGGTGAAAAAGAAGCTACCAGTGTGGCCAAAAATAATGACATAAGCACCCGCTTGGGCAGTACAACTTTTTCGATTGAAACATACAGTGAATGGAAAAACCGCAATGGACTAAACGATTCTAATAGCGGACTGGATGATGATCCTGACAAAGACAAACTTCCAAACTACTTGGAATACGTCCACGGTACAAATCCTCTTAACTCTGATACTGATGGAGATGCATATTCTGATAAGCAGGAAATAATAAACGGATATGATCCGGATGCGCCGGGAGAAGCAAAACCATTTGTTGAAATAAAAATTTCTAAGATAAATATTGCTGCTCCAGTAGTCTGGTCAAAAAGCGATAAGGAAGATGACATGTTGAAAGACCTTGAAAACGGAATAAACCATTATCCGAAAACTGCTTCTTTCGGACAAAATGGAAATTCAGTTGTCTCCGGCCATTCAAGTAATTATTTATGGGCAAAAGGCGACTACAATCATATCTTTAAAAATTTAAATGATTTGGAAATAGGGGATATTATAGTTGCTAAAACCATCCAGGCAAATGGAAGAGTTATTATCTACCAATACAGAGTGTCTGATAAATTTATCACTTCTCCAGATGATGAAAGAATATTTGCTCCGGCAAATGGTCCGGTCCTAACCTTGTCGACCTGCTGGCCGATTGGAACAACCTATAATAGGCTGATTATCAAGACAGAATTGGTGAAATAATAGATTTGACAAAATTAATATATTATGATAATATCTAATGTTTTAGAATTTAATAATTAATTTATTTTTAATTTAAGGCGCAAAATAGGAATAATCCTTGCCTTGCGTGGCTCTAAAAGGCCAAATATATGACAAAGAAGAATATAATTTTTATCGTAGTATCAGCGGTTATATCTGCAGTCGTTTTCTATGCTGCCAACAATATGGCGTTTGCAGACATTAAAATAAACATAGATAACGAAAATGAATCGGAATCAACTGGCGGAAGTGCCACTGCCACTGGCGGAAGTGCCACTGCATCTGTTGGTGATATCACTAACAGCAATAGCAACACTGTAAACAATTCCAATTCAATCAGTAATAGAAACACTAACATAAGTTCAAACACGAATTACAATTCAAACACGAACAGTAATTCAAACACGAACAACAATGATAGTGATTCCTCAGCTTATTGCCACCGTTCAGGCGAGGGTTGCCATGATCATGATAATTATGACAACCATGGATCCGATCATAGCTATGACAATAGTGGAAACTCTAGCTATAGTGACAGCACTTCATACAGCGACAATTTCAGCATGAATTCTTCAACTTCAACTGTAAATTCTGCTTCTACGATTTCAAGCACAAGCACAACCAGTGTTTCCGGAGTTACAAGCACTGCCACAGGTGGAACTTCAACCACAACAGGTGGAACTTCAACCACTGGAACTGATACTGAGATTGATGTAGACATAGATGATCCGGGTCATGATGGCCATGATGGGGAGGACGGCGAAGATGGTCACGACGGACATGATGGAACAGACGGTCATGACGGACATGATGGAACAGATGGCCGCGATGGTCATGATGGAAAAATAACATATGTATATAAATACAAATATATATATGATGAGAATCACAATGTAATCGGAAAAACAAGGGTTATCGTTGGTGAAAAAAAAGCACCTAACACGGGAACTGGTACCAATGTTTTAGCCGGACTTGCAGTTATATCTCTAGCAGCCACTTCATTTGGTGTAAAAAAATATTTAATTAATTTCATTTAATTAAGATATTTGAAAGTTAATGGAGGCTCAATCTCATTGAAAGAGCATTGAGTCTCCTCCTTTATAGGGATTTAGCCATAATAGCCAAATATAAGCCATTTATAGCCACCCCCTTGACAAAAGCCTAATTATATGATAGACTATAATGTTCTAAATTAGTACCTAGAAAACAAGTTTATATTTAAATCAGGACTTCACAAATCATAAAAAAGTAATAATAAAGATTTGGAGTCTTGTAAAAATATAAATAATGGTATATGTAAGATATGCTCCGGCATAAATTACATAAGATCTTTCACAACTTAATAGCATATTTAAAGGCCCGAAAGGCCAAGGAGGAATCATGAAGAAAAAAGCTCTGGCCATTTTGGCCGCGGTGATTATGGTACTGTCTGCGAACTTCGCGTTCGCAGATGACATCGAAATTGAACTCGAGAATGACAATCGCGCCACCGCTACCGGCGGTGATGCCAGTGCTACTGGCGGCGACGCCAGTGCGAATGTGGGGGATATTAGCAATAACAACGCTAATAACCTCAATAACCAAAATAATATCAACAACAGGAACGACAACCTGAACATGAACAGGAACGACAACCTGAACATGAACAGGAACGACAACCTGAACATGAACAGGAACGACAGCAGAGCTAACAGTAGCTCTATGTTGATTAATAACGAGGCGCCGAATCACATAGTTGCCCCGTTACTGAGTGCCTTCGTGGGCGCTCCGACGTCCGAAGTGCCCAAGGGTTGGAAAGGCGTTGTCTGTGATCCAGACTATAGCCAATTCACCTACGGTGAGCTGAAAACCATGGCCGATTCAGGTCGGCTAATGGATGGTCGCGGGAGTATATGGAATGCGATGACTTCTCAAAAAGTTAAAGGTTCGGTACGTAGCCGAATCAATAATCGCATTGATGATAACACTATCATTAAAGTTATAAATGTAGCCCCTAACGCTTCAGTTAGGAGACTGGGTGTTTACCAAGGCGTTGGCGACTGGAACTGGCCAGTAGATGAAGTATTGGCTAAGACGGTTTTACAGGCCGTCGAAGAAACCGGTTCCACTAACGTAGCAATTTACTGGGACTCTGTGGTTGACAGGCATAATTCCGGTTCCAGTTTAGGAATCGGTTTCACTGGCTCCGGCGTGGACGGAAAAGGTGCTGGGTCAGGCTCTTTAGGAGCCGTTACCGGCAATGCCTTTTCCCTTACAGAAGTGGCATACCAAGTTAAGGTGGTAGCGTATGCGAATGTCGGGTACCAACCTGATGTTTGTACGCCCCCTCCGCCTCCGGCGCCGAAACCTGAGCCTAAGGTCGTTCCTCCTCCGGCAGCTCCGGCACCGCAAGTGAAAGCTTGCGATCCGAGCAGTATTTTTACTCGGATTGAAGAGTTGAAACAGCGTATCAAAGAGTGCACCAGATGGTGCTTAAATAACCTCCAGTTGCGCTCCAAGTTGGCAGAAGCGTATGTTGACCTGTACCAGTGTACAGGAGATAAACGATATCTCAACTCGGCGATCGAACAGTTTAAGATCGCGGAACGCAATTACTTCCGTGGGCATGATATTCGTGCCAATCAAGCGGAAGCGGATCGGCTGATTGCCCAAGATTATTTCTTATGGGCAGGTTGCATTGATGTTCTTTATGGACCGGATGCGGCCGACCGGTTTGCGAAGGAGAAGCGGGTTGAGAAAGTCCCGCAACTGTAACACTAACCGGGTGAGCTTCTTCGGAAGCTCGCCCGAACTCAATACATAAAGAGGAGGAAAAAATGAAAAAGACTTTTCTGGCCTTAGTGGCCATTGCAGTTGTAGTGGGGTTTGTTCCTATGGGACAAGCCGTAACGATTAACGGAGAGCGCCAGGTGATAGCAGGTCCGCAATATGAAGCTCCTCCGCCTCCAGAGGCCGAGGTTTCGCCTGCTGACTTCAGAAAGCTGAAAACTGAAGTCACTAATCTTAAAAAGTCGACAAATAGTCAATTCGCCAGAATAAATGGGGAGTTGGAAGCGCAAAAAGAAGTTTCCAACGATATCGAGGCGAAAGTCGACGGCCAGCTAAAGGATCTGTCGGTTAAAATAGACAGACATGAGGGTTGGTTATCCAACCTGACTGGCGCGTACAACACGACTGCCGGAACTGTAATAAAGCAGGGCCGGTCGATAAATAAGATAGCGGGGAAATTAGTAGATTTATTCTACTTCGTCCTTGCTATGATTGGCGCTTTTATTATAATTGCGTTCTTCATAGGAAGACGGAAATAACCCCGAAACAATTTAACAAAGGGCGGGAAGTTCAAATGAACTGACCGCCCTTTTTCTATGCCAATTTTTGAAAAAAGCTCACGCTATTGACAGATAGCGTATATTTGCTATACTCCCAAGTCATCTAAAAAATCATTTTCACCCTGTTAAATAATCTTGTTCTGCAAAATTAAGATTAAAAAGAGGGGGAAAATTTACAAGTTAAATTGCAAATATATTAGAAATAAGTTGTTTCTACGATAAAGTAGACTCAAATCTTATTTAACAGGGTAAATGGAAAAAATCAATCAATATTGGCAAAAGATCAGCGTGGATTCGGAATATTTTTCTCTGAGATTTTTTGTTGCAGGCATAGTGCTTTCATTTTCATTTTTATTGCTGTTCATCAGCCTGTCCAAAACCTACACTTCCAGTGTTATAATTTTAGTAAATGCAAAATCGGAAACTGCAGCTCAGCAAAAAAACCAGATTATCCGCAATGTTTCCGAATTTCCAAAAACTTTGGCTCTCTACGACCGCTTGCTGAAATACAATTCCGATGTGAAAGATTTTGCCGCCGGAAAATCATCGGCAGAAAGAAAAGACTATTGGAATGGACTGGTTTCAACCAAAAAAATAGGCAGAGATTCTTCTTTAATAAAAATTTCAATCAACACCAAACAAAAAAATGATGCTGAAAAACTGGCAGAAAAAACTACTGAAACTCTTTTCTATTTCACCGCTTTCTATTATGACATCAAGAAGGATGTTGATTTGCTCACAGTTGAAGGACCGATCACGCATCCCCGCATTGCCGGAATTTTAAGTGTGATTCCGCTAAGCTTAATTCTCGGATTTCTGTTAGCTTTTATTTTCCAATATACACTAATAAAAAGAAAGGACTTATTGATAGAAAACTACAAGGAATCTAAGGAAAAGTTTTTATTTGATTTACAAAATAAGTCCGGAGAAAAAAAATCTGAAAAAGATGAATTGAAATCTCTTGAAAATTTATACATGTCTGATATTCCTGCCGAGATAAAGCTCGCTCCTAAAGAAGAGCTGGGAAATATATTTACCCGTAAATTCCAGGAGATGAAAAAGCTGACAAAGATTCTTGAAAAAAATACCAAATATCCTAATTTTGCAGAAGTCCCTAAATATAATGGGGGTAAAGGAGATGCACCTGACAATCTTCCTGTCGCTGACGATTTTTCATTAAATAAGACCATGGAAGAACCTAATCAGGAAAAAACTGAAGAAAAAAAGATAAATAAGACATATCCTGAACCCGACATGGAGAAGCTAAAGAAAAGACTAAATGCCTTACTGAAAGGTGAATTATAAAAAAGACAAAAGGTTGTCGCGAAGACAGCCTTTTTATTTTGCCAAAAATATCCGTTCATAGTATCATTAAAAAGCTTTAATAAAGAAAAATAAAGAAGATATGATCAAGGGAATAGTCATAAAAAACATCAGTAAAAATGAAGATGAAAGAGGCTGGCTTAGCGAAATATTCCGCCAGGATGAACTTAATGGATATCAGCCAGTGATGAGCTATGTGAGTTCGACGAAACCCGGAGTCGTCCGTGGACCGCATGAACACAAATTCCAAAGTGATTGCTTTGTTTTCATAGGTCCGGGAACTTTTGAACTTTATCTTTGGGACAGGCGGGAAGATTCAGAAACCAACGGGGAACATTTGAAAATAGAAGTGGGAGAAAAAAATCCTGTTCTTGTGATTGTTCCGCCGGGAGTCGTTCATGGATATAAATGCATAGGAGACAAGGATGCCTGGTCAATCAATCTGCCCAACAAGCTTTATAAGGGGAAAAATAAAAGCGAAGAAGTGGATGAAATAAGATGGGAAAAAGATCCTGATTCACTATATAAAATTTTATAAATAAAAATATGAAAATTTTAGTTACAGGGGGATGTGGATTTATAGGAAGTAATTTTATTCATTATTGGCTGAAAAAATATCCCGATGATCAAATCATTAATTTGGATGCTTTGACTTATGCAGGCAATTTGGAAAATTTACGTGAGATAGAAAAAAACAAAAATTACAAATTTATCAAAGGTGATATATGTGATAAAAATTTAGTTAATGATTTAATCAAAGACGCTGACTTGGTTGTTCATTTTGCCGCTGAATCTCATGTTGACCGTTCCATTTTAGACGCAGAAAATTTTGTCCGGACCAATGTCTTTGGAACATATAATTTATTGGAAGCAGCCAAAAACAACGGCAACAAAAGATTCCATCATATTTCTACAGATGAGGTTTTCGGCCATTTAGGTCCATTTGATCCTGCTTTTAGTGAAAACACGCCTTATGAACCTAGAAGCCCTTATAGCGCTTCCAAGGCAGCTTCAGACCAGTTGGTCAGGGCTTATTTCCATACCTATGGCTTGCCAATAACAATCTCCAATTGTTCCAATAATTACGGCCCCTTTCAATTTCCGGAAAAAATGATTCCGCTTTTTATTACTAATTTAATGGAAAACAAGAATGTGCCTGTTTATGGTGACGGCATGAATGTCCGCGACTGGCTTTATGTTGAAGACCATTGTGAGGCGATTGATCTTGTTATTAAAAAAGGGGAAATAGGAGAAACATATTGCGTCGGAGGAAATTCTGAAAAACCAAACATTGAAATTACAAAAAAAATAATTGGACTTATGGATAAAAGTGAAGATTTCATCGAATATGTAAAAGATCGGCCAGGACACGATAGGAGATATGCCATTAATTTTTCAAAAATTAAAAATGAGCTGGGTTGGAAACCAAAAGTTTCTTTTGAAGAGGGAATAGTTAAAACTATTGAATGGTATAAAAACAATGAAGATTGGTGGAAAAATATAAAATCAGGATCTTATAAAGAATACTATGCAAAGCAATATGGGAAATAGCAAAATTTTACTAGGGCTAACAACCACTCCCGGTTCTGATTGGAAAGATAAAATTGAAGAATGTAGGAAATTCAATATAACCGAAGTTGCTCTTTTTCCAACATTTCTTAAACTTCAGGAACGCCAGGAACTTTATGAATTATTAGAAAAAAGCACGATTAAAAGCATCCCTCACGTTCACTTGCGCAGTGACATGGAAACATGGGAGTTAGATCTTTTTATTGAAAAATATGGAACGCAAGTTTTTAATGTTCATCCGCTTAAGTCAAAATATAATTTTGACTATGAAAAACTTTCCAGATACAAAGACATGATTTATTTAGAGAATCAGGAACACATCCCTACCGACAATGAAATAAAAATGTTTGCCGGATATTGCATAGATTTTACCCACTGGGCCTCTGATTTTATTAAAGGAAGCATTACCCGAAAGAAATCTTATCGCAATTTTGAAGAAAAAATCAGAAAGTTTGGAGTGGGAGTGGGACATGTTTCTGCAATAAGATCTTTCCTTGGTTTTTTAAACTATGATAGTCACATGATGCATGAACTCAAAGACTTGGATTATATGAAAAACTATTTGGATTTTCTGCCGCCAATTATCAGCTTGGAACTTGAAAACACTTTTGAAGAACAGTTAGATGCAAAGGCTTATTTGGAAGAAATAATAAATAGTAAAAAATAAATTTATGCAAAAAATTTTAATAATCGGAGCTAAGGGAATGCTTGGGCAGGAATTAGTCTCTGTTTTCAGAAAAGATAAAGATTATAAAGTGGCAGCTTGGGATAAAGAGAAAATTGATATTACCAATCAAAAACAGGTTCAAGAAAAAATTGTAAAATTAAAGCCCGCAATTATTCTAAATGCGGCAGCATATAATAATGTTGATGGATGCGAAAAAGATAAGGCTGAATTTGAAAAAGCTAAAAAAATAAATGGTAAGGCGCCTGGATATCTGGCAAAAATTGCCAAAAAAATTGGTGCTACATTTGTACATTATTCAACAGACTATGTTTTCAACGGCATGCCTGAATTAACTGAACCAGCAGGATGTACCGGCTCTTGCGGGTCATGCGGATTACACCAAAATTTTATTCCGCAAATAGGCTTTGATGAAAATGCAATTCCTGCTCCGCTCCAAAAATACGGAAAGACAAAATTAATGGGAGAAGATGCCGTTCAGGAAAAAGGTGAAAATTATTATATTATCCGCCTTTCAAAATTATTCGGCAAACCAGGAAAAGCCAGGGATGCCAAGAAGAGTTTTTTTGACACAATGTTAAAAATAGGCAAAAAACAGAAAGAAGTCAGAGTTGTTGACGAAGAAACCAGCTGTTTCACATATGCTCCCGACTTGGCCAGAAAAACTAAGGAAATTATTGAATCAAAAAAACCTTTTGGCATATATCATGTCTCTAATACAGGTGCTTGCACATGGTATGAGGCGGTTGTAGAATTGTATAGGCAAGCCAAAATTAAAGCCAAAATTATCCCCGTAAATTCAAATGAATTCCCGCGTCCAGCTCAAAGGCCATATGTTTCCATTCTTATAAACACTAAACTCAACCCACTAAGAAACTATAAACTGGCATTAAAAGATTATTTAAAGAATAAATAAATGGAAAATATATCTAATATAAACCCAGAATCAGAAAAATCACTCAAGGTCCGTTCTAAAATGGAATACCTTGATAATTATTTTAAACAAAAATTGCTTTATCATGCCGCAGATGTTTGGGATCAGATACAACTTGCCTTGATAGATCCGGAAAGTGTTTCGGAACTTAAGCCCATGCTTCATTATGAAAAATATTACAGGGAAGAATATAAGAATGTAGAGATTTTTCCCGAAGTAATTGATAAAATTATAGAATTGAGTGATAAGGAACAAATGAAAAAATACGACACATTAGTTGATGAGTTTAACGCTGATTTGGAACTCATAAAAAAAGAGCATGATTCTCAAAAGCTTCAATATTTTTTAAATCAATTTACAGAAACAATAAAAGAAAACAAAATAAAAAATTAATAAAATTATGATTCACAAAAATCTAAAAAAATCTGATCCGCAAATTTATAAATGCATGTTAGGCGAATTAAAGCGCCAGCAGGAAGGCATGGAACTTATTGCTTCGGAAAATTATGTTTCAGAAGCTGTTTTGGAAGCACTTGGTTCTGTTTTTACCAATAAATATTCAGAAGGATATCCAGGCCATCGGTATTATGGCGGACAAAAATATACTGATGTTGCAGAAAACTTAGCGATTGAAAGAGCTAAAAAACTTTTTGGAGCTGAACACGTGAATGTCCAGCCTCATTCGGGCGCGCCAGCCAATATGATCGCTTACAGCGCAGTTCTTAAACCGGGAGACATAGTTTTGGGCATGGATCTTTCACATGGCGGCCATTTGACTCATGGGCATCCAGTTACACTTTCCGCCCAAATTTATAATTTTATCAGATACAAAACAGACAAATCAGGAAAAATTGATTATGAAGAGCTGGAAAAAATGGCAATCAAGCATAAGCCGAAACTTATTTTAGCCGGTTTCTCGGCTTACACCAGACAACTTGATTACAAAAAATTCCAAGCCATTGCCAAAAAAGTTGGAGCTATTTCTATGTTCGATATCGCGCATATTGCCGGACTTATTGCTGGCAAAGCCATCCCAAATCCGGTTCCATATTTTGACATAGTTACAACTACAACCCACAAAACACTCCGCGGTCCGCGTGGCGGAATGATAATGTGCAAGAAAGAATTTGCTAAAGCTATTGATAAAGCAGCTTTTCCGGGATTTCAAGGCGGTCCACATATGAATAATACAGCCGCTAAAGCAGTGGCTTTTGGCGAAGCTTTAAAACCGTCATTTAAAACATACGCTAAGCAGATAATTAAAAATGCTAAGGTTTTAGAAACTGAACTAAAAAAGCATGGATTTAAATTGATGTTCGGAGGCACAGATAATCACATGGTTCTTGTTGATGTTTTTGGTTCCAAGGGCGTAACTGGAAAAGAAGCTGAGGAAGCTTTGGATAAAATCGGTATCACCTTGAATAAAAATATGATTCCGGATGATCCCCGCAGTCCTTTTGATCCAAGCGGGGTTAGAATTGGCGTTCCAGCTGTGACGACGCGCGGCATGAAAGAAAAAGAAATTAAAAAAATATGTTTCTGGATCAAGGAAGCAGTTGAAAACCATAAAAATGAAAAGAAACTGAAACAACTGCATAAAGAAGTGATTGCTTTATGCAAAAAATTTCCAATTTATCCTAACACTAAATAAATTGCTTAGTAGTTTTTTATAAAAATTTAAGATAAAAAAATTATGAAGGGGATAATTTTATCAGGAGGAACAGCCACAAGACTTTTTCCTTTAACCTCAACGACATCAAAGCAATTGCTTCCTGTTTATGACAGGCAGATGATTTTTTATCCATTAAATACTCTGATAAAAGCGGGTATAAAAGATATTTTGATAATTGTAGCTCCGGAGCACAGTGGGCAATACATAAATCTCTTAGGTTCAATTTTTAAGAAATTTGGCATTAGTTTGTCTTTTGAGGTTCAAAAAGTGCCCCGCGGTTTGGCGGAGGCTTTTATTTTAGGAGAAAATTTCATCGGCAATAACAATATCGCCATGATTTTGGGAGACAATATCTTTGAGGATGATTTGGGAGAAAAAATAAAAAATTTCAAAGATGGCGGAATGGTTTTCGCTAAAAAAGTACCTGATCCGGAAAGATTCGGAGTAGTCAAGTTCGATGAAAAAGGAAAAGCTGTAGAAGTCAAGGAAAAACCAAAAGATTTTTTAAGTGATTGGGCCATTACCGGCATCTATGTTTATGACAAAAGAGTTTCTGATATTTCCAAAAACTTGTCTCCTTCCGAGAGGGGAGAAATCGAAATAACTGATATCAACAAGAAATACCTGGAAATGGGAGAACTTGCAGTAGAAAAAATTGAGGGAGAATGGCTGGATGCTGGAACCTTTGATTCTCTCCTGGAAGCTGGCAACATTGTTAAGAAAAAAGAACTTTATAAAAAATTCGACCCGATAATAAATCAGGCGATCGAAGAGTTTAATGAAGAACTGAGAACTATAGCCAAGAAAAAATTATTATAATTTAATAACTTAAAAAAGAATAAATGAACAAAAAACCAAAAATTCATCTTGAAACTTTCGAGGAATACTGCACTTCTATTCTACGCTATATAGAATGGATGCTTCATTCTTATTTTAAGAATACTCGGAATATTTCCATAGAAAACATAAAGAAGCATGAAAAAGAAATAAATGCCTATGAAAATTTCAATTATCTGTCACCAATTAATGAAAGTAAAATAACAGTTCTAGATGATGATAAAATAAATACTGCTCCAGCCGAAAAGGCCATCCTTGATGGAAAATTATTATGGGAGCATGCTGCCGCTGGTGAAGCAACTCGTCTAGGTTTGGGTACAAAATATCTGCTTAATCTTTCCAGATTTTCCTTAAACGATATTGTTTCGCATATACGCCAAGAAAATATAAAAGAATTAGAAAAAAAAGGCTTTTCAAAAGCCAAAATAGCCAAAGAAAAAATAAAAATCAATAAAAAAATAAACAGAGATAAAATTTTGAAAATTTGCAGCGTAGATCCTTTAAAAGTGGCGGATATTTCTTTAGGAAACCGACATATGCTGCAAATGGCTTTTGATATAAATGAAATTGCAAAAAGAAACAATCAGGATCCTATAAAAGTTTTAGGCAGACAAACTGCTCTCATCATACTTAACGAACAAACAGCGGAAGAAATTTTAGAAGAATTTAAAAGTTTTAATTTTTTTGGATTGAACCCGAAAAAAATTTATTTCATGATCCAGCGAAGTTTCCATGGCATTTATGTAAAAGAAGGTTGCTTATACTATGATTCTACAACTGAAAAAAATAAAAGGCTTCACAATCATGGGCAACTATTTATGCAAAAAATCCATAACAATGTTATTTTCAGGGTTAATCCAAGAAACACTGGCAAAAAAATATTCATTTCCAATACTGAATTTGAAAAAATATTATCACAACATGAAGATTTGCTCTCATATAATATTGACGATCTAGGTTATCTTACATGCGCGATTGACCTGCCAAGCCTTTCAATGGCTTTGAATTTAGGCAAAAAAGGTTACGCTATGGTAATGGAAATTGTAGGACAGAATCCTCTTAAGCCACAAAAAGGAGGAGCTTGTTTTTTCGACAAGAAGCTAAAGCGCGTGATTATGATTGAGACAAATCAGCTTAAGAATATAAAAAATGAAGATATAAAACATTTAAACAAAAATTTCAATCATTATCCTAACCCGGCAAAATCTTACCGCATTATGAAAGAAAAGGGCCTGCCAATCACTTTCGAAGTAAAAAATACTTTCAATCAAAATGGTGATCCTTGTGACTATTTATACGCTAACCCGGTACAGGGCAATATAAATTTCATGGTAAAAACAGCTTACGTAATGCGTAAAAATCTTAAACCAATTTACAATTGGAAATCGGCCTCTACCACACCTTTGGCTGTAAAGGCTATGTATGAGCAAGACAAACAGCCAGGCTTTAAAGATTTTGTAAAAAAAATAAAAAAGTAATAAAGCAAAAAACCGCCTAGGAGGCGGTTTTTTCATAATAAGTATTGACAAATTTAAAATTTTGTGAAACAATGACAGCCCAAATTGCTAAACATATTTAGTATGTATTGGCTCTATCTTATTATTTTTACGTTCATAGTTTTCGTACCAACCATTATTCAGCGTGGATTTTTTGGCTTTAATGTGACCCAAACTCAGGAATTTACGGTTCTTATTCTTGGCTCTTTCGCTTTTCTTGTTTTCACTATCCAGGAAAAAAGACTTAAAAAGAATGTTTCTGAAAAAAATGATTTTCAACGTAAAGTTAATACTATGCGAAAAGATCTGACAAATTCTTATTCCTACATAGGTGAAATAAATCGCAAGGTAGATATCTTAGAAAGCATAGCCCTAAGCTACCCGGAAAGCTTGGTTATTACGGCTAAGAAACAAAAGGAAGTATACAATTCTATAATGGAGGCTGTCAGGCTTTTTGGGAAATCCGATGAATTTATATTGCGTTTTATATGTACTTCAAGCAAAGAAGTTTTGAAAGAAATAAAAAGTTTTCCAAATGTTTCTATGAGCTTTTCTCTCAAAAATAATGATCTGGAAAATAACTTTTTTGAGTCAGATGAGTTCGTTGTTGTAAATTCCCCTAAAAGCATAGATGATGTTTCTTCCTGCATAATATTAAAAAAGAAAACCCCAAACCAAAGACTTGAGGATCTGGAGATGATACGCACTTTAGTCGCTCAAGCATTATTCTTTTTCATGTTTGTTCGCAAAGAAACAGAAAAAAAGAAACTTTTAAAAAAATAATTTGATTATTTTTTATATAAATTTTATAATACAGAACAGTCTCATAATTATTTATTAATTAAAATGGAAATAATACTTCTGCAAGATGTAAAAAACGTAGGGAAAAAAGGAGAAATAAAGAATGTTTCTGATGGTTATGCACATAATTTTCTCTTGCCAAAAAAATTTGCTAAAATTGCAACACAATCAGCCATAATTCAAACAAAAATAGAAGCTGGGAAAAGAAATCTTCAATTAGCACTTGAGAAACAAGTTGTCCAAAGGTTGGCTGAAGATCTAAAGGGAAAAAAATTTATAATCAAAGCCAAGGCAAAAAAAGGAAAGCTTTTTGGTTCTATCACTTCCAAGGAGATTGCTTTTGAAATAAAAAAGGCTGGTTACAATCTTTCTGAAAAATCCATACAAATTAGCCACATAAAAGAATTGGGTGAAAAACATGTTGATATTGACTTGGATTTTGGCATTAAAACTGAAATAATTTTAGGGGTTGAAGAAGAATAAGAAAGGATATATAATCAAGAAGGTAAAGTTTAAAAAGCACATATCTTGAAAGTCGCAGGGGAGCGGCTTTTTGCTTAATTTAATTCTATGAAAAACAGAAAATACATTTTTGTTATGGGGGGCGTAATGAGCGGAGTAGGAAAAGGAATCACAACTTCATCCATAGGGATGATATTGAAGGCACGCGGATATAATGTTACCGCCATAAAAATAGACCCTTACATAAATGTAGATGCTGGCACGATGAACCCCACGGAACACGGCGAGGTTTTCGTGCTTGATGATGGAGATGAAACAGACCAGGACATGGGGAATTATGAAAGATTTATGAATATAAGTCTTTCCCGGGATAATTATATGACTACCGGACGTGTCTATGAATCTGTCATTCAAAAGGAAAGAAATTTAGAATATAACGGGAAATGCGTTGAGGTTGTACCTCATATTCCCCTTGAGGTTATTGACCGTATTAAGCACGCTGCCAACAAAGCTGATGCAGACGTTACTATTATTGAAATCGGCGGAACAGTCGGCGAATATCAAAATATCTTGTTTTTGGAAGCGATCCGCATGATGAAAATAAAAAACTCTGATGATGTTATTTCTGTAATCGTCAGTTATGTGCCAGTGCCTAATAAGATAGGGGAGATGAAAACAAAGCCGACTCAGCATGCTGTCAGGACTGTCAATGCAGCCGGCGTCCAGCCTGATATAATCATAGCCCGCAGCGAAGTGCCGATGGACCAGCGGCGCAAGGAAAAAATCTCCATGTTCTGCAATGTGCCTGAAGAATGCGTTATAAGCGCGCCTGATATTGAAAGTCTCTATGAAGTGCCTATCAATTTTGAACGCGATAATTTGAGTAAAATTATCCTGAAAAAATTAAGACTCAAGTTAAATAATTCTGATTTGAAGGAATGGGGCACTTTGGTCAGAAACATAAAATCAGCCAAAAAGAAACTAAACATAGGCATAGTCGGCAAATACTTCGGCACTGGTGATTTTGTTTTGAGCGATGCATACATAAGCGTCATAGAAGCCGTAAAACACGCCTGTTTCAAGGCTGGAGTTAAAGCCAATATTGATTGGATAAACAGCGAACTTTTCGAAAAGGATCCGGAAAAAATTTCAACATTAAAAGAATATGACGGCATAGTTGTTCCAGGAGGATTTGGCGCCAGAGGAATAGAAGGAAAATTAAAAGCCATTCAATTTTGTCGCGAAAATAAAATTCCATATTTCGGCTTGTGTTATGGTATGCAACTTTTAGTTGTAGAATTCGCCAGGAATGTTTTGGGTCTCAAAGATGCTAACACTACCGAAATAGACCGTGAAACAAAAAATCCTGTCATAGATATTATGCCGGAACAGAAAAAGAATCTGGAAGACAGTAATTATGGAGCCACAATGCGCCTGGGCGCTTATCCAGCAATTCTTAAGAAGGGAACTATTGCCTATGAAGCTTACGGCAAAGAAAAAATTTCTGAACGGCATAGGCACAGATGGGAAGTTAATCCTGAATACATAGATAAATTGGAAAAAGCCGGCCTGGTATTTTCCGGAGAATCTCCTGACAGCAAACTTATGGAAATCGCCGAACTTCCAAAATCTGAGCATCCATTCTTCTTAGGAGTTCAATTCCATCCTGAATTCAAATCTTCACCTCTTGAATCACATCCTCTATTCTTTGAATTTATAAAAGTAGCTAAAGAAAGGAATAAGAAATAACTTATTTACAAATTATGCCAATTACACCAGGAGAATATCTTGATATAGTTAATGAGGATGGAAACTTAACTGGAGAAAAAGAAATGCGCAGCGTTGTACATGTCGAAGGATTATGGCATAGAACTGTTCATGTGTATTTTTACAAAATAAAAAATAAAAAATTAGTATTCTTGTACACCTAAGGTCAAAACTTAAAGATCAGGATCCTGACAAATGGGATACTCGTTTTGGAGGACATGTTAATACAGGAAAAGAAATACAAGAAGCGGTAGTTAGTGAAATACAAGAAGAAGTAGGGGTTAATATAAATCCAAAATATTTATTAAAAGGAGAAATAAAAAAATACGACGGCGGTAATAATAAGGAATTTTGCTATGTTTTTTATTATAACTTTTTAGAAAATGATGAGGTATTTAATTTTAATGATGGAGAAGTTCAGGAAGTAAAATGGATGAGCCAAGATGAAATTATAAAATCTATCGATAAAAATCCTGAAAAATGGTCCACAAAAAAGTATGATTTTATGGAAGTTATGAAATATTTAAAAAACAGATTATAAAAAAGAAACCTTATAAAAGATTTCTTTTTTATAATTTTTCTATAAGTTATTAGCTATAAACTTAAAAAATAGTTTATCTGATTCTTCCTTTTTCTGCCATCAAATGTTTTCTATTCTTTCGGCTGATGATAACTTTTCCGCCTGGTTTGCGTGGACCTTTTTTCTTACCTGGTTTTCTGGTCTTGAGGTTTACGCGGAGTTTAAGCCCGGCTTTCTTGGCTCCGGTTTTCTTAGGTTTAATTTCAACAGGTTTCTTTGAAGCAACAACACTGACAAACTGGCGATAAACCAATTGGCCTGTATAGTTACGAACTTTTTTATTTACAAATTTCACTGTTCCATCAATAAGCGCCATCAATGTGTCATCATTGCAGCGTTTAACATTGTTTCCTGCATGGAATTTTGTTCCACGTTGTCGTACAATAATGTTACCAGTTTTAACTTTTTGGTTACCAAAAATTTTAACACCTAGCCTTTTTGAACGCGAATCGCGTCCGAGTTGAGTAGAACCTCCTGCTTTACGATGTGCCATATTTTTATAAAAATATGTTAATATTAATAAAGTCTAAGCCGTATATAAAAACATAAAATAACCAATGGCATGATCAGCGCAAATCTGATCGGGGTATTAAATATTCTTATCAACTTATACGGAATTTATTCTAACAAATTTACCAAATATGTCAACGAGTGTATTTGCCAAAATAAGGGAATTTTTTCTAAAAAACGAGCAAAAAATAGTGCTAATTGTGGCTTTTTGCCTTGTTTCAGCTATTTCTTACGAATTTGGAATTTTACAAGGTCAAAAATGGCAACAAAAGCCCCTTATTATTGAGAAACCTGTCAACATATCTGAAGAGCAAAAAACCCTAAATTCAGCCAATTATGAGCCTTCTGGGACAGTTTTAGGTGCCACCTCACAAACAACAGTTGACAACACTGGCTCTCCTTCAAATATGGCAAAATGTGCCTATGTTGGCAGTAAGAATTCCAACAAATTTTACCCGCCGACCTGTTCATATGCCAAGCGCATAAAACCGGAAAATGTGGTATGTTTTAAGAGTGCCGAAGAAGCTATCGGACAGGGAAGGACGGAAAGCAAATGCAATTAAATAAATTATGAAAAAAAGAGTATTTATAATTCATGGTTGGGGCGGGGGACCGGAAGGCGCATGTTTGCCATGGCTTAAAAATGAATTAGAAAAAATCGGATATGAAGTTGTTGCACCTCAAATGCCGAATACCGATGAACCCGCTGTTGAAGAATGGATAAATCATATTTCTGAAATTGTTGGCACGCCTGATGAAGAGACTTATTTTGTCGGACACAGCATCGGCTGCCAGGCAATCATGAGATATCTGCAGACTATGGATCATAAAATTGGCGGAGCTGTTTTTATTGCCGGCTGGTTTGTGCTGGAAAATCTGGAACCGGAAGAAATAGAAATTGCTGCGCCATGGACTCAAAATAATATTGATTTTGAAAAACTCAGAAAAATTTCACAGAATTATGCTGAAATCATTTCCGACAATGATCCTTTCGGCGGTTTTAAAGAAAATAAGAAAATATTTTCAGAAAAGTTAGGTGCTAAAATTATTGTTTTGAACAATGCCGGACATATTGAAAACGCAGAATTGCCAGTCGCATTGGAAGAATTAATAAGAATTGCAAAATAATTAATAAATAAATTTTTTAATAATATGAACAAGAAAATGATTGTGATTTCTCTCGGGGGATCGCTGATCGTGCCGGAGGAAATTGACTGGAAATTTTTGAAGCAATTCAAGAAAATAATTGAAGGAAAGATTAAAAAAGGATTCCGTTTTATCATCGTCACGGGAGGAGGGAAGACTGCCAGAAAATATATTGAGGCTAGTGCTAAAGTCGGAGATATTGACGCTGAGGATAAAGATTGGGTCGGCATACATTCAACCAGGCTGAATGCGCATTTCATAAGGACAATTTTCAAGAAATATGCCCATCCGACAATCTGCACAAATCCCTATGACTTGGAAGGATTTTTAAAAGCCAAAGAATATATTTTGGTGGCTGCCGGATATCGCCCGGGAAATTCCACTGACTATATTTCCATACTTTTAGCTAAACATTTTGAAATCAAAAAAGTAGCCAATCTTTCCAATATTGATTATGTCTATGATAAGGATCCAAAAAAATACAAGGATGCCAAAAAAATAAAGGAAATTTGTTGGATTGATTTCCAGAAAATTGTCGGCAATAAATGGGATCCGGGTTCCAATGTGCCTTTTGATCCTGTCGCTTCCAAATTGGCAGCCAAAGAAAATATTGAAGTTGCTATTTTTAACGGAAAGAAACTGAAAAACTTGCAAAATTATCTTGATGGGAAAAGATTCATAGGAACAGTGATAAAATAATTTTCTAATCTTTAAACTAACGAATTAGCTTTTTAGAAAAACAACCCTCATGGGTTGTTTTTGGTAAAGCTATTTTATCTTATTGTATTTCAAAAGAAAATATAAAGCAGCATAAAATAAAATTGAGATAGCCCCAGCAACTATAATAAAACCAATAATAACCGGCAAGGCTAAATCCAAAAATATAACCTTACTTAAGAAATATCTATATCCCAAATGATAAGTTTGATCAAATTGACTGACAAGCTGACTGGGTTTCACGTTGAATAAAAATCCTCCAACAGCCGCAGCCAGAGGAAGCGTGGCAATAGTACCCCACATGTTTGTTGCTAAAGCGCCTGATGTTGCCGAAGCTCTGTTAAAACGAAAAATTGTTGCCAGAACAATAGCTGCCGTAATTCCTTCGCCGGGTATTATTCCTAAAAAAATTCCCAATGCAAAACCGGCTGCAATTTTGTGCGGCGTATCTTTAAGTGTAAAAAACTTAAGAAAGAAAGCCCTGATTTTTTGGTAAGTATCTTTTATCATATATGTTATTGTACAATAGACAGGAGCAATTTGAAACACTATAATAAAAACAAAGAATTAACTGCAAATTTATGGCATTAGTATTTGATATTGAAACGATAGGAGAGAATTTTGACGCTCTTGACCAAACGACCCAGGAGGTTCTTACACGTTGGATAAAAAGAGAATCAGATACTAAGGAAGAATATGAAAAAGCTCTGGAGGATCTTAAAAACGGACTTGGATTTTCTCCGCTGACTGGAGAAATCGTGGCTATTGGTGTTTATGATACTGAAAAAGATAAAGGTGCTGTATATTTTCAAGCTCCAGATGGAAAAGTAGATAATTCAGAAATGGGTAATATCAAATACAGAGTATTGGGAGAAAAAGAAATTCTGGAACAATTCTGGAATCTAGCTGAAAAATACAATGAGTTCGTAAGTTTTAATGGACGCATGTTTGACGTGCCTTTTCTAATGATACGCAGCTCTATAAATGAAATAAGACCGTCAAAAAATCTCCTAGCTAACCGCTACCTGTCAAGTCAACCTAAAAACGCCATGCATATTGATCTCTTGGATCAATTTACTTTCTATGGCGCCGTGAGAAAAAAGGGTAATCTACATCTTTGGTCACGCGCTTTTGGCATAAAAAGCCCAAAAGCCAGTGGCATAACTGGTGATGATGTGGGAAAACTATTTAAAGAAAAAAAGTTTTTCGAAATTGCCAAATACAATGCCGGCGATCTCATAGCGACCAAGGAATTATATGAGAATTGGGAAAAATTTATAAAATTCTGATTATTTTTTCTTAACAGTCAGACTTTTAGTTTCTTTATCTACAGCTTTTGCATTTTCAACTTTTTTTTGCACGGAAGGGGAAAGAACGCCCATTATATTTTTTAGAGCAATGCCATCAACTTTCAGTATTACATCCCATTTATCCAAAGGTTCCAGGATATCCCGGAGCTTTTTTTCATCGTATTTGTAAGTTTTCCTGATTGACTGTGCAATAACTCCTTCTTCGCCAAAAACCCTTTCAACGCCTTCCTGCTGCATATACTGGGTTATTTTTTCCTGGAGTTCTGCCAGTCTTTCTTTAGTGGAAGTAATAGCTGATTTTAAATTTATATAGTCGCTAATAGCCGCATTGATTTCCGCTGTATCAATTTTCCTTTCTTCTTTGAATTTATGCTTCCACATCGGACAAATTTTCTGATAGCCGCACCAATCACAGAGCGGCGTTACATTTGGTTCAAATTTTCCTTCTTCAATAGCTGCAATGACATCCAGGAAAATTTTATTGGCATTTTCCAGCTGCTCTTTTGTTCGTGTAGAACTCAGTTTTACTCCATGCTTGAGATAATAAAGACTGACTGTAATTTTATCTAAATTTTTTATTTCTTTTGGATAGCGCGCCAAAAATGCATTCAGATAAATAGACAACTGCAGATCATTGTCTACTTTTTCCTGGGATGGCATTTTTTTGGTTGTTTTATAATCAATAATTTCATATCCATCTTCAGTTTTGTCTATGCGATCAATTATCCCGGAAGTAATATGTTTTGATCCGTCAGGAGAATCAATTTCAACTGCAAACCGGCTTTCCAAATCAACTATGTTTGCATCCGCCGGATTATTTTTCTTGTAATAATCCTGGATCATGGCTACACCTTGGGAAAAAGCCGATCTTTCCTCCAGCTCATTTTCAAAAACATCACTGTTCCAATTTTTGGAAAAATAATCCAGAGCTTCTTCAAGTTTTGGCTGAAGCAGGGAAGGAGAATGGATAAATTTCAGAGTAGCGTGCATCAGCGTGCCGAAAACAGCCTCTTTGCTCTTAGGCTCTTTTATCTTGTCTACATTCTGAAATTTATATTTCAGCGAGCAATTTTGGTATGTATCCAGCGCTGAATAGGAAATACGCATTTGTTTATTTTTTTAGTTCGTACTTTTTAACCATAGTAATTATAACAGGCTAGGGAATTGACAGCAATTTAATATCGTCTTATTATTAAAGCATACTAAATTAGTAGGGATTAAATATGCAATTTTCAACTAAAGCAGGGTATGGACTGAGAGCTATAACCAATTTGGCTAAATGTTTTCCTGAACAAAAAACTATAAAAGAAATCGCCAAAGAAGAAAATATTTCCCAAAAATACTTGGAACGTATTTTGGGTATTCTAAATAAAAATAATTTAGTGATTAGCCATAAAGGAAAGAGCGGTGGATATATTCTGGCCAAAAATCCAAAAAAAATAAATGTTGGGGAAATTATTGAAATATTAGAAGGAACAATAGCTCCTATGAGATGTGTGGGTCAGTTTTGTTCAGCTAAAAAAAGGTGTCCATCCAGCATAGTCTGGGATAAACTAGGAAAACAAATAAGAAAGACTTTATACAATATAAAATTAAGTGAATTAATAAAATAATTCTTAGTTAATGCTAAAAAACCTATGAATAAGAAACGGATTTATTTAGACTATGCAGCTACAACACCAGCCGATCAAAAAGTTTTAAAGGCTATGTTGCCTTATTTTTCAGAAAAATTCGGCAATGCTATGTCTGTGCACGGTTTCGGACAGGAAGCTTTGGAGGCTGTTGATAATTCACGCGCAGAAATCGCCAATTTTTTTAATTGTTCGCCTAGTGAAATTATTTTTACTTCTGGCGCAACAGAAAGCAATAATTTAGCCATAAAGGGAAGCATACACTCTTTTTATTCAATTCCCAGAAAAGCAGGAGAAAAACCGCATATTATTACCACTAAATTCGAGCATCATTGTATTTTAGATGCTTGCAAAATAGTTGAGAAAGATGGCTTAGCCCAAATTTCATATATTTCGCCAGGTCGCGATGGCATTGTGTCTTTAAAAGAAATTGAAAAAGCTATTCAGCCAAACACTATTCTTATTTCTGTTATGTATGTAAACAACGAAGTTGGAACTGTGCAACCTATAGCAGAAATTGGAAAAATGCTGGAGAAAATAAATAGTCAAAGAATCGGCAATAAATTGCCTCACATATCATTTCATACCGACGCTACGCAGGCAGTTAATTATTTCAATTGTAATGTTAATGATCTCAATGTAGACCTACTTTCCATATCCGGACATAAAATATACGGACCAAAGGGCGTTGGCCTGCTTTATGTGCGCAAAGGAACTCCTATAAAACGCATCCAGGATGGTGGCGATCAGGAATATAAGATGCGTGCCGGAACCCATAATGTTCCGGGAATCGTGGGGCTTAGCATGGCTATCAGCATGATAAAGACTCCGGAAATGCAGAAAAAAATAAAAGAAATAAAAAGTCTGCGTGATTATACAATAAAAAGAGTGCTGAAAGAAATTCCAAAATCATATCTGAATGGCTCAGCTGAAAAACGTTCTCCTAACAATGCCAACTTCAGATTTGATGATGTAGAGGGAGAGGGCTTGATTCTTTCACTCGACATAGAAGGAATTGCCGGTTCAACAGGTTCTGCCTGTTCTTCTGGAGCCCTAGAGCCATCGCATGTGCTTCTCTCATTGGGACTTAAGCATGAGCAGGCACATGGAAGCCTTAGAGTCACATTTGGCAAGCATACAACTAAAAAAGAGATTGATATTTTTATAACTAAGCTTAAGGAAATTGTGAAAAGACTGCGAAAAATTTCCGGCAACGTTATGAAAGAATTTAAATAATTAAAATAATTTTATGAATTTAAGATATTCTAAAAAAGTCATAGAGCATTTTACCCATCCGCATAATCAGGGAGTAATAAAAAATCCTGACGGAGTTGGCATCGTTGGAAATCCCAAATGCGGAGACATTATGCGCATGTATATAAAAGTTTACAAAAATAAGAAAGGTGGGGAAATAATTAAAGATGTTAAATTTGAAACTTTAGGTTGCGGTGCAGCTATTTCCACATCTTCCATTGCCACCGAAATGTCCAAAGGCAAAAGCCTGGACGAAGTTATGACTATCACAAACAAGCAAGTCGCTGATGAACTTGGCGGTTTACCAGCAGCAAAACTGCATTGCAGCAATCTGGCCGCTGACGCACTTCATAAAGCGATTGAAAATTATAAGTACCGTAATAAAAAAACATCAAACAAAAACTATGGCAAAATTAAGAAAACTTAAACATCAAGACAAGAAGAGAGTTGAAAGACTTCTCTGCCAGCTGACAGGAAAAGAGACGAAGATAAACATAAAATCCCTTATAAAAGACAAGGGCTGTAATTGTATTGTTATTGAAGAAAATAAACAGGTAATAGGTTTCGGATCATTGATAGTCCATCAAGTTCCTTGTGAGGGTTATGTGGCAAGAATAGAAGATGTTGTCATAGACTCTGCCTGGAGGGGGAAGGGGCATGGGAAAAGGCTTACAAAAGAACTTATAGCCATAGCAAAAAATAAAAAAGTAAAAAAAATAAATTTAACCAGCAATCCCAAAAGGATAACAGCCAGAAATTTATACAAAAATATGGGATTTGAAATTTATAATACCGGAGTTTTTAAAATGGATCTATAAATTAGGGAACAATGGTCATTTGGCAGAAAAATGGCCTTTCTTTGTATGTATACTACGTCGCACAATATATCTTTTGCGACATTATATCTAAATATAAACCCCTCTAGTAATCCTTTTAACCGCTTTACTCTTTACTAAATAGCCTTTTTACATTTTCCAGAAATTAAAATTATAAAAATATTTTTTCTTATTTCTCTCTGTTTCCTATATATCTACATATGTCCAAACCTTTTTATTTTTTAATTTTTAATTTCAAGCAACTCTTAGATACATATATGTATACTCCTTTGTACCCATTTCTTTCAGAAATTGCCTCTTTCTAAAAACTTTACCTATTTTGAATACACTGAGGCATACATCTACCTATCCAAAAAACTACTCAAACCAGGCAGAAGCAAAAATGGCTAACAGGAGATATGTCTATGTATTCCCGATTTCCATTATTTTAAAAATATTTTTAAAAAAATAAAAAAAATAAAAAAATATTTTCAGAAATAAAAAATAAAAAAATCAGACCTTAAAAAAATCTGAATCAGTAGGGAAGAGCTGCTTTTAAAAATAATTTATAAGATATTTATTTTATATTGCCTTATAGCTATAGAACTATATATTCTTCCCTTTTTTATAACCTATTATATTATGTCGCACAACCTTTAATAGGTGATTCAAGTAAAATTAATTATATATTATCATCTGATCTATTGAAGTTTTACTGGAAGAACCTAAGGCACCCACCAAAGCTCTTGAAGTATCCAAGAATATATTGGCTCCAAAGTATGGATCATGAACCACATACTTCCCTGCTGCGTCCTTATGGTGAATCACAACATAATGTCCCTGACTGCCGTTGCTTTTTTTAATATATACAATGACAGGATTACCCTTTTTGATCTGGCTATCAATAGTTGACCAACTTACATTTCCATGAGACTTGCTGGAAATTAAGGATACTTTAGGACTTGACCATGAACTTGGCCAGTTTATAAGATCGCCATAAAATATGGGCTTACTGGCAAGATATCCAGGTGTTATGGAACCTCCATGTTCAGTGAAAACCATGGCTACAGAAGTCACTGCACATCCGTAATTTTTCATCTTAGTTCTTGTATTTCCTATGTTTTTATTGCCCCATCTACTGTCCCATTGTGAATAATACCAGCTGGTTGAAGCAAAGTATTTTGAATCAGGTTTGGGATATGAATCTGCACTAAGTCCGCTGGCGGAAAAATAATCATCTATGTTTAACAATTCATTCTTTTGTGCTTCAATCTTAGCCAAAAGCTTCTGATAACGCTGTTCTTCGCCTTGAGTTTCACTCAGAAGACTCTGTTTTTGATCTTTTATCGAATTCAAATCATCATTTTTTTCCTGCAATTCTTGATTCTTGCTCAAAAATTCACTTTTTTTCTGATCAAGCTGATTGTTTTCTTCATTCAGATCCTCCTTGATTTTTTTGATTATATCAATCAGCTCCTTTATTTTATCTCCTGTCTGTGAAATCCTGTCTTCTTTTACCATAAAAGATTTCAGATTTCCGCCGGAAAGGTACGTGAAAAAAGGACTTGTGTTGCTTGATTCATAATAAACCTGCATGATCTGACCGAGCAATTCTTTATTCCCTTCAATCATAGCTTCATTTTCTTTTATCTCTTTCTGTATTCTTATTATTTGGTCGTTTAAATCTTCGATTTGTTTTGAAATCATTTTCATCTGATTTTCTATCTGCCCTATACTGGCATCTGTTATAGATATCTGGTTGCTTAATGTCTCTCCTTGTTTTTGCTTGATCTCAATAATCTTTCTGTAGGTCTCGGCTTTTTCATCTAGTTCTTTTAGTTCTTCTTTGTCATCTGCAGAAAGAGAGCCTGTACCTGAAATATTGTTTATGCTCTCAGCTTTGACCCCGCAAAAAATTAAAAAGGCAGCAAAAAACAACATTGCTCCCATGAGAAATTTAATTTTATCCGTAAAGCTGTTTTTTATTTTTATATTCATCTGCACTTTTAAACTTATATTAATCCCAAGGCCTGATTGATGCGTTTTAATGTTTCTTTTTTGCCAATCACCCAAGCAACTTCAAATGGTGAGGGTGATTTTTTTTCTCCCGTTAGAGCTACTCTAAGGGGCCACAATAAATCCCCTCGTTTTTCTCCTGCAGCTTCCAGCAGCTTCTCTTCTAAATTTTTCAAATTCCAGTTCTCGCCGGAAATTCCAGCCAGGACTTTTTCCGAAGTTTCCAGTGAATTTTTAATCTCCTCATCGGTAATTGATTTCCAGCGCAGCATCTCTTTATTGCACGAAATATCCTGAAAGAAAAATTTATTCTCCTCTCCGACATCTGAAAATTTTATGAGTCTGTCTTTTTCTACTGTCAGAACTTTTTTCAAATACTCTGCTGATTTTTTTTCTTGCTGAGCATTAGTATAAAAATCCTTCTTCTCAAAAAATCGCAGTGCATTTTTATATAGATCTTCATCACTCATTTTTTTAATATATTGCGCATTGATCCAGTCTAATTTTTTCAGGTCAAAAATCGCTCCGGCTTTATGGACTTTTCCAAGCTCGAATTTATCAATCAATTCTTGTATTGAAAAAATTTCCTGCACACTTCCCTCCCCTGGATTCCATCCCAAGAGTGCTACGAAATTAATGATTGCTTCTTTAAGATATCCTTTGCTGATATAATCTTCCACCGACACATCCCCCTGCCGTTTGGAAAGTTTGGATTTGTCAGAATTCAAAAGCAACGGTAAATGTGCAAATTCAGGAATTTCCCAGCCAAAATTTTGGTACAATTGAACATATTTTGGAGTACTGGAGACATATTCCTCGCCACGGATAACATGAGTAATCCCCATCAGATGATCATCGATGACATTGGCAAAATTATAAGTCGGATAACCGTCCGATTTAAGAAGCACTTGGTCATCCAATAAATCATTTTTTATTTTTACTTTTCCGCGGATTAAATCTTCATATTCCGTAAATCCCTCCGTGTTTATTTTTTGGCGGATGACATATTTTTCTCCTTGTTCGATTCTTTTGGCAGTTTCTTCAACGCTTAATTTCAGGCAACACTTGTTATACATCGGGGCTTGTTTGCTGGCTATCTGTTCATTCCTCATCTGTTCAAGTTTTTCCGGCGTGCAGAAACAATGATAAGCCTTGCCACTTTCAACAAGTTCGTCGGCATATTTTTTATATATATCCAGACGTTCCGATTGCACATATGGCCCGAAATCCCCTTTCTGCAAAACTTTTCCATTTTCAATAAAAACTCCTTCAGAATATTCAAAGCCTGCCCAATTTATAATATCAATAAGTTTTTCTAAAGCATCCTGGACATATCTTTTTTGGTCCGTATCTTCAATCCTCAGAATAAAATCGCCTTTATTTTTTTTAGCAAAAAGATAGGCATAAAGCGCAGTACGGAAATTGCCGACATGCATATAGCCGGTCGGCGACGGTGCGAAACGTACTCTTACTTTTTTTTCTGAACTTTTCATTTGTTTGGAAAATAATATTTTTACCGGAAAAATTACAACGGCATTGATTATTCTTTTTATTCTTTTTGGCTGTAAAATGAGCCTCCAAAGCCATTCTAAGCCAAGATTTTGCATTATTTTTGGGGCACGCTTCACTTTTCCGGTGATAAAATCAAAACTGCCACCTATTCCTATGGCCAATCCGATTATATCATTTTTCAGAGAATTAATAAACTTTTCCTGCTCTGGAGCCCCGAAATTGCAAAAAAATAAATTACTATCCGAATTTAGAAGTTTATAACCAACACTTCGTGGATCAATATCATCTCCGAAAAATTGTACATTAGGGTATTTCAAACTTAAAGCACTTTTTACTTCTTTATAGGAACTTAGTCCGTTCTTGTTTACGGCCAAAAATACCGAAAAATTTTTTTCATCCGCAATTTTCAAAATTTCATGCATCAAGTCAGCTCCTGGCATTCTTTCTTTCAGCCATTTTCCGAATCTTAAAAAAGCAAACTTGATTCCTATCCCATCTCCAATATTAAGATCACAAGAATTTAAAATATTTTTAAATTCTTCATCTTTTTGTGTTTCCAGTATGAATTCTGGATTTACAGTTGCAATCTGATGGAATTTTCCGTCACTCAAAAATAATTCTATTTTTTCAAGAATTTCTTTTTTGGAAAAATTATCAATCCTGATTCCTAAAATATCCATATCCTTATCACAAAAGAATGCACTCTTCTAGTTTATTATATTCCGACTCTCCGCCTTTGCTTTCCATAACAAAAACTGAATCTGCCGTCATAGCCAAATTTATTTTTTCATCAATAACCGGTTTTTTTGGAAGTTCATCCCATTTTAATTTTCTTATCCTACCCAGAGTTATGTGCGGCCTGAAATTTTTGTGTTTTTGAGGATGCATCCCAAGAGCATCTTCGATTGCCTCGTTCAGTCTTCCGAGTTCTGGATTTGGTTCTCCACTCAGCCAAATCATTTTAGGATCTTCTGTACTAGGGCCCAGTTCAATACTGTTAAAATTTATTTCAAAAGATTCAAAATTATCAGTGACTTCCCTAATTTTCTGACAAATTTCGGGAATAATGCTTTCATCGACATAACCGATAAAAGAAACGGTTATGTGCAAATTATTTTCCTTAACCCATTTGACCGGCAAAGCAGGCCACTGGGTGGTCTTTTCTATAAGTCTTTTCCTCATTTGTTGCGGAATAGCTATTTCTACAAATATCTTTTTCTTATGCATAACCTTTATTATTGCTTAAAAAGCCTTTTTATGGAGTCAGAATAGCATCTTTTAGTCATAATTACAACAAAAAACCCGGCATTTCTCGTAAAATTTACTTGTTTCAAATTTTTTAGCAAATAAAAATAGGGCTAAAGCTATTCAGCTTAAAGCCCTATTTTCTCTCCTCCCGTTTGTTTTTCTGTTTCAATCCTCCAAGGGTCTGTACGATATCATCGAAGGAAAAAATCGGAGATATGGCACATCAGTTATTACTTCGTATCCGAGTTTTAATTTTACAACATACAACATTGGCACCTCCTGTTTCTGACTTAAAAGAATATTGCGTAAATTTTTAACTTTATTTCAAAAACTCTTATTATCTTTTCCAGCACCTGAATTATGATGCTTGTTTTCCACTGTTTGATTTTTTCCATTAGATTCTCCTTTTGGATTTATTATTAAAAGAACATCCCAATATTATAGGCTAAATATTATTTATTGTAAACAGTAAAAATCTTTAGAAATTTACAGGCAAAGAATATGATTCGGCGTTCTGTGGAAGGCCGGATGGATTATCTTTTTCAAAGATAATTTTTCCGCTCTTCGCACCTTCGGCACTAAAGTTAATGCTTCCTTTAAAAGGCACGAATTCAGTTGTCATCCAGTTTCCATCCAGGGAAACCACATTTCCCTTCCCTAATTCTTTTCCTTTTTCATCCACGATTTTTACAGGAAAAGTTCCTTCAAAATACCAGCCACTGGCCTGGCCAGAAACTATGACTGGACTTGTAATTTTATCATTTGATTTGGGAAAATAAACCCGCAAGGTTTCTGGCTGTTTTTGTTCCGGCTGACTGGAAGAGATTTTCCCACAAGGTTCTTTGGGCATTGGAGCAGAAGGATTGCCATGTTTAACCCATTTATTCTCATTGCAAACCCATCCATCTTCTGGACCGCTAAAAAATCTGACGGCCAGAATGATCAAAAACAATAAGGCAACTGCACCAATAATTATCAGGGATGTTTTTTTCATATGAATATAGGTTTGTAATATTATTTTGCACTTTGGATTTTTTCTGCAAATTTTTTGGCAATTTTGACTAGTTCTTCTCCAGTCACCGCATCATCAATAGCTTTCATTCTGATATATTTGTCATCGCCCAATGACAGAGCAACCAGCCAGATTTTGTTCACATTATTGCGGACCACGAAATTATCCATGCCAATGGAAGAATCATTCGTGTATTTACTGCCGCCCTTTTCATTTGAAATTCTGTCTTTGGCAAAATCTTTAGTGTCATATACAACTACGATTTTTGGTCCGCCCGGTTTCTTGGCTCCGGAATAACTCTTTTCATAGCCATCTTCATACTTAGTGTAATAATAGCAAGTTGGATCAACAAGATCTGATTTTTCGACTTTAGCGATTGATTTTCCCAAGGCGCTTTCCACTATCTCTTTCGGAAAATAATTGCAAATATCCGCAATGCCACCCGCTTTTGCATCTTCTTTGGCGCTAGTTTCACCGCTGTTCGTTTTTGAACCGGAAGAAGTTTCGCTTTTTTGCCCGCAACCCGAAAGAACAAAAACTGCTACTAAAATTAATACTGGTAAAATAAGATTTTTTTTCATATTTTTTACTTATTTAATTATTAGCTAGCTAGTCCAGTTTGAAGCTTGAAATGACCTCGTTAAATTGAAATGCTTTGCTGGCTTCTGCATTGCTGCTCCCTAAATCGCTGGGGACATTCTGCCATGAAGAGTAAGCAAAAACATATTTATCATTTTTTGTAATATATTTGGGAGAAAAATTATCTGATGACGCCATTGGCCAATTCTGCGGAGTATATATAAGAATTCTTAGAGGTATTGCCATATATCCAGAATTTGACCATTTTGGATCCTTAGTCGGCAACTGAATAGCTATTGTTTCTGCAATTCCACCAATAACGTCTTCTTTTTCAGTTTTATAACCCTTCCACGCATCAGTAAAAGTAATTTCAAACCCGTATTCTTTATTTTTATATATACGCCAATCAGCTTGTGCATTTATTGTATCCGTAAATTTAAATGTAGAAATAATCTGGTTAAATATTTTATTTTCATCTGCATCCAGATGGATGCCTACCATATTGAAAAAATTTCCATCGTCAAGCGTTACCCAAAAATTAGAGTACTCTGATCCGTCAAAACCGCTTATTTCTATAAATCTGTATGCAAACCCATTTCCGAATTTTGTCTCTTGAATATCATTATTCTTTATTATTCCGCTTTCCTTATCCCAGCCATATTCTTCGCTTAAAAAATCTCTCACCTGCAATTTTTTCTCATTTTTTATAATTCCAAAATTTATGCTATCCGTGCAGCTGTAATCCCCTCCCTCAATATTGCCACAAGCCTTCTGTTTTTCAGGCTCCAAATTACTGCAAGAAGTTTTTCCATTGTTACAATTTTCTGCAACGCCATCAGATGCAATGTTTGCTTTCCAATCTTTTGGATATTTAAACTCGAATCCATATTCTGCATTTGCATATGTCTGCCAACCTGCAATTTCATCAACCACTATCTGATTTGCAACTGGTTTTACTGATTTATTATTGTTTACTATCGGCTGTTGGCTGATGCTTTTTCCCTGCCACCAGAAAATTGCACCGATAATAATAGCCACGAGCAAAATAATTCCGATTGCAATTTCGCTGGCGATTTTTTTGTTAAGCATATTTTTGTTTTTTAAAATTATGTTTAAATTATATGATTTTTTAGTTTTTTTGAAAAGGAGTCATCCAATGATTTATTTGAGATGCAGGAAGCAGTCACAGGGTTTCTTGCGGAGAATTATTTTCTGCTCCGCAATGGTGTTGATGAAAACTTTTTGTCCGCCTTGTCCGACAGCCAGTTTTTTGTCCAAGGGAGAATGATGATGATAGCCGCGCCGCAAAAATTCCCGGATCAGGGTCTCGTGCCTTTCAAAAAGCGCCTTCTGTTTGCCGACCCATCGGAGCGTTTCCGGATGGCGGGAATATCCGCCTTTTCCGCCGTGCTTGGTCAGAATATTCCAAAGACCATGAAGTTCCCTGTGTTCCGCCAAAAGGTGTTTCCGGCAAAGATGTTTTGGATGTATGTCCCAAACCCGCATAATTAGATAGAATTATTTGCCTAAATTCAGATAAGTTATTGTCAGCTGCAAGACTGTAGCAAAAGAAACCCAGAGAAAATAAGGAACATTAGCATAGACAATCCAGCGATAATGCGGCCAGATAGCGATCAGCGCCCAAATAAGAGTTCCCAAAACCAGCAGAATGTCGCCCGCAGCCAGATAGTTATTTTTGAGTCCGAACTGTAAAGGAGTGAAAGCAAAATTGAAAACCAGATTGAGCGCAAAGGGCAAAGCCACCATCCAAGGCAATTTGCCGGTGAAAGTTTTCAAAAAAACCGTCCCGAATGTGAACGCTATGATGATATATAAAACTGTCCAGACGGGACCGAAAATCCAGCTGGGCGGAGACCAGGATGGCTTTATTAAAGTTGAATACCAATTGTATGCGTTGTTCATATTTTTATTTATTAATTTATTAAGCAGAAACTAAAAGAGCTTTTCTAAAAATTATGGAAACGATAAAAATAGCAATAAAAAATAAAAAACCCATGACACAAGTTGGAAGGCCGAAAAAGTATGCGCTTGGTCCATTCTGCAAAAATAAAGGCAATTCCCCTATCGAAAAATATCCAGAAAAAATTACACCGGCAAATGAAGAAAAGAATAGTGATTTTGACAAAGATTCGACATTCCATTTATTGAAAAACAGAAGCAAAGAAAAAATAAGCAATAAGCAGAACATTATAAATCCGAAATAACAAGCTGGGAATCCCAGAAACAGCGGGCATGTTTCTCCGAAAGCACAGACAGAAGAAAACATTTTAATCCAACTCATATATCCTGAAAATAAAAATCCTGCCACTGAAAAAATTAGAAAGAAAACTTTGAAATTTTTATATTTCATATTTTTATTTATTAATTATTTTTCTATTTTATTTCTGGCGTTCCAATAGGCACAATGGTCGCAATCCGCTCCTGATTTTGGAATCCGATCGCTGTCCAGGCATTTTTTGATTTCAAAAAGCGTTTTTTCCACCCAGGAATCATCGCCCTTATGTTCAATCAAATTAATATCAAACTCTATTTTTTTATCAAAAGCCTGTCGGTCCATTTTACCTGTGCAATAAACAAAATAGCCGGTATCGGAAACTTTCAGGCCATTCTGACGCAAGAGCCACTGATAGATTTCCATTTGGCGCTTGTAGCCATTTTGCCATTCCTTGTCCAGAGCTTTGACTGCTTCATCCTTGGCTGTCGCCTTGTAGTCAACGACAATGTATTCTTCTTTACCATTGATCCACAAATCGTCAATCGCGCCTGTAACCAGAAGTTCGGTCGGTTCATGCAGATATTTCACGCCGCCGAAATTTCTCCGCCACTCATCAAGTTCGGCATGCGACATCGGCCGGGCATCAATGCCATATTCTTTCTGCAGAGGATGCTGCTCATTTTTTACCCGATAGGAATCGAATTCCTGCTTCAAAAGATAGTCCACTGCACTGTTTATGGAAAACGGAAATCCTGGCACTCGTTTCACACCCAGTTTGTTGTCCAGATAAAAACATCTCGGACATTCCAGAAACAAATCGATTTTTGATCGGCTCAATTTCCAATTTTTTCCTCCGTAGTTCCAGGAAGCATCCCTGTTTGGATTATAATATTCAGACATATACCTTAAAAATGAGTAAATAATTAATTATTTATTTATAAACTTATATTTCATTCTGTACTTGGGATGAAAAACAACCTCATAATGATTAAAAAAACCAATATAACCTACTATATTAACCGCATGCTTTTTTTCTGTAAAATCAATTTTTTCTTCATAAATATTTTTATCATTTAAAATACTCATGAGAATCTTGACTCGATAAGCGTAAAATGGAATGAGCCTTTCGCTTTCGAAACCTTTGACCTTTTTCCCTTTTTTCCAATCAATTCCGATTGCTTCAGCTATTTCACTGCTGAAAGAAGAGGAATCAGCACCGGTATCGGCCACAGCTAAAGTCATTATGGACTGCATGGTTTTTGGATTATATAAAATAACCGGTAAATAATAGCAGACATCGAAGTTTCCAATTCTAGTAAAAAGCGGCCGTTTAATTTTTTCCCGATAACATAGAAGGTCTTTTAATTTTTTCGCATAATATACCTTACCTTTATTATCTTTCATCTTATCAAAATCAACTACGGACCACTCACCTAAATGGCTAAGTGCAGTTTTGTTTTTGCCAGTCATAAAAGAAATCTCGTTAAACTTATCTTTATGCTTCATATTTTTTCCCGATTTAATTATTTAATCATTTCTGCACTGCTTTTATTATAGCACCAAATGAAAAAGGCCGCTTTGAATTTGTCATGCGGCCTTTTTGGCGTTTCATTGGAAAATTAACTTACCAGCCCAACGGATCGTGTGCATAAAAAAAAGCGCGCTCTGCTGGCTTTGCGGATTAAAATGCCTGTACTGCACGGTAAACATGCATTCTCTGACGCCAGGTGTAAAAGGTTTTGTCATTCCCACGTAATGGATGAATCGCTCATTGTCCAATAGTCCATTGAATTCCTCGTGCATCATGCCTATTGCCCTCGAATTCATGCTTGTTTCTTTTTTAAACAGCCCCTTTAATCGCATCTGGAACCCCCTTTCATTATCCATTGATAATTGTTTTATTTTTATAAATTATAAAGGAACCAATTAAAATAGCACCGTATTGCCTGCTTGTCAAAATATATGAACAAAAAAATTTGGAATTACTTGGAAAAAGAAAATTCATTGATGATTTTTCCATCCACGGAAATGGTTTTAACCTTAATGTTTCTTCCATTAACTTCCACAATTCCGAAAGCTTGTCCTCTATAAGAGAAATCCGCCCCTGATTTTGGCAATTCATGATCAAAAGAGTCTGTATTGCCAAAATCAAATTGCCAAATACCCTCAACATTTCTGCGACTATGAATATGCTCATGGCCATTGAAAACGGCCGTCACGTTATATTTTTTGAAGATGGCCCAAAGCGCATCCCGGTCTTTCTTATGCTCATCCAGACTTTCACCAATCTTGCTGCTGAGCGGATAGGCCGGGGCATGGAAAAAAATAAATTTATTCTCCTTCCGCGTCGCTGCCAAATCACTTTCCAGCCAATTGCGCTGCTTGGAATCAATCAAATTTTCTTCCGGTTTTTCACTATTGAGAAAAACGAAGTGGGAATTTTTATAGTCGAAAGAATAGACTAATTCAGAATAACCGCTTGGACCATTGGTTGGAAAATTGAAAGAATCCTGAAAAACTTTGTCGGATTTATTTTCATCAGATCTGTCATGATTACCCATAGCCACATATATTTTCCCCGCCAAAGGACCCATAACATTTTTCCAGTTTTTTAATTTTTCCGCGCATTCAGATCCGCAACCGGAAATGATGTCTCCTGTTGAAACCACAAAATCAACGTTTTGCTTTTTTATTTCTGCAACAGCTTTCTGCAATGCTCCGTTTTTATCGTTCACGTTGAATCTTTGCGTGTCTCCGAGTTTTGCAAACGTAAATTTATTTTCTGAATTTTCACTTTTTTCTTCTTCCGGAATAATAACAGGGATTTCCGGCACGACTGTTTCCTGAACCACATTGACCGGCACCTCTTCTTCGGCTGCTTTTTGGACAACATTTTCCTGCTTCGTAATATTTTCTTTTTTTATTATTTCAGTGCGCCCCCAAAAAAAACCAACGGCAAAAATTGCCAGTATCAGTAAAGGCAAAACAATAATAAAAATTTTTTTACTCATATATTAATTTTTAATCGCTTTTATTTTCAAACTTTCCAGCGGCATGCCGGAATATTGTTTTTTGCTGATATCCAAATCTTCCGAAAGTATTTCGACTGCAAAACCGGCATTTTTAATTTTTGAAACATAGTCATCTTTGAGAAGCGCTCCTGCTACACAGCCGGATAAAAGTTCTTTATTATTTTTAATTTCTTCCGGCAATTCCTGAAGCAGAACAATATCGGAAACAAACATTTTTCCTCCGCTTTTTAAAACTCGATAAGCTTCGGCAAAAACTTTATCTTTGTCAGGTGATAAATTAATCACGCAGTTGCTGATAATTATATCCACCGAATTATCTTCCACCGGCAAGCTTTCAATCTCGCCTAGTTTAAATTCAACATTTTCGTATCCATATTTTTCGCTGTTCGCTTTGGCTTTGTCCACCATTTCCGGAACCATATCCACCCCAATCACTTTGCCTGTTTCTTTCACTCTTCTGGCTGCCAGAAAACAATCGAATCCCGCGCCTGATCCCAAATCCAAAACAACATCCCCTTCTTTCATTTCCGCCATAGCCACCGGATTGCCGCAACCCAGTCCCAAATTCGCTTCGGAAAATTTGGCGATATCTTCTTTGGCATAGCCGATTTCTTCGGCAATTCTTTCCTGTTCCTTTTTCGCCCCGCAGCAAGAATACCCGCTGCCCTTGGCGATTTTTGTATAACTCTCTTTTACAATTTTTTTTACTTCATCATTCTGCATAAAATTACTTTAATTTTTGCCTGCCTTGATTATATCACCAAACAAAAACAACCGCGATAGCGGTGTTTTTGTAGA
The DNA here is from genome assembly GCA_022709545.1 of Patescibacteria group bacterium. Classification (GTDB taxonomy): domain Bacteria; phylum Patescibacteriota; class Minisyncoccia; order Moranbacterales; family GWC2-37-73; genus DAOOTD01. The sequence continues at coordinate 306,622 of JAKLIP010000001.1, forward strand.
AGGTTGCGCTTTTAGGCCGTCATCTCAGCAAATAATTATGCCGATCAAACGCGTCCGACTCAGTCGCATTTTCCAAGGAGACCTTTATTTTTTCTTTTTTGGCTTTTTATCCGTTTCTGCAACTGTTGTGTCTTTATGTTTTTTCGCATATTCCTCAGAAACATAGAGCCCTGTTTTAGCACTTCTATATCTTTTTTCCATTTTTATCACCTACCTTTCTATAATTAAAAAATTATCCCCTATATCCACATATTGGACATTTTCCTCGTACCGTTGGCTTGTCAGAATTACAGTTTGGGCAAACATATCTTTTAATTCTTCTTGAAGACCTTAATAAAAAACTGCCTGAACTTTTTGCAACTTTCTTTTTTGCTTTTTTCTTCGTCATTTTATTTTCACCTCCTTTTTAGAATAAAAAAATTAAACCAATTTTAATTCTTGTGCCCTAATATATACTGCCTCGCCAGATACTTTAAACAAACTAGACAGCCTTGCTTTCTTTAAAAAAATAGGTTCCTTTACTGTCCTCCATTTCTGAATAAATAATTCCGCTGGCATTAAATATGCAGCTGCAAATCGATTACAAAATCTTTCTTCTCCCCATTTGGAATATATATCCCCATCAGATAATCCATACTTTAAATCTTTATTTCTTATAATATGAGCAATTTCATGACATAAAGTAAATCTTTGCCTAAATTCTGGTTCTTTTGCATTTAACCAAATCTTATAAGTTTGTGTTGCTGGATCAAAATAAACAAGTCCGGAATGACCATTACTAAGATTTGCAGTATAAGATATGCTACCTATTTTTACATCAAAAGCTTCCTCTACCCATTTAACCAGTGAGATTATAGATGATGGAATTTCTTTTGTAATTTTATAAATATCTAAAGCGATATGTTCTGCCTTGATATTAATTATCTCATAATTGTTCATGGAATATATTTTTAAACAAAAAAAAGGAAATTGAAAAATATGTGCTGTCACAAACATACTTTTCAACTTCCTCTTTAAAATCAAACTGGACTTTAAAAATATTAAGTTCTTTTTGGTTTCGATTTGGTATTTGTCAGAATGCCGGACTAATTAATAAAATTCTTTCGTTTTTGTGTTTGGAATTGCGGCAATTTTTCCACTTTCCTTTTTTCTATTATATCACATCTGTAAAATTTGTAAAGTGTTGATACATCACTATTTATCCACAGCACAAATCAGCCTCTTTTTGCTTCAATTGGGTATTAAAATAAACTCTTCTGACTACTTGGATAAACAATTTCCATTGTTTTTAAATCTGGTTTATTTTCAAGCATCGCAATTAAACATTTTCCTATATGATAACCGAGATTGCATGGAACCGCATTTCCTATTTGTTTATATTGTGAGGAAGTTGATCCTTGAAATTTCCAGCTATCTGGAAAAGTTTGTATGCGCGCATATTCTCTAACAGTCAATGGACGTGTTTCTTTAGGATGGCATCTTTCTGTTTGTTTTTGTGCTGGGCTACAAGTAAGTGTTAGACTTGGTTCATCCCATGATAATCTTCTCGCCATACCAGTTTTTCCACCTCCCATATAAAAACTTGCTCCCATATATTCCTTCTGTAATTTTACGGGTAAATCTCTCCAATATCCTCCGGGCGGAATAAGAGACAGTATTTTTTTCTTTTTTTCTGGATATTCTTGCCCTGCTGATTTCGGACAATTTTTTAAGGCTTCTTTTATTGAAATTGTGTAATCTTTTTCTTTTGGAAAAATAAACGGAATTTTCAAATCATTTCTAATGGCAATAATAATAAGTCGCTCTCTTTTTTGAGGAACATCTAAATATTGTGATCGAACAACTCTGTATTGCACTTTATATCCAAGATCCTTCATTATTTTTACCATCGTACTAAGTGTCTTACCATTATCATGCCTGAGCAATCCTCTTACATTTTCACCAACTGCAATTTTTGGTTTAACTTCTTTCACGCATCGCGCAAACTCAAAAAACATCGTTCCTCTTGTGTCTTCAAAACCCATTTTTTTCCCAGCATAACTAAATGTTTGACAAGGGAACCCTCCCTGAACTATGTCCGCTTTAATTCCTTTAAAATCTACGTTCGCAATATCACCACCAATTACATTCCATTTTGGTTTATTGATTTTAAGAGTTTCGACTGCATCTTTATCCCATTCATTAAGCAATACATGATTTAATCCTGCATTTTCAAAACCAATAGCAGTACCACCAGTTCCTGCAAAAAGTTCTATCGTTGTATATTTAGTTTTTTTATTATCTTTAAGTATTTTATAATTATTCGCAGTAAAAGTCCCTGAAACCTTATTGTAAATGCGCTTTATTTCTTCGATATTAAATAGGCGATAATTTAAGTCTGAACGATCAGCCTTAATGAGACCTTTTTTGTCCCATCGTCTTATTGTGTCTGCTGAAACACCCAATTGAATAGCTGCATCAGAAATTGTCATTGTTTGATCCATTTTTTGTTTTCATTATTTGTTATAGTTCTATTATAACAAATAACCCTTGCATTATGCAAGGGTTATTAATTTATAGTTTCTTAGTAAGCTTTTTTGAAAAGAGCTACGAATTCATTAGATTTTACTTTATTTACCTTTTTTCCCAATACATTACTAATTGCAGTTGGAAGAGCTAAATATAATTGCTTTAGAGATTCAGGATAGCCGCTAGCTAAATCATAGAAAGTTTTACCATCAATTATTTTGATTTTTATATTTTTTGGTCTTCTTTTCCCCGTTCGATTATCTGGAGGTGTAAAAGGCTTATTATAAACATTTCGTCCTTTAGGTATAATCTCTACGTAATACGCTTCGTATCCTTTGTAATCTTTTTTAAGTAATTTTTTGAAGTCATCATAAATTGCCGTCTTGTGATTACCTTTCGTTGTATTATATTTATTTTTTACTTCGGCAATTATTTTTTTATTTTTATTAGAAAGATCTGAAACTGAACCAGTTTTTAAATTTTCCCATCCAGACATTGACCCCAATATATTTTGATGAAATTCACCTATAGCATTTTGGAGTGTTTTCTGTGTTTGTCTCGATTTTTCTTGTTTTATCCATTCAGATAATGATATGTTTTGATTTGATGCATCAAATAATGCAGAGAATGGATCTATGACATTACTATAAATTTTTTTTTCAGCATTATTTGTTGCGTTTTTTGCAACATTTAAAACCATTTTTACATGTTTATATAAGTCTTCGTTTTTTATAAATGGTAACAGTTGCTTCTTGGCCATAAATTTATATCAAATTAAATAATTTATTTTTTACTTTTATAATCACCCGTTTTTTAATGTTACTTATAAATTCTATATTCTACCAATTCCATATCTTCTCCATTTTGTTTTTTCTTTATAAATTCTCTTACTACTTTTCCGCCCAGTGATTCTGGGATTTTTCTGCTGGCAATGTTTTCTTTCACAACAGGATACAACAGATATTCGTAGTCTAAATTTTTATCAGCCCACTCCTTAAGTCCCGTAATCGCCTCTCTTCCATATTTGTTTCCATGAGCTGATTTTTTTATCCAAATCCCCAATCCAGGAGTTTTTGTATTCAAATCATGAATTCCTCCCCCGCCTAAAAATTCATTTGTCTCTTTATTGAAAATGCTTATTAAGAAATTTATACCCTTTTCCATTTCATCTATTGAATCTTTGATAAATTTTTCAGTATCTTCTATTTGCTTCGGCGTTGAAGGAAACATGAATTTTGTTACTTCATCAGTAAATGCTGAAAAAATCATATCTTTATATTCCAAAGACACTGGTTTTAATTTAAGCCGTTCGGTTTCAACTTCAACATTAAGTAGGTTTTCTATTGGTCGCTTACTTTCTTTTAATTTTTCAAAATCCATAATTTTGTTACTTAACAATTTAATTTTACTCCCAAAAATTACCTTTGGCAAAAAGAAAAAACCCTTGGAAATCTGCGGAGATCCAAGGGTTTGGAAAACATTTTTTAAAAACTTAAATTAACAGCAATTCCTTGTGGTGCTCGAATAGAAAATCCGGATCACAAGATTTCATTTTTTCAGGAGGAGTTATGCCCCAGGTTACTCCAGCAGTCCTGATACCGGCATTTTTGCCAGCCAAGATGTCCGCATCTGAATCACCTATAATAATCGTTTTGGAAGGATCAGCCTGAAAAGCTTCTGTGATCAGATGAACTCCTTCGGGGTGCGGTTTGACATTCTTTACGTGTTCATGACCTATGATCATCTTAAAAAAATGGGCATTGCCGTTTAGAGATTTAGACACACTGTTTGCAGAACTGCCGGAAAGAACGGCCAACTGATGTTTGGCAGAAAGAGTTCCCAGCACATTTCCCACCCAGGGAAACAGGTGTATTTGAGAATCATAGACTCTGTGAAAAAGTTTGTTTATTTCCGAAGTATCACTTCCCCGACAAATGCCCATGCGCTCCAGGTTTTCCTGCCAGTCAGAATTGAGCCATTTCCTGAAATCCTCAAAGTCCTGAAAAAAATCACTCGGATTTTTGTTGATAAATTTACAAATTTCCAGATAAGCCTCATAAAGAGCTCCCCATGACACTGACCGCAATACTCCGTCACAATCAAAAATTACAAGCATACGAATTCCTCCTCATTGCTATTGCTATTTTTTTTAAAAAACACGTTCGACTGAACGTTACTTCTATATAACAAACTATGAACTTTTTGTAAAGAAAAACCCCGACAAATGCCGGGGCTAGGTGTTATTTTTCTATAAATCCAGTCTCATTCTTTTCATAAAATCCTTAAAACCAAACTTTTTCCACGCGCTTCCGCCAATTTGATTTCGATAGTCTACCGAAAGCTCGATGTTTTTAATTTTTTTATCCTGACACCACTTTAAAAAATCCTCAAACATCAATTTGCCAATCCCCATCCGGCGATATTTCGGAAGAATAAAAGCCGAACTTATCATTCCTATCTTTTTCGGTTTAGCGTAAGAGCGAGGCTTGTCGATCCGGCCTGCCAGAAAACCGACTGGCTTTTCATTTTCTTCAGCAATAAGTATCCGGTATTTTCTTGTTGAGATGACATTTTTTAGATGTTTTTTGTAGTCTTTTTTAGTTTCTTTGCCCAAGCGGTAATATTTATCAAGTTTGGCATGATAATCAAACAAGCGTGCATTCATTTCCACCAGCTTTTCGATATCCTTTTTATTAGCTTTTCTTATCTTCATAATTTTGTTACTGAAGATGTTACTTAATACTTTTATTCTACTTTAAACAAGGCACTAATTTAAGTCTATTTCTTTTCCGTCTAAAACCAACGATTTTATTACAGCGTTTCCAAATTTATCAATTGCTATTTTAGCGTAAATATTGCCTATATTCTTTTCTATTTCTCTGCCCTTACCCTCTGGCACGAAATAGCTTTCAATACCATATTCTATGTTCAGTTTGTTTCCAAAAACGTTCTTGACCGTACCTTTCATAAAATAGCTGTCTTCTGGGATTTGTTTGCTTATGCTCTTAGCTTTTGCAATCTTATCGCTACCAATATCCAGCAGCACATAGACACTGTCACCAACTTTAAAAGCTGAAGCATTAGGCAAAAACGTATTTTCATTTATTGTGCTGACTTCATATCGTAAAACGACATAATCACCCCTGAATAAATCTCTTGGGTCAACAGGCAGCGTTTTCAGCAACACTTCAGTTCCTGTTCTTAAGGTAAACTCCTTAATGCCTATGAATCCGGCAATCAGCACTATCCAGAAAACACCGATTATCAAAAAAATGTTTTTTTTATTCATAAGCTTTCCTGGTTAATTTGGACAAAACTTTCTTTGAGCTGTTTCCTCTTTTTTTCAAGCGCTATTCCGCCCAACACTAAAATTAGTCCTCCGATTATAAAGAATATCGATCTGTCCAATAAATCCCAGAAAAAATCAAAATATTTCGCGAAGATAAAAACAGACATCCAAAAAATTCCGACATTAACAATTTTAATATCTGATTTATTGTAACCGATGAAAATGAAGAACAATGCCAGTAAGCCAAAAATTAAATTATATATCAAGGTATATATGATTGACTCGGATGGAAAGAAAAAGAAAAACAATGTAAACCCGACCAGCCCTAGTGACACATAGCTTTCAAGCTCGTTGGTTTCTGATTCAGAAGGATTAAAAAATAAATTCACCACAAGGCCTATGATTGCCAACACTGAAAATAGGACAACGCCTATAGCCAATTGAGTGGACATATCTCCGGCTCCCGCTGAATATGCATGAATATGTTCTTTATATTCTTTGGAAAAAAATTCAAAAGTTAGAAGAAAAAGCGAAATCATGGCCACCTCGAGACCTGCCAACCTAAAGACTCTTGCCACTTTCTGCAAGTCTGGCTTGAAATAGTGCAATCCCCCAAGACTGAGGAGCAATGCGCCTGATGTTAAATAAATGACAGGCAGTGAATGAAACATGAATGTGCTTGGATCGCCATTTCTAAAAATAAAAAATCCGATCCAAGTCAGGAGGAGCATTGCTGATAGTGCGGCAATTGATTCCGAGTTAAAAGCATACACTAGCGGAAGCACGCCTATTAGCCATATCAAAAGTAAAACATGGTTGTTTGCATTAATATTATACATCTGTGCAATCAAAAATATGCTTGCTCCAAAAAGAAGTGCCCCGAGAAAAAATAAGGCTGCTCCAACTTTTGGCAAATTTTGTTTATCATATTTAAACAAATATCCCAAGTAATATGTCCCCAAGGTACTGCCCACTAAAATTAAAATTTTAAAAAAATCATTGATGACACTCCAATTTGAAGCAACAAAAAGAATTGCCCCGATGCCAAGCAACACTGATCCGATTGTGGAAACAGCAACGATAAATTTATTGGAGCGCTCCTCTTTATTGTCCTGACTTACATCATAGAACATCTGCTGGGCTTGCTCCTGTGTTATGATTCCAGATTCAAGCCACCTGTTGATTTGGTCTTCCATTTTCATATTTTTGATTTTTAGATTTATGTTTTTATTTTACTCCCCTTCCCCCTCTTCTTCAAGCCACAAAAAAACAGGGACTCCTTATTCAAGAAGTCCCCACACGCAGTTGCGTTTTTCATTCACTTTTTCATCGCCTGTTTTACTCTTTCAAACCAGGCATCTATTTCTCTGCCCAAAAAGCGGAAAGGGCAATCCATGTGTCCGGTATATTCCACCTCAATTTCCCTCGGCCTGGTTTCCCCGATTGTCTGCAACCGCGTCGTATTGAGCGTGGCATATTTTTTGCCTGGTCTTTGAAACTTTTTCCGGAACTGCTTATCAGCTGATATCGGCACTTCTCCCCCATCAATCATGACATTAACTATCAGCTCTTCTTTTCTTGTGTTCGGAATTGTTATTAATTCCGTTGACGTCACCTCAAACCTTCTTGTAACTCTTGGCATTCTATATCGCTTCATTTTTCTTCCTCCTTATAATCAAATGCTTTTTGTTTCAAAATACAATATATTGCATCAGAGACAGATTGTCAATTCTAAAAACCTGACTTCTGTGCGCATTAAAAAGACGAGGCTATCACTTTTGTGATAGCCTCTTTTGGAGATCATCTCCTGAATTTGTCATTCTTCTTTTGGATACTGAGCTGAAGTTCATAAAGATCTTCCATCGTCCATTTTCCATGCTTTTTACCATTTTTTGAAAAAATGATTCGCATGTAATGAATAGCTTCCTTGGGAGTAAGATTTCCAAAAAACGTATGCCAAGCTATGTGGTATCTTTCGGGAAGTTTTACTGTATTATTCCTCCTTTCTCCTCCTCCTCTGGAACGTGGGATAATATGATGCTTGGTTGTTCTTCTTCCGTTTGCATTTTCATTATTATCATAATCATAATAATCTTTTTTCTTTTTCATTCATGCCTCCTGAAAAATAAAGTTCCTCCCTTATGATTTGAAACAACTATTGAAAGAACTTCCCTTGCTCCTCTTTCTTGCTTTTATTTTATCCCTATCTTTATTTATATTCAAGCCACAAAAAAAGGGAGCCTCTTATTCAAGAAACCCCCTAAGCCTTAATTGCAAAGGCGCTATGACTAACGCCTTATAGGTTGAGCATTGAGCCGGATCAACGCCCGAACCACAATTTGGGCATAGTTCTCACGAACTTTGTAGTCGCGGATCCGCCAAAGATCCTTTTCATTCTTGAAATTTCCTAATTCAATTAAAACTTTCTGTTTTATGCGATTAGTATCTCCAAGAACATAAATACGCTTTATTCCATGTGCCTTATCGCCATTTTTCACGACGGGTTTTCCGATATTGCTAACCCGGCGCTCATTTTCCAGTTCATCCTCCAACAAACTACTTAGATCATTGGCACTCTTTCCAGTTATTATCCGCGCCGATTCCAACGTTTTTTGCCCTAAAACATCAAAATGCACAGAAATAAATACTACCCGGCGCATACCAAATTTTCTGAGCGCATTATTGGCAACTGCGACTCTGTGGTAAAGACCATTAGGACCAGCTTTGACTAGTGTATTGTCCCAAGTAAAAACTGCCCTCCCATTTTCGCGTATAACCTCGTTCGGCTTATTAGCAATCGGACTAGACCAAGAACCATTCCTGGTTGTTTTGATTACTAAGGCCCCTTTCTTCTTCAGGATCTTTTCCAGACGTAAAGCTACATCGTAGCAATAAGCGCTTTCGGTTATTCGATGTTTTTTTCCATCTTTGTTAAAAAAACCAAGCGCACCCGGATCTTGCCCCCCATGTCCCGGATCAATCACGACTACCATTCCGGCCAGTTCATTGCTGGCTAAAACTGGATTGGCATACGCAAAAAGAACCATAAGGGAAAGCAACAAACTACACGTAATTTTTCTCAATTTTTCACCTCCTTTAAATTTATAAAATACAGCCTTACAGGATAGCATGGAATTAATCCCGTGTCAATAACCAATTGGGCAGTATTGACTACAACTCAATTTTGTGCTATAGTGCTTTGTTAAAACAAAAATAAGAAGTTCTTATAAAATTAAAGGAGGGAGATAAAAAGCAATGTGGGATCCATATAGCAATTTCGAGAAAATAATTTTGCCGAATGGATTAAGTCTGTTTGCTTCACAGGTAGACAGGGATTTCGAAATTTTTGGCTTCATAATCCATGCCGGCGCCCGTGAGGACATTTTCGAAAAAAGCGGTATTGCTCATTTTGTCGAGCACTGCGTCAGTGAAAATGTTTCCGGTTGGAAAAAAGAAGAAATTGAATTACATTTTCAAAAACAAGGAGGTTTTGCCGATCTAGGCAGTACTGATTATCTGAAAACATATTATACATGCAAATGCCAGGCTGTTCCCAAAAGAATACGCGAGACTTTGCAAATTTTCGGAGAAATGCTGCTTAACGCGAAGCTTTCGAAAAACATTGAGTTGGAAAGAGATATTATTATTCAAGAATATTATCTCTGCCATCCTTATGAGGCTCTGCGCGACATTGATCTTTTTGTGCAAAAATGTGTTTTCCCCAATCATCGCCTGGCCAATTTCCTGAGACCGCTCGGAGATCTTGATGGAATCAGGAACATAACTAAAAAAAATCTGCAAAGATTTTTCGATCGTTTCTATGTTCCGGCCAATATGAGCCTTGTGGCTATTGGAAAAATGCCTCCGCAAGTTATTGCCGATTTTTTAATGAAGAGCCCCTTTGGTCAGTCAAAGCCGGGCCGAAGAAATTTTTCACCGGAACCGTGCGTTCCTGATTACTCAGCCATGACAAGGTTTGATATCAAAATGTCGATGTTGTTCGGCAAGGAAAACGCTATGCAGCACGGAACCTACAAATCCTATGTGGCTTTGCCCGGAGGAATAAGCTTGGAAAAGATGCACTTTTTCAAAAATCTTCTTGGAAAAATGCTTTTTCAGGAAATTCGTGAGAAAAGAGGGTGGTCGTATGAAATAGGCACTGGTTATGATAGTTTTCAGGATTTGTACAAGTTTGAAATAGAGATTCCCTTGAAAACAGACTTTCTGCCCCATATAGAAAAATTGGTTGACTCATGCATCAAAAAGACTCCCGGCAACAAAAAATTGTTCAAACAGGTGAAGGAATTAGCTATCAATGATCCGCTGCTCATTGATAGTTCATATTCGAAAATTTGCCAAAACTCAATGAGTGACATCGGCCATTTTTCACGGATTATTCCGATGAGTGAAACGATCAGGGAAAGGAAAAAAATCAGCACGAATGATGTCGAAGAAGTTCTTTCATTTCTGGCACCAGATAAGCGATTAACGGTCATTGCTTATCCGTAAAGGACAACGCCCGGCCGGTATAACATTATACCGCGTCCGGGTGTTTTTTTATTATAAATATTTTATTTTTAAAAATTTTAAATCATTCAAGCCACAAAAAAAGCCGGCTTATGTTTTACGGGCCGGCTATGAGTTACGAGGCGGATAAAAAATATTAGGTTATTTTCCCACAAACCTGGCGATGTTGCTGACGCAACTGCCATTGTTCGCGAACCAGATGATGCTGTTGTTTTTGCTGTGATCTGGTTGGCCCGCAATGACATGCCCACTGGTTACTATTTTGTACCCCAGCTTGATCGCAGTCCTGGCAGTATCCCTTACGCAAAAATCCGCGTTTATCCCCATTATAAATATTTTTTTAATATTTAAATATTTCAGGGATGAATCAAGGTTTGTCAGGTAAAAGCCATCGTCGAAATCCTTTTCGATTACCCATTTGGATGGATTTTTGGAAATTTCATCCATGAGGATTTTGATGGTCTTCCCGAATTCCTTGACTCTCAATTCCAGGACAACTACCGGGATGCTGAGTTCGCGGCACCGCTTGAGGATTGCCAGCTGGTTGGGAATTATACGGTCAGCTTCTCCTCTTCTCAAATGCTTAACAAAATCCTCCTGCATATCAACCAACATGACAGCGATATTTTCTTCCAAAAGATTAAACGCCTTTTCTCTGCCCTTCCGTCTGGGACTGCCAACAACTTCCATTTTCTACCTCCTAGAAAACAATGCCTGTTTGTTTTTGTCCAATATTTTCTCCCTGATTTTCATCAAAGAACAACGGTCAATGATAGCACGTCGCCCCGGATTTGTCAATAAAAAAACTGCCGTTAAAAATTTTTTCCGACCGGCAGTTTTTAGGTTTGTTTTTCTTCCAAGGGAAGAAATTTGTATGTTTCGGGACCTATTTTTTTCATCCGCTGGATAATAGTTTCTTTTCCTTTCATTATGAAATAAATCTCGCAATCTATATCCAGCCCGTTCACTGCTATAAAGCCGCCGATGTCTCCCAGGCTTCCGGGAAATACGTAGGCGTCATAAACAGTGACTTCCTCCCACTCCCCGTTTTTCTTCAGGAATTTTCCTTCAGAATTTTTTATTGCAAATCCTTTTGCCACTGTTCCATCGCCTCCTTTCCCCAAGCGGCATCTTTAAACAACACCTTAAGATGGCATATTTTTGAGAAAATGTCAATGCCAATCCTCTTTTGAAAAAGAAGCGAATGCTGGTACAATTAAAGCATGCCATCAAAAAACAGTTTTCAATCTTTTTCCGAATTAATGAACAAGAGAGCAGCCAAAAAGCCGCCAGCTTTTGAGTGGCAGGACCTGGCTCTAAGAGTTATCAAGGAACTAGGCATCCCCGGCAACAAGCGGAGTTCTGTTTTTCAGATATGCAAAAAATACAAAAAAACAATTGTAGAAAAAGCCATGAGTGACACCAAAGAACTCTGCAAGACAGGTGAAAAATGGCGCTATTTCTTCAAGGTTATAAATGAGAAATTAAAAAAATAGCTTAGATAAAAATTGACTATTTTATTGTTTTTGTTATGCTGATCCAATGCTAATTTGAGCATTAAATGTTCTTAAATAATACAACAAACGGGAGGTAAATATGGAAAAGATAAAGTTATATCTTATTCAGGGTTTATTTTTTTCATTTGATTGCAGTTTTTCATTTAAAAATGATTTTTCAGATCAAATGTGTATCGTTGTCCGGGAAGGCATATTCCCATTTATGTTCGCTGGTATGTTTTTTCCTGGCCCTAAAGGAAATTTAATCGGAGGAATGTCAGATCATTATGGAGAATCTACTCTTGATAAAGTAGTCCTCTCCAAAGATAAATTATCTTTTACAAAGAAATACGAACACCGGGATGATCTGATTGATTATTCTTTCAAGCGCAAAGGTAATTTATGGGTCGGAAAGTATTCAGGCATCAAAACTGGCGATGGCAGTTCAAATTGCATGATCACCAAAGCGCCGGAGTCACTTTTTCTGCCCAAAAAAAAGTAGTGTTGTTGTTTTTCAATCCTCATGCGGTAAATCATATCGCATGAGGATTTTTTATCTCAAAATAGGCATAACTATGTACAAAAATCGTTTATTTATGATAATATTAAAACAATTATGAATTTAGAAATCAAAAAATATCCGGATCCTATTTTGCTGAAAAAAGCGGAAAAAATAAAGGACCCTATGGACGAAAAAATCCAAAGGCTCATTTTTGACATGACGGAAACATTGCATTCCAACAATAACGGGATCGGACTGGCAGCTCCGCAGGTTGGAATAGGTTTGCGTTTGTGCATAATCGAACTGGAAGGCACGCGCTATGTGCTTATCAATCCAAAAATCACAGCTAAATCAAAAAATAAGGAAACTTGCGAGGAAGGATGCTTGAGCTTTCCGGGAGAGTTTTATCCCGTTGCGCGATTTCATGAAGTTCAGGTCAGATATGATGATGAGAGCGGAAAGTCTAAAAAAATAAAAGCCCGCGGCTTGCTGGCGAGAGCTTTCCAGCACGAAATAGATCATCTTGACGGAATAGTTTTTATAAACAGGATTAAAAAATCTTCAAAAAAATGCCCAATAAAAAAGGAGACAAAGTAAAACCACATTCAAAAGAAGCAAATCTTTCAGTGGTTTTTATGGGAACTTCTGAATTATCGGCTGCCATACTTGAATCTCTGATAAAAAAATATCATGTTATTGGCGTCTTCACTAAACCTGACACTAAAGTCGGACGCCAGCATGAAGAAGCTTCTCCTCTTGTAAAAAAATTGGCAGAAATCCATAAGATTCCTGTTTTTCAGCCAGATAAATTTAATGATGAAGCAATAAGGAAACTTAGAGAATTGAATCCGGAAATGACGGTTGTTGCCGCTTATGGAAAAATTATTCCTGAGTCAGCTTTGGACATACCCAAGTTTGGTTTTATAAATGTGCATGCTTCTCTGCTTCCAAAATATCGTGGACCTTCGCCTGTTCAGAACTCCCTCATTAACGGAGAAACAGAAACGGGCGTTACTATCATGCTGATGGATAAGGGAGTTGATACCGGAGACATCCTGGCACAGGAAAAAATAGCCATATCTCCTGACGACAACACAAAAACTTTAATGGAAAAATTTTCGCTTTTAGGATCGGATTTGCTTCTGAAAACAATTCCTCAGTGGACAAAAGGAAAAATCAAACAGCAGCCTCAGGACAACAAAAATGCAACTTCCTGTCAACTCATTGAACGCGAAGATGGACATGTAAATTGGAATGGGAATGCCAAATCTATTTATAACCGTTATCGCGCGCTTACTCCCTGGCCAGGAATTTTTTCTTATTGGAAAACTGATTCAAAAACTGTCCGCATAAAACTAATCTCCATTTCTCTTCAGGAAAAGAATGCTTTGGAAAAATACAGGGAGGGAGAAGTTTTCAGAATTGGCAACGATATCGCTGTACAGGCTGCCAGCGGAATTATTCTTATCAAAGAAATCCAGCAGGAAGGAAAGAAAAAGATGAAGACCCAGGAATTTGCAAATGGAAAACCCGGTTTTATAGGAAGCATACTTCAATAAAACCCCCACACCAATCTGGTACTTTAGCAGATGAATTTTATTAAAATGTATTGCGTTAATTTTTTTAAATAAATAACTGATAGGGATATTTTTTGTGCTTATGGCACTGTGCCGAATTGGTGTGGGGGTAAAATTTATGTGCTATAATATACACAGTGATTTTTAATGTTTTTCTATGATCAACGAAAAAAAAGAAAAAATTGTCATAACTTTAGGTTTCTTTCTGATTCTTATTGTCATACTTATTACTTTGTTCCGCAGCAATTTATTTGAAAACAAAGACTCTTCAAATGATTTGAATTTAAGCGGACAAAGCTATTCCAAACCTGACTATCCGACAATTAATGTCAAAGACTTGAACAAAAAAATGCTTCTCTCTAAAGAAGATACTCCCCTTGTATTGCTCGACGTAAGATCTTTTGATTCTTATGCCAGGGAGCATATCGTAGATTCCATAAACATCACTCCCGATGAGTTTCCTTTGAATTCAAAAATTGATTTGCACAAGCAGGTTATTGTCATCGGTGCCGAAGAAAATGACGAAAACATCAAAAAGACGGTTGACGAACTGAAAAAAGAAAATTTCAAAGATTATTTGGTTTTACTTGGAGGTATGCTTTTATGGAAACAGACCGGAGGAACAACAGTAACCTACGGCGACCCGACCTCATTCGTAGATCAATCTAAGGTTTATTATGTTGAGCCAGAAAAATTAAATGAGGCTCTCAAGCAGAATGTTCCTATGTTCATTATCGATGTAAGGACGGCTGAGGAATATTCTAAAGGGCATATTCCCGGAGCAATAAACATCCCCTCTGATGATCTGGAAAAAAGACGCCGGGAAATTAAAGAGAAAAGGGTTGTGGTTGTCGGAATAAGCGAACTTCATGAATTTCAATCATCCGTAAAGATGTATGACATGCTTTTGGTTTCTCCTTTTGTCCTGAAAGGTGCAATGCCGAAATGGGAAGAAAAAGGATACCCTATAACTAAATAAATCTTTTTAAATTTAGAACAAAGAAAGTGCTGCCTATGAAGCAGCACTTTTTTAAAAATCACTGTCTATTTAAATGATGGTTATTTTATTTAAGGTTTAATTTTTCTTTTAATGTTGTTATCGCTGCCTCTAGTTGAGGGTCTCTGTTATTGTTGTAATCATCATTAGTGAGATTAACTTCTTTATCAGGCATTATCCCATGCTCGTTGATCTGCACTCCTTTTGGAGTCAGCCAGCGTCCAACAGTTATTTTTACCGCATTATTTTGAGGCAATTCAATAAATTCTTGCACTGATCCCTTGCCGAATGATTTTTTGCCCAATATTGTAACATTGTCACGATTGTCTCTTAGTGCCCCAGCTAGAATTTCGGAAGCGCTGGCACTACCTTCATTTATCAGCACCACTGTTTCAATTCCGCTGGCCATATCTCCCCCGCTTGTATACATATTTTTCTGATTTTTATCCCTGGTTTCCTCTATAACTACAATCTTGCCTTTTGGCAAAAGCATACTGGCCAGATCTATGGAAGTATCCAAATATCCGCCAGGATTGTTTCTGAGGTCTATGATAAGCCCGCTAGCTTTCCTGGTCCTGACTTGCAGAATAGCAGAAGCAAAGCCGCTTAGCGTATCATCTCCGAAACGTGTTATTTCTATGTAAGCAATATTGTTTTCCTTCCAGTCAATCGATACGCTTTTTACGTTTATAACATCTCTCTCCACTGTTACATCCCGGGTATCATTTTCTCCTTCACGAAAAATTGTAAGCTTTACTGATGAGCCTTTCGGACCACGTATGCTATTCACTGCTTCCTCAATCATCATGTCCGCAGAATTTTTGTCGTCAATTTTTATTATTTTGTCTCCGCTGCGAAGCCCAGCCTTTTCTGACGGAGTTCCCTGGAGTGGTGCAATGATTGTAAGTATGCCATTTTTAATTCCAAGTTCCGCACCTATGCCTTCAAAATTTCCGGTAATATCTTCATTGAACCTTTTGTTTTCCTCAGCAGTAAAAAATGTCGTATACGGATCATTAGTAGCTTCCATCATTCCCTTAATGGCTCCGTAATATAAATTATTTGCATCCAAGCTTTTCACGTCAACATATTTATCTTTCAACAAATCCCATACTTTCCAAAAAAGAGAGAAATCAATGGTATTGTTGTTACTTTTTTCCTTATTGGTAAAAACCGTTTTCTGAAGCTGCAGTGGAATATCTTCGTTTTGGCTTATTTTTCCCCTATTGAATCCTATCCAGAAAAAAACAGTGCAAAACAAAACCAAAATGCCCAGTTGTAAATAACTTCGCATCATTTTTTTTCTGTGCTGCTGATATTCTTCCGGAAAATTTTCCTTTATTTTATTGTTATCAATTTCCTGCATAAAAAATTCAATTATGTTTAGGCAGAGGCTTCCCCCAAAATTTTTTAAAATATTTTATGGCACTGAAAATATGAATCCAGGCATATTTATTGATCAGAAGAGCCTTTATGATTCCGCCTTTTGCGCTGCTTCTGCCATGATAGTGATGCATTAATGCTAATGGATAATAAATAACTTTATAACCATTCTCCCAAAATCTGCGGCACCAATCAACATCTTCAAAATACATGAAATAACGCGGATCCATCAGGCCTACTTTTTCAATTGCCTCGCGGGAAATCATAATGGCACTGCCCATTAGCCAATCAACTTCTTTAGGAGATTTATGGTCATAATCTTTCATTTGAAACCAGTCCAGATGTTTTTTTGCAAAGGAAAAACGCCCCAAAAAACTTCTCCTGTATATTATCGTGATAGGCTTGTAAAAACGTGAACAAGAAATCTGAAGCGTACCATTGAAGTTCAGCAGTTTTGGTCCGACCATTCCGATTAAGGAATCACTTTTTAAAAAATCTAGCATTTTTTGGACGGCATCTGATCCGACCACGATGTCACCATTCAGGATCAATATATATTCACCACTGCTGTATTCAATTCCCTTTTTGACGCAAGCCATAAAACCTATATTTTTTTTGTCGGGAAAAAACTTAACATCTGGAAAGTCCTCACGCATCATCATTTCTGTGTTTTCTTTCGTTTCACTTTCAGCAACAATCAATTCATACGTAACGCCAGTTACGCATTTCTTAATTGAATCCAGACATAATCTCAAAAGCTCTGGATTGCCATAGTTAGTAACTATAATAGAAAGCTCCATGCAGGAAAGAATTAACAGGAAATTTTAGGTTTTTTAGACTTATTTTGGTTTTATATCCGACTGCTCAGGAAGAGTGAAGATATTTTTAAACATTTCATGAATACGATCATAATTATCCCCTATCGGTTGCAAAGTATAACCTCTCTCAGGTGTTTCAGCTGGAACATATAGCAACCCTTCTTGGGAATTCTCAAGAACCCGCTGAGCTATTTGAGGGCTCTGCATCGTTTTATACAAATCATATAACCTTTTCATTTCCCAGGCCTGCATGTCTGTTTTTACATTATTTCCAAGCGCATCAAGAATGGCATTTACTTTGCTAAAATCACTTAGCGTGCCAATGCTTGTCACTTTTTTCTGAATTTCTTTAATAATTATCTGCTGCCGTTTGGCTCTTTCGAAATCACTTGATGTTTCACGTGAACGTACAAAACATAAGGTTTGTTTAGCATTCAAAGTTTGAGTGCCAGCAGGTAATTTAAAATTTCCTCCGCATTCCAATGTGCTGGATGGCGCCGTACATAAAGGATAGCTTGCAACTATTCTCTTTTTGTAAGTACGCGATGATTCACTGAAATATGTTACTGTTTTATTTTCATATTCTCCCGTTGGAACAGTAAAATAAGAATCACATACATGTGGCTTGTTAAACTGTACGCCTTCCTCAAAAGGCTTATCTAATGTAATTTCTACCCCACCGATAGCATCAACCAAATCAACAAAACCTTTGAAATCAATTTTTACAGCATAGTGTATCTGCGAACCCAAAACCTCTTCCAAAACCTTTTCCATTTGAGAAAGTCCCTGCCCTTTTCCATCTTCTTCCCCATAAGCATGCACAGCATTTATTTTGCTGTAACTCTGTGTTCCGGGATTTTTTACCCACAAATCTCTTGGGACCGATACTAGCGCAATTCTATTTGCCTTTGGCTCAATACTGGCAACTATGATCGTATCAGCTAGAGTACCACCAGAAGAATCGTTTTCACCACGCATGCCCAAGAGAGCAATGTTTATGCGATCTTCTTCTTCGCCCTTCAATGTATCTTTAACCCCAGGAATAGCATGTGCTAGGCTGTCAAAAAATCCTCCACTGCCCTTAGTCGAAATTTTGCTGAAAGTAAATCCTGTTTTCCAAGCAAAAAAGCCACCTACAAAAACAAACACTGCAATAACAATTAAAAGCGGCGCTAGCCACCTCTTCTTTTTTTTCTTTAGAGAATTATCCGAATTCTCTTTATAATCTGCATTTTCGTCTATCATAATTATGATTTATTTAACTTATTAATTTCTGCTCAATTATGCTATAAATTCTTATATATTGCAAGTAATTTTTCAGCAGACTTTTTCCAAGAAAAAAAGTTGATCCTTTCAGCGCCCGACTGCATCACCTCTTTTCTGAGTCTTTCATTAACACAAATACTATACATTACCTGAGAAAAATTATCAAGGGAGCTTGCATTAAAATATTCAGCGCCATCTCCGGCAATTTCCCTTAAGCTAGGTATATCTGAAGCAGCCACTGGTACTTTTTGGCTCATAGACTCGAGAACTGGGATTCCAAATCCTTCATAAAGTGACGGAAAGACAAAAAGATGAGCCAATTTATAAACGGATTTTTTGTCTTTTTCCTCAATAAATCCAGGAAAAATAACTTCATTTTTCAGGCCATTTGTTTCTATTGAATTTTCTATTCTCCTGTCATAATTATGGCCTTGTTTATTGCCGCATATTACTAACTTAAACTCTCCCAGCCTATCCTTAATACGCGCAAAAGCTTCGATTAGTTGCGGAATGTTTTTTCTAGGTTGTAATGTCCCGATGTATAAAATGAATTTTTCAGGCAAAGCATATTTATTCTTGACCTCTCTTAGTTTTTCTTCAGGAATATCGCCATCTAAAAATTCATCACTGATGGAATTATAGACATAATCAACTTTACCTGGAGCTATTTTGTAAAATTTTATTATTTCTTCTCTGGTAAATTGCGACACGGCAATAATTTTGTCGGCTCTTTTTAGACTTATAGGAATAAGCGTTTTTAAAAAAAACAGATCGGAAAATTTTATGAATTGCGGGAAAAAATTAAAAGAAATATCATGGATTGTAGTTATAATTTTTATTTCCCTGGGAACGAACCAAGGAGTAATATATTGCGTATGATAGACGTCCACCGGATTATTTTTTAAATATCTTGGCAAAACCCAGGCATTCCAAATAAATTTGTTCCCTGCTGATAATGAAACAGTTTTAAAATTATTTTTATTTGCAATTCCTAAATCTTTTTTTATTTCCGATATATTTTTTTCTTCTTTCGTATCTGTAAATAAAAAATATTCATTACTTTCATCAATCAAAGCCAGATTTTTCACCAAATTAAAAATTACCGTTTCATCACCGGTCCTTTTTTTGCCTATCAGCCTTATATCGATGCCTATTCGCATATTATTCCTGTTTATTTTCAGTTAAGGAAACAGCTATCGCTAGATATACCCATAAAAATCCGAGGAATATTCCTGAGTTGAAAATATTCGGAACTACAACTGCCGCCCAACCGAGAAGAAGGAAAACTGCAATAGTTTTGTCTTCGTTTTTTTTATCCAAGAATATTATCGCACCTTTGATAAAAATATACCCCAATAAAAACAAAAATGAAACTATTCCGATCAATCCTGCCCCCAGCCAAATTTCCAGGAATATATTGCTGGCGTTGAGGCCTGCACCGCGTTCATCCGTGCCTAAGACTTCACTGATATTCCCCCACCCGATTCCCAAAATCGGATGCTGTTTGATTTGTTCAATTGATTTTCTGTAAATTCCGGCACGGATATTTACATTCGGATCCGGCCTGTAAATTTCTCTTATTTCTTTTCCTAAATCCTTTTCTTTTCTAATATCTTCCAAATTTATGTGCCTGCATCCATATTTTTCTAATTCATTAATATTGGCAATTTTTTCAGGGACACTTGAATTTTGTGCTATGCAAGCAACAGTTATTTTTTGCAAACCTCCTGTACTCGCCGCACGATTCCAAATTTGGAAACGTGAGAGATTGAAAATATAAATAACACCAATACTTATAATTAATACCGCTATAACATTTATTAATGCACGCGTAAATTTTTTCCAATCCCATTCGGACACTTTCAATAACCCTCCTGTAAGCATTATTTTCAGGAAAAATATCGTAACCAGTAAAGTACCCAGCCAGGAACTGCGGGAAACGGTTAGCATTAAAGCTATGAAAGTAAAAGTGATAATTATCCAGCAAATTACAATTAGCAACTTATTTTTATTTTTTTCAAAATAATAAATTAAAGAAAAAATGGCTGCTGTCAAAAATACCAAAAATATTCCCAGCCAGTCAGGTTCTGCGAAAGTACCATTCGGCCTGCCAGGCATTATTTCATGAGAATCTCCTCCCTGAATGAAAATAATATTCTGCAAAATCGCATAAAGAGCAACAAGCAATCCTCCGCCAATAAAAAAAGGGGCTATGCGTTTAAGATCATCAAGAGATTGAATGTAAATTCTTGCCAAGAAGTAAAGAACTACAAAAGATAATGCAACAACTGACTGTTTAAACCCCACTAATTTATTTTGCGCCAAAAGAATACTCAAAAAACCTCCAGAAACAAAAATGATTGGCAACGCATCATGCCATCCAAATTTCGGAAAATAAAAATTTATTTTTTTCATTACAAATCTGACACCCAAAGCAACAGCTATCAATCCTCCGAGTATCTGATATGGCCTGACAAATAAACCGAAATTCTGCGAAGCAACATTCACATTTTCCATTCCTATTGATCCAATAAGGAAAACAAATGCCCAACCAGGGCGATAGACGGCAAAAAGAAGACCCAAAAAGGCAAAAAACAGGAAGTCAATTGTATTTGAAAAAGGCAAAAGACCAATATTAGAAAACCAGATTAAAAAAATTATTATTACTAAACAAGCAAAAAAAAGATATTTTTTTGTCATTTTGTCTTGAAATTTACTGGCAAAATTTTCTATAAAATTTATCACTTCAAATTTTTTATTATGTTAAAAAATTTCTCTAAAAAATTTTCGAAAGAAAAGTGATTTGCACGTTCCCTGCCTTTCATTGAAAGTGCCGCTTTTAGATGATTATTATTCAAGACGTTTTTTATTACCATCGCTATATCTTCGGCTTTCTTGGGATCACAATACAAAACAGAATCGCTTCCAATTTCAGGCAACGAGGAAACTTTTGAAGTAATAACAGGGATTCCCTGATTCATAGCTTCAAGTATAGGAAGTCCGAAACCTTCATAGAGAGACGGGTAGACAAACAAGACAGCATTATTATAAATAGCAGGCAAATCCTCCTGAGGAACATAATCCAGAAGTATCACGCGATTTTCTAAATTCAATTCTTTGACAAGTTTCTTTGCGTCTGTCACAAGCGGAGCCAATTCAGGCATTAATTTTCCAGATATAACAAGTTTTGGCAGCCAACCATTTTGTCCGTATTTATCCCAAAGTAATTTATAGGCTTTTAAAACATTCTCGGTGTTTTTACGGATTTCCATTCCTCCACCATTATATATATATCCTGCCTCTAGATTGTATTTATTGAGAATGTGCTGACTTTCGAATTGCGAAACGTTTCTTTTATAAATCTCATCAACATCAACATGGGAAACAGATATTTTTTTCGGATTGATTTCAAGGTGTTGGATGAGATCTTTTTCTGTACGATGAGAAACGGAAATTATTTTGTCAGCTTTCTTGATTGCTTGTTTGCTAAGATACCAAAAATATTTTTTACGTAAATTATTAATATATTGGGGAAAAAATTCTAACAATATGTCATGCACAACCATAATATGCCTTATGTTTTTAGGCATAATTGTAGCGCATTGATATAAGCTCAGGAAGACATTGCATCCGTCTTCTGCAGCTTTTTTTGGAAGAATAAATTTTTGCCACCATATTGAGCGTATAATGTCGTCTCTTTTATATGGCGGAAGAAAAACTCTTTCATGGAAATTTTCCGGTAATTTTATGTTTTTTTGCAATTTTTCTTCAAGATATAAAAAGTATTCAAACTTTTGGTTTCTGTCTTTTAATGTTTGACATTCTGCCACTTTTTTGACAAAATTAGCAGTTACCTGGCCTATGCCTGTATTTTGTTTGCGTAAAAATGACGCATTAATTCCTATTTTCATATGATTTAATTATATAGTAAAAAAAGAAAAATGAAAAACATCTTGTATAATTAATGCAGATGTTTTAATATGTAAGATGTAATTTGTTAAGAAAATCATTCATGGAAAAAAAATCCCAGTCAGTTTGTATTATAGGTTTAGGTTATGTAGGTCTTCCTTTAGCTGTTCAATGTGCCCTGAAAGGATATACAGTATATGGGCTTGAAAATGACATCGAAAAAAATAATCTTATTAATGCAGGCAAAAGTCCTATAAAAGAGGATTTTCTGGAAAAAAATCTTCCCAATATAAAGGTAGAAGCAACAAATGATCCGTCTGTAATACAAAAAGCAGATGTTGTTATTATGTGCGTTCCGACTCCGGTTGATGAAAATTATTATCCTGATTTGACTCCAGTTAAAGACGCTACTCATGCCATTGTAAAAAATCTTAAAAAAGGACAGCTTATCGTCATTGAATCTACGATTAACCCTGGCGTGTGTGAAGAAGTCATTAAGCCTATGTTTGATGAAGCTGGATATGAAATCGGCAAAGATTATGAACTCGCCCATTGCCCTGAAAGAATTAATCCTGGAGATCCTAAATGGAATGTAACCAACATTCCCCGCGTCGTCGGTTCTTTCACTAAAAAAGGATTGGGTGCTGCAGTAGATTTTTATAGTGATGTTATTGATGCCGAAATAATGCCAATGAAATCTATCCGCGAAGCCGAAGCAACAAAGATTGTTGAAAATTCTTTCCGTGACATAAATATTGCTTTCGTAAATGAACTGGCAAAGTCTTTCGATGTACTTGGCATTGATGTTGTTGATGTCATCAAAGGCGCCTCCACTAAGCCTTTTGCTTTTATGCCTCATTGGCCAAGCCGAGGGATTGGAGGACATTGCATTCCGGTTGATCCATATTACTTGATTGAACGCGCTAAAGCATCCGGATTTGATCATGAATTTTTGAAAACAGCCCGCAAAGTCAATAATTCCATGCCGGAATATACTGTAGAACTTCTGCAGGATGCTCTTAACCAAATTAGAATGCCTCTTAATGGGACAAAGATTGGGCTTATGGGTATTTCATACAAAGCTAATATTGCTGATCTCCGCGAATCACCAGCCTTAAAGATTATAAAATTCCTAAAAATACACAAAGCAGATGTTTTAATTTTTGATCCCCATACCGAAAAGCATTCAACGGTAAAATCTCTTGACGAACTATTGGAAAAGTCAGACGCACTTATCCTGGCAACAAATCATAAGGAATTTCTTGAAATCAATCCAGAAACTTTCAAAAAGAACGAAATCAAAGTCATTATTGACGGAATGAATTGTCTTAATAAAGAAGAGATCGCAAAACATGGTATAATATACAAAGGAATAGGACACTAATTTAAATTTTTATGTTTCATTTATTAAAATCAATAATTTGGATGGCAGGAATTGTTGTTGTCGGAATCTTTATTCTCAATTATTTCGGATATAAATTTAACACCCATTATTTCAATGAAAGCAAGGCGGATTGCCAAAAAAGGCTTGAGGAATGTTCGAAAGAATTGGTAGAGCAAGGAACTAAAAATGCTGAATGTAATCTTAATTGCCTTGATCCTAAATTAATAATTAAGAAAAAATAATGAGACTTATAGTAAATATCCCGGCTTATAATGAGGAAGAAAAAATAGCCGAAACTATCCATAAAATTCCGCGTGGATTTCAGGGAATTGATGAAGTTCTCATCCAGGTAATTGATGATGGATCAATTGATAAAACTGCTGAAAAAGCCCGGGAAGCCGGAGCTGATTTAATAGTTTCTTATAAGCCTAACAGACGCCTGGCTTATTCATTCAAAAGGGCTATTGAAAATTCACTGGAAAACGGCGCAGACATTATGGTGAATATAGATGCGGACGGGCAATTTGATGCCAATGAAATTCCTAAACTATTAGAGCCTATTCTTGAAGGACGAGCAGACATGGTCATTGGCAACAGGTTTGGAGAGACAAAGGCTGAAAATATTCCTTGGATTAGAAAGACTTTGAATAAGTTTGCTGCCGGTATAATCGGTTTTTTCCTGGGGCACAAAACTAATGACCTGACTTGCGGATTCAGGGCTCACAATCGTGAAACTATGCTCAGGCTCAATCTGGTCAATACTCATTTCACCTATACACAGGAAACGATCATTGATGCGATCGGAAAAGATCTCAAATTAGTTTGGGTGCCAATTAGCGTTACTTACTTCGACGACAGGAAAGCAAAAATTACAAAATCTATCTGGAAGTTTGTCGGGAATTCAGCCAAGATAATTTTAAAAGCTATCCGTGATGTCCGACCGCTCAAATTTTTTGGCTGGCCTGGATTATTTTTTATTTTTCTTGGCCTTATTGGCATAATATTTTTTGCCGTCAATTATTTCCAGGATTTTAAGATAACACCTTATAGGAATTACATTATCTTTTCATCTATAAGTATTTTCCTGGGAATCCAGCTGACTATTTTTGCCCTCATAGCTGATATGATTAAATCTAATCGCCGGATAGAAGAAGAGATTATGTATCAGCTAAAAAAGGAAAAATATAAGAAATGAACTATTCTTAAATTAAAACCGCCTTTCATTTGGCGGTTTTTTTCTTGAAAAAAAAGTTGTTTTAAGGTACAATGTTTTTATGGATAAATTGAAAATTTTGTTTATTTCCCACACTTTTCCGCCTATTGTCGGCGGAGTTGAAACGCATAATTACGAGCTTTCATCCTGGCTTTCCAA
The DNA here is from genome assembly GCA_022709545.1 of Patescibacteria group bacterium. Lineage (GTDB taxonomy): Bacteria > Patescibacteriota > Minisyncoccia > Moranbacterales > GWC2-37-73 > DAOOTD01. The sequence continues at coordinate 331,650 of JAKLIP010000001.1, forward strand.
GCAAGCTGAAGTGAAAATTATAGCTAATAAAAAAAGATGGCTTATTCCGTTTTTTTTAGTGTATGCTACTATCCGCGCTGTTTTATCAGCTCGAAAATATGATGCGATTGTTTTGGGCAGCTGCCTGCTTTCTAATGTCGCTTGGAGACTAAAACTTTTCGGCAATAAGAAACCTGTGATTGCAGTCGCCCACGGGCTTGATCTAACTTTCAAAAATTTCTTTTATCAAAAATTATGGATTGGGATTTTTCTGAAAAAAATAGACAAAATTATTGCCGTTGGAAATGAAACCGCGAAAGTTGCCAAAGAAAAAGGAATCCCGGAAGAAAAAATTATTTTCATTCCAAATGGCGTAGACACTGAAAAAAATTTAGTTTCAGCCACTAAAGGTGCTTTAGAAAAAATTATCGGACAGCCAATTGCTGGTAAAAAAATCCTTTTGACTTCAGGAAGATTGGCTAAAAGAAAAGGAGTGGCTTGGTTTATTTCCAATGTAATTCCGAAACTCGGAGAAGAATTTTTATATGTTGTTGCCGGCAATGGACCCGACAAGGAAAATATAGAGGATGCGATAAAGAATACTAATTTAGAAAACCACGTAATAGTATTGGGGTATGTTTCAGACGAAAAAAGGAACATTCTTCTGAATACTGCTGACCTTTTTATACAGCCGAATATAAAGGTTCCTGGAGATATGGAAGGTTTTGGAATATCTGTTGTTGAGGCTGGCGCCTGCAGACTTCCTGTTTTAGCTTCAGAAATTGAAGGTCTTAGAGATGCTATTAAAGACGGAAAAAATGGATTCCTGACAGAATCTGCTAATGCAGACATGTTCGTACAAAAAATAAATGAACTTTTCAACCAAGGCAGCCCACGGGAAATTTACGGTGAAAAAGTGCGCGAATATGTGGTTCAAAACTACAGCTGGGAATATGTTTCAAATTTATATTTTAAAGAAATAGAAACAGTGATAAAAAAATAAATTATGTCTTCATTTATATACTCACAAATTTTATTATATGTTTCGATGGGAATAGTATTATTTATTCCTGGATATTTTTTGGTCCTCGCAACATTTCTTAATAAAAAAATGTCTCCTATTGAAACTTTTGTGGTTTCATTCGGCTCAAGCATTATAATTACAGATTTGATTATAATTCTTATTGGAAAATCTCCCCTGCCTATTACCAGTGCTTCTATCCTTGGTATGATCCTTTTTTTCAGCTTAGCGTGCCTTGCGATTTATCTTTTCAGAAAAAAAAGAAAAAATGAAATTATTGGAAATAAACAAGGCATATCTCATGACAGGTTTCCAATTAAGTCGGCTGCTATGATTTTATTGATTGTTTTTTTAACAATTTTTATAAGGACAATATACTTCAAGGATACTATATTTCCAACTACTACAGATCTCGGACATCACATGTATTGGAGCAAACAAATTGCAATTACTGGTGATCTTCCACAATATGAAAAGGCCGATATTGGGCAAGACTTTACCATCGGAGAGCCTCAACCGATAGCCGATTTTATAATCGGTGAACATCTTATTTTTGCCGCAATCTCAATTATTTCTGGAGCAGAATTTATTTCTGCCTTCCCTGGCTTAGTTCTTTTTTTAATCCAAATAATATCACTATTGGCAATATTCATTCTGACCCGTGAAATTTTTAAAAAAGCAGAACATAGGTATGGAGACACTATAGCAATAACTACCCTATTCCTTATCGGACCCCTATACGCATTCGCAACGCCTCAGGCCAAATTTGTCAGCGGAGGAGTCATAGGAAACATTATTGGCAATCTTTTTATTCCACTAGCTATCTATTTTTATGTGCGGGCTTTTTCAGAAAAAAAATCATCATTGCTTGCATGGGCTTTATTTTTCAGCTTCGGATTAGCCTATACGCATCATCTCAGCACTTTTGTATTTATTTTTATCGCTTTCTTCAGTCTTATTTCATTCGCTGCACTCAATTTTAGAACAGTATTCTCGGAAGCACGCAGATTATTAAGATTAATAATTTCTCCGAGCGTATTGACAGTCATAGCTGCAGGAATAATTTTCACTTTTTTTGTTTACACTCCGAGCTACTTTAACCAGGAAGCTATAGATACCGCTGTTGGAACACCAAGTAAGTCAACACGGACGGGGCTAACCTTAGGTCAGCTAAAAACTACTGCTGGAGAGGCTCGATTTGCCTTTGCTGTCGCAGGAATCATAATGCTATTTTTTGTGCGTAAAATAGGAAAATACAGACAAGCTTTCATGATTGGATGGATTGCAGCCCTTGCGCTTATGTCACTCAGGCCTGATTGGCTTTTTGTGGACATCCCTTCAAATAGAATTGCAAGTTACGTAGTCTTTCCTATAGCCATAATAGCTGCATGCATGCTTGTACATATTTTCATATTATTTAGGAATAAAAATGAAAATACAAACAAAAACTATATTGGTCCCGTTTTTATCTTAATAACTTTTTTTGCTTTTATGATGTTTGTTTCGGCAGATGGCTTTAATGACAATGCAAATTCTTTAAATACGGATAACAGTGCTAACAAAGCCTTGCAAACCTATGCTGCTGCTCAATATCTTGCTGAACATTCTGGTTCTGATGATATTATACTTAAAGATCACAATTATCTTTCAGGTGACACATGGATAAAACTTTTTTTCATGCGTGGATATAATTATCCTCTTTCAAGAGGTTATTTTAAAAGATATGAAGATTCTCCATCCCGGGAACAATGCACTAATTTAATGATATCTGCACCAAGCAGTCCTGAAGCTAACAAGTGTTTTATTGGAACAAAAACCAATTTCACCATGATTAATCCAAAAATTGACAGCGGCCAATTTAATAAGCTGGATAATTTCTGGCAAGTTTATTCATCGGATGAGGTGGGAATTTATTATAGAAAAGATAATTAAAAAAATATGAACAGCAAACTTATTCCAATATCAATTATGGGTATGCTACTGGCAAGTTTTATTTTCTTGTCAGCTTTCGAAACAATCCAGGGAGATATGAGCAATAAAAATATCTGGATGCTTTATTTTTCAAGTCCTAAAGACAATTCATTGGATTTTATAATAGAGAATAATTCCCAAAACAAAATTTTTCACTGGCAAATATTGCTGGATAAAATAGTAGTTACTGAAGGAGATTCCTCCGTTTCACTGGGAGATAAAAAAACCATCACAGTGCCGAATGATGATATTGATCTTTCCAATAGAAAAATAACTATCGTGGTTTCAGATGTTAATAATAATAAAAAAGAAATTTATAAGCATTTTTGACAAAGAAAAAAGGCGCCTTATTTGGATTTATTTTTTACAAGAAGATTTCAAGTAAAAGATTCGAATTATCGAAAAATAAATCCAAATTGTTAAGCGCCTTCAGTTTCAGTCTTGGAACCAGAGATTTTCTCTGAATCCCTCCTTTTGCTGTTGTTAATGAAAAAAATATTTACTACTTACAAAATAGCATAAAAAATTATTTTTGTAAACAAGTTTCCTAATTAACCTCTAAATAAAGCCTTAAAATCAATTATGAAAAAGATACTATTGATCACTCGCCCTATTACTCCCCCTTGGGATGAAGCTTCAAAAAATTTCGCTTTTTTTCTAGCCAAAAACATTTCTAATTTTACAATCGGACTTTTGACTAAAAGCCATATTTCTGAATTATCAGATAACGTAGAGCAGAAACCTGTTTACACTTCGAGTAATTTCTCTTTTTTGCAGAAAATAAGATTACTTTTCGGTTTGAAATTTTTAAAAAGCAAATTCGACATATTACATTTTTTGTTTACACCTACACGACTGAATTCATTTCTGATAAAAAAAATTCTAGGATGCGGAAATAAAAAATTCCGCACTATCCAGACCATTGCTACTTTGCGCGAAGATCTATATTCCGATGAAGAAATAAAAAAAATGATTTTTGGAAATCTTATAATTACTTACTCCGATTATGCTAAAAACAAATTGGCTTCTTTGGGTTTTAAAAATATTGAAAGAATCTATCCTGGAATCGATTTGGATCTCTACCGCAAAAAAGAAAAAAATCCTGAACATATGAAAAAATACGGTTTATCTGATTTAGATTTCATAATTAATTTTACCGGTGAATATTCAAGATTGGGAGCTATAGATGACGTAGCTTTAAGTTTTATTGAAATTTCTAAACTAATTCCCAATTCCAAATTATCATTGGCTGTCAGGATAAAAAATTGCGAAGACATTGAAAAGAAAAAGTGGGTTATTGAAATTTTTAAAAGAAACAATCTGCTTGACAGAGTTATTTTCCACGATGACGGAACATATGAAATGTCTGATATTTATAATCTCTGCGACATCAGTATTTTTCCGGTTCAGGACATGAAAGGAAAATTTGATGTGCCTTTGGCTGTTATTGAAGCTATGGCCTGTGAAAAACCGGTTATAATTTCCAACATTCCCATCTTGGAAGAATTCGCAAAGGAAGGAAATTCTGTTAAAATTGAAAAAGGGAATTTGTCTGAACTAAAACTAAAAATTCTGGATTTATATGACCATCGCGAAAAATGCTATCAGATCGGCAAAAATGCACGCCAATATGTGGAAGAAAACTTTGATATCAAAAAAATAGCACAGCAATATAAAAATATTTACAATAAGTTATAGCATATGGCATACAATTTAAAAAAGATATCTGAAAATAAACAAGAATTGATAACTGAAGAAATGAAACTTCCGGCAATTTTACATGTTTCGGAAGATTTATTGCCAAACGATGAAACTCTTGAGCAAATTGAAAACATAGCTAAAGATGAAAGACTTTTCCACCATATAGCCGAAATGAGCGATGTACATTCAAAAAAAGGACGCAAAGTTCCTACTGGCAGCGTAATTGCAACTGAAAATTTTTTTCTTCCTCAAATAAATGATACGGCTCCTAATTGTGGCATGCGGCTTGTTAAAACAGACTTGACTGATGAAAACATAACTCCAGAAATAATCGACAAACTTTTCCAGGAATTAGTCAAAAAGATTCCGACTAAGAAATATATAGGCACTCCTATCCCCTATGATCTGGCTTTTAAAATTTGCAAATCAGGTGCAGAAGTTTTGACTGACCATTTTAAAATCCGGACTAAAAACGAAATTGAAAATACTTTTTCCAGGGGAAATTTTTTCCGCAATGAAGAAGTCTCTAATCGTGACATATTGGATGCTATTCCCGAACTTTTCATAAAAATCGGGAGTTATCGTCTGGGAATTCTGGGTGCAGCCGGAAACCATTTTTTGGATCTAATGAAGATATCTGAAATTAAAAATAAGGAAATCGCAAGGAAATTTGGATTAAATAAAGGTCAATATGTCTTCTTGATTCATACTGGCAGCGGACTTCTCGGACAATACGCATCATATATGTACACCCCGAAAATAAAAGAACACCTGAGCCAACGCATCGTTTTAAAAATGGGCACGACCTTTTTTGGCAGCCAGATGAGAAAATTATATCAAAATCTTTCCAAAAAAATCGAGAGTTATAAAAACAAAAATGAATTTTTCGGGTATGAAGACGCGAGCTTAGAAGGAAAAATGTTTTTTAATGCCCATCGGGCAGCAGCTAATTTCGGTTTCGCCAATAGAATGGTCATAACCCACCATCTTGATCAAGCTTTGGAAAATATTTTCGGCAAAAAAATTGATCTTGATCTGCTTTATGATACAACTCATATTTCTATTGAAAGAGAAAATCATTTCGGGAAAGACGTCTGGGTTCACCGCAATGGCAGTGTCAGAGCTAATGGACCAAAGCGCATGCAGGATCATCCTATTTTTTCTGAGACGGGCGAGCCTGTTTTTATTCCATCCTCTATGAGCGGATCGGCCTATATTGCCGTAGGAACAAACCGAAATGAATCAACTTTTTTCTCCGCACCGCACGGAACCGGAAGACGCAAAGTTTTCAAAGAAGACGCTGCTAAAAATAAGGAGGAGCTTTTCAGAAAAATGCAACAAAACAATGTACGCCTTTACAATGCAAAGTCTGACGGGGTTGTCCTGCAGGATGGTTCGTATTATAAAGATGTAGAGGAAGTTATCAGAGGAATGGAAGATAATGGAATCGTTGAGGTTGTGGCTAAAATGGAACCCATGGCGGTGTTAATGTATTAAAAATATGAAATTAATCACGATTTCCGGCCTGGATGGCAGCGGAAAATCAACCCAAATAGAACTGCTGAAAAATTACCTTGAATCGCAAGGCAAAAAGGTTTTCTATTTCCATGCAATTCAATTCGGATTGGCCAATAAATTAAAAAATAGAGATGAAATCTCAGCTGAACAACAAAGTATAGTTAGAGCGAATTTTTTTCAGATAATTCTGCGCCGGATATTTTTGATGATTGATATATTTCGTTTCAAAAAATTAATTAAAAAATTAGAAAAAGAAGGTTTTGATTATATTGTCAGTGATAGATATTTTTATGACAGCGTGATAAACATAAAATATCTTTCTGGAAATGATAAAAAAATACCCTGCGAAAAATTCATAATCAAACCTGATTTGGGCATCTATCTGCAGTCCGATCCGGAAATAATCATGCAAAGAGAAAGAAAGCCCGACCAAGGCATTGATTATTTAAAAAATAAAAAAGGATTGTACAATAATGCCGCAACAATCTGGATTTTAAAAATTATTGATGGCAATAGGAATAAAGAAGAAATTTTTGAGGAAATAAAAAGCATACTTTAAAAACAAAAAAAGCACCTTCAGACGTGATAATCTAAAAATGCTTTAATCTTTATAGAGTTTATTTCTTTTTATTTCTTGCAGCCTGCATTTAAATAAACTAAATATATAAAAAAAACTACAAAAAAAATAAAAAAAATAAAAACAAACATTGAATAAATCAAGTGGTTTTTCCAATTAAGGAAAAAGATTACCTGTAATATATATAAAATCAATATCACAGCCACATGAGGAACAATTTCAATGAATGCCTCTCTGCCTTGCTTTTTAACTTTTTTGCATGATATTCCCCAAAAAAAACCTGCTGGAGAAATTGCTCCTAAAAATAAAAGAACTTCATTCATTCTTCTCCCCTCCTTTTTTATAAAATATATTTTTTATAACACTATATAATACAAGATAAATTAATTTATGTCAAGCAATCTCGCAAAATCAACATTCTGGCTTGTTGTTTCAGAAATAATATTCAATCTTTCCGGATATATAATCCACTCTTTTGTCGGGCGGATTTTGGGTCCCGCCGATTATGGAAGGTATGGATTAGTTGTAACCCTGACCACCATGGTTATAATCCTGATCGGCAATGGAATTCCAACTGCAATGGCCAAATATATCAGCGAGATTTTCGAAACCAATCCCCGACTGGTGCTTGTCATTAAAAAGAAAGCGATCATCCTGCAATCGATTCTGATTGGCGGAATTACAATAATATTTTTCCTTTCAGCTCCCCTGATTTCTTATGTATTAGGGGATACCACTCTGACCCCCCTCTTCAGAATTTCAACATTGATTATTCCTGCCTTTGCTATGGCTTCTTTCTATTTTTCCTACTACACAGGCCTGCATAAATTCAATATTCAATCAATTCTCAAAACATTGCGTTCTGTTCTAAAGGTTGTGGCAATTATTGGCTTAGCTTATACTTTCCGGGTTCCAGGATCAATTGTCGGATATGCTTTGGCCGCATTTTCGGTCTTTTTAATCGCCTTTACTTTAGATCAGTTCAAATACACCAAAGAGATAAAAAAGGCTGCTGAAGGCCAAAATTTGAGCTTACAGAGCACTTTTGAGACCAAAAAGCTCGTCAGTTACGCTTGGCAGGTAATCCTCTTCTTTTTGGCTTATGAACTGCTTATAAGCATTGATTTGTATCTGGTTAAGGGTATTTTGCATAATGACTATTTGACTGGAATATATAATGCTTCTTTGACTGTTGGCCGCATTCCCTACTACATTTTTTACGCTTTGACTATAATGCTGCTGCCGGTAATTTCTAAATCAACAGCAGAAGAAAATCATGAACAGACAAATTTGGTTATAAGCCAATCATTAAGACTGATGATAATCCTGCTTGTTCCCTCTGTAATTCTTATGTCAGAATTTTCACGGCCAATTATAAAAATATTTTACAGCACTAAATATATTGAAGCAGCTTATCCGATGTCTATTCTCGCTTATGGCGTCGGTTTCCTGACAATTTTTTATGTCATGAGTTTCGTGCTCAACGGCGCCGGCAAGACAAAAATTCCGATGTGGATTTCCATTTTTGGCGTTATTATCAATACCATTCTCAATTACATTCTTATCAAGCGTTTTGGAATTGTCGGATCAGCTGTTGCAACTACGATCACATCCTTCGTAGCAATGTTAGCTATTTTATATTATATCCAAAGAGATTTCGGAGTTTTAATTAAGTTTAAAAATCTCTTAAAAATTTCCCTAGCCGGAATTGCCATGTATGCCGCTTCCCTGCTTTTTGATAAGGGAGAATTCATTTTTCTTCTCTGGTCGGCAATACTATTTGCATTGTACCTGGCAATTTTATATTTCTTGGACGGAATAACGAAGAATGATATTGACTATCTGAAACAGATAATTTCCAAAAAGAAAAAGAAGACTGAAATTCAGGAAGAACTTTCAGGCAATGAGCCCCAGTCATAGAAATTATAAAAAAACAAAATTCAAAATTAACTTAAAACCATTCCGCAATAGAAATGGTTTTAAATTAATTTATAAAAAAAGAAAAAATTGATTGTTACTTAAAAAAATTTTTAGATTTTCAATTTTATTTTTCACTTATTGTTAAAATTATTATTCCGTCTATTTTTTTTATTTCGGAAATATATCCGAATTGATAAAAGTCACCGATATGATAATCTTCCCCTGAGTCATTCACGATTCCAAATAATGGGATCAACCAATCTATTTGCGAACTTCGATTTAATTCCACAATTTCAATTCCTTTTTCATCGGTGAAATAAGATATTCGATTAGAAAACCTGGCCAAATTAGATTTTGAACCATAGATTTGAATTTTTTTTGCGTTTTTGGATCCAGCTATGATGTAATCGGAAATTTTCTCAACTTGAACAGAAGATCCATCTATCATATCTCCTCCACCCCTCGACCAATCGGCAAAAGCCGTTTTGATAGCCCAAACATTAGCTACTGACAAAATTAAAGAAATAATCAAAATTACTAATCTTGAGAATTTTCCTGCTTTCAATATTAATTCGATCCAAAATCCCAAAAAAATGAAAGGTACAAAAGACAACATAATGAAATAGCGAAGTGACATTTCTTGGGCTGCCAAAAACATAATCGCCATTATTGAAACAATGTAAATTGAAATCATTAAAATAAAATTTTTCTTTTTTGTTTCCGTTTCTTTTTTGAAGTTCCAAGCTAGAAAAAAATATCCACCCAGGGAAAAAATAAAAGAAAAAACAAACAAAGCGATTTTCCCAAAAAGTTCAACTCCGCTGCTTTTTTTTAATTTTTTATATTCCCATGAATCCATAAATTGGCAGTCAGCTTTTTCGCCCATGTTCCCCACCGGTAATATTATTTTCAAATTGGATCCAAATTGGCAGTTGATTGCTGTGGCAATATTTTTGGGAAGCGAGCTTTGGTTTTTATTTTTCGTTTCTGCTCCGCTTTTGAAAGCTTCGAAATTCGCCCCCTTGGTTCTAACTTCGCTTATTATTTGAGAAACATTCAAAAGCAAAGCAATCAAAATTATAACCGACCAATATCTAAAATTTAAAAATTTTCTTTTCAGCCAAATTATTGAAGATAAGATAAAAGATAGAACAGCGCTGATCAACAGAATTGTATGCAGTTGTACCAAGATTCCCAAAGAAATGCCACAGAGAATTGACCAAAATATTTTTTTATGGTCATTGGTTTTCGCAATTTTTAACATCGAAAAAATGAACAGCATTCCAAAAAAAGAAGCTGCATTTGGATTCCAGGCAAACCTGGAATAAAAAATGGCAAAAAAACAAATCGAATATAAACCAGAGAGCAAAAGAGAAATTTTCTTTCCAAAATATTCGTTGATCAAAAAATAGATTAATAAAATGGAAAGAATTCCCCAAAGTAAATCAGGATAGGCCATTTTGTCAGGAAAAATTCCGAACAACTCAGTGCTTATGTATTGAAAATAATAAAATGCCGGTCCTAGATGAAAACTGGTCCCTCCGGCAATTGGTCCAAGCAATGGAAATATTTTTTCTTGCGCCATTAGCCTTACAACTCCAGCATCCCGAGCTTGATCGGAATTAAAGCGTAAATATTCAGAAAAATGAAATGTGCACAAGAAAATCCCAAAAGCAATAACAATTACAAAAACCCATATCTTCCATGAAACTTGTTTGATTCTGAAAATAACCTTATTTTTCATGTAGTTTTGCAATAGATAATCTTCCAAAAATTTGAGGGTCATTTGCTTGATATTTTGCCCTTGTTTTTTTATCTAATCTTCCACTATTTTCCGCATTTTCCAGAAAGAAAATAGTTGCATTCTCAGGTAATTTTTCTTTTTTGGAATACTCTTTAATCATGATTCCTTCTTTTTTTGTAAAATAGTCAATTGATCTTGCATATTTAAAAAGATACAGCTTCTTGCCTTTAAGATAGACTGCCTTTTGATCACTTGTGTGATAGGCTATATAATTAGCAATAAATTCTGTTTCACTTAGCGTGATAAATAGGCTTTCATTATTTTCAATTTTTTTATGCAAAAAAAAGTCTCTAAACATTCCACATGTTTTATATATATTGACTACTGCAAGCGCGATAAAAAACAATGTCAGAATTACGATTACAATTTTTGTTTTTCTATCTTTCGTCCATTTCAAAATCTCATCCACCCAAAAACCGAGCAGTAAAAAGGGCAAGAATTCCAAAACTAAATAAAATCTTGTTGAAATTTCATTTGCCAATAAAATTAAAAATACAGAAACTGTCAAAAAATAAATTCCCAGAAGCATAAGAAATTTATTTTTCTTGTCATCATTTTCTCTTCTGGCATTTTTAACCCATAAGATAATTCCGCCTATTGTAAATATAAGGCCAAAAAGAGTTTCCGCAACTACAAAAACCTGCCTCTCGAGTGGCCTGTGTTTTTTAAAATTTTTTGCGACATATTTAATTCCGCAATCCCCATTTGGTCCTATGGTAGAGATTATGTAATTATTGCCCTGTATTTGGCAAAGTATGTTTTCAGTAAATTTTTCAGCAATGCCGATTTCATTATCAGTTTTTTTTGCTGTTCCTTCCAAAAATGCCTGGATGTTCTGACCACCACTTTGAATTTCTCCAAATATCTGCGGAACATTTAAAAATAATGCGAACAAAAAAATAACAACAAATTCTTTGGCCATTTTTCTGCCACTCACCCTATAAACATATCCTAAAAAAAACAGCCAGCTTAACGGCATTGCAACCAAAAGTAATGTGTGGAGTTGCATGCCTATTCCCATGGCGGTTCCGGTCAAAGCTGCCCAGATAAATTTCTTTTTTGCGCCATCATCCGAAAGCATCAGCAGTGAATATAAAAAAAGAGAAACAAAAAATGGAGCCGAATTGGGATTCCAGGCAAAACGGGAATACTGGACGCAAAACATTGAAACAGACATGAGGCCAGTTAAAGCAATCGAAAGGGATTCGTTGAAATATTTTTTAAAAAGCAAATAGAGAAGCGGGATTGTTAGGATTGAAAAAAACAAATCAGGATAGGCCATTTTATCAGGATAAATTCCGAATATTTTAGCTGAAATGATCTGAAAATAATAAAAAATTGGACCAAGGGCAAAACTTGTGCCACCCGCCAAAGGTCCGGACAATGGCAGAGAAATTTGTCCTTCCAAAAAATCTCTCACAATCCCAGCATCTCTTGATTGATCGGCATTAAAGCGAAGCAAGTCATGAAAATTATAAACGCGGAAAAAAATACCTGTCACGATTATAGCAAGCAAAAACAGCAATTTTATATATTTTTTTTTAATAATTTCAGCATTATCACTCATATCAAAAAAATAAAAAATTTTTTCCTATTTTTTTCTTTATTTCAAATTCCTGAGCATGTTCTCCATGTTTTTGAATGATTATTTTTGCTTCCTTGGTGTATTTGTTGTATTTAGCATTAAAAGAAATAAAATTACCCAAATATTTACTTGTGGCTAAATTTCCAGAAATTATATAATTCAGCCCTTCTATATTGGCAAATTTATATCCAGTCTCATGACCAGAGGCAAAAAGAACAAGATTTTTATATTGTTTGAGAAAATTATGAAGTTCAATTCCTCTTGAAATATTTTTTTTATAGGAAACAAATTGTCCGTTTAATTCTGATGGGACTGAACTATGATGGGAAAACAAGATAGTGGGTTTGTCAGTGTTTAGAGCTTCTCGCAACCATTCGAATTCTGATTTGCTTACATATCCGTTTACGTATTGGTTGGGACCAAGGTCAGATCCGTCAGTTTTGAAATTTGTATCCATCAGAACAAATCTCCAATCGCCTAAATCAAAATATTTATGGTTAGCATCTATATCAAGTATTTTTCGCAATTCCTCTTTGTTTAAATCGCGTAAATCATGATTCCCGAAAACATATTCCCTTCTTGATTGCAGTTTTGAAAAAATATCGTTTATTTCTTTAAATTGTCGGATTGTTGTGTCTTTTTTGGAAGTAGAACTTTCCACCATATCCCCTCCGGAAATTACAATTTCCGGATGAAAATCATTGTTGAAATATTCAACTACTTTTTCCAAAGCTTCAGGAGCTTTGTTGGTCAGCTTATTGCCGACTTTATTTCTATATCCATACTCAAAATCAGCAACAAAGCCAAATTTTAAGCTGGTTTCAGCTGCTAAAATAACTTTGGTCCAAAGCAAATAACCTGATAAAGCCAAAATTGCAAAAAAAACTATCAATATTGTGGATAAAAAGATTACTTTGTGAAATTTTTTGTTACTTTCCATTTCTTTTTATTAAAAACCAAAAATCCGTTCATCAAAAACGACTCAGATTTTTTTGAATTATTGATTTTTGCGTGAACGAAAAAAATGTCTTAAAAAATTTTTATAGCTAAAATACCTAATAATTTTATACGATTTAAGGTTTAAAGTCAAAATTGTTGCTTAAATAGACCGCTCCTATCATTTAGTATATAATTCAGTTAGTATATCTAAAATAATTCAAGGATAATTATATGAAAATACCTATAAAAATTCTGCTGTTTTTTTTGACAACTTTGATAATTTTTTTCTCTTTTGGTTTTAATCACATCGGAAAGTTTATTACGGCCGATGAGCATCTTTGGATATATGATCGTATTCCAAAATATTGGAAAGCTATCCAGGAACAAGCGTGGGAAAAGACATATGTCCATGAAAAGCCCGGGATAACTTTATCCATAATTTCAGGGACAGGATTATTGAAATATCCCAACCCGTCAGACTACCTGAAGAAAAATAAAGCCAGTGAGGTCGGAACAACGCAGCCATTGGAAAATATGCTCGCTGCTTTCAGAATTCCGATTCTTATTTTTAATGCACTTTTCTCTTTATATTTATTTTGGATTATCAGAAAAATAACCAAGAATTATTGGATAGCCATCTGGTCAATCATTTTCACTCTTCTCTCGCCTATCATTCTTGGAACTTCACAGATAGTAAACGCCGACTCTATTCTTTGGTCATTTTCAATCGCCACATTGCTTTCTTTCATTGCATATCTGGAAAATAATGAAAAAAAATTTCTCATTTTAACGAGTTTATTTTTGGGACTTTCAATGCTGACAAAATTCACAGCAACAATTCTTATTCCTTTTCTTTTTGTTGTTCTGCTTATTTTTTATTTAGAAAAAATACATGAAAACAAAGAAAACGATCTGGCAAAAAAAATATTCCGGTTTTCTTGGGAATATTTCCTCGTAGTTGCAGGTTCCATGGCAGTATTTACAATTCTTCTTCCAGCAAGTTTTTTCAGATTAAAACGCTACCTGTATGACGGAACTATTGGCTATTCAACTATGCCTTTTGTATTGCTACCTATAACAATTCTGGTAATACTTTTAATCATTGAGTATGTTTGGGTAAAAAATAAATTCAGCCTCATATTTTTGCAAAAAATAGGACCATTCTGGGAAAAATATTCAAAAATAATCTATTTAACCCTCTTGCTTATTTTTTTGATCACGATTTTAAATTATATTTTTGGAAAAGATTTTTTGAACTTAGAAAAAATACCGTTTGATGCACGCCAGGGCGGAATATTCAAGAAAGAAAACATTTTCAAGAAAATAATTTTAGAAGCCAGACCTACTGTTTTCTCGTTGACCCCGCCTGTCATCTTATTCTGCCTGCTTTTGTGGGCTAAATCATTATTTTTAAATTTTAAGGAGAAATTTTTAATTCTTTCTCTTTCACTTTTTGTTATTGTTTATAACGCGGCATTGCTTCAGCAAAATTTGCTAAATATTATCCGCTACAATGTAATCATATACCCGATATTTTCAATTCTGGCAGCTATTGGAATTTATTACGCCATACCGGAAAATAACAAAGCTAAATATTTTCGGCCGGCCACAACAATACTTTTGATTATTTTGAGCTTAATAAGTCTTCGAAGCATCAAACCTTTCTATTTTAATTACACCAATTTTATGCTTCCAAAAAAATATTTAGTCACTGATTCATGGGGATATGGAGGATATGAGGCCGCACAATATCTGAATCCATTGCCCGACGTTGAGAATAAGTCTGCCTGGTCCGACTATTACGGCTTCTGTGATTTTTTTCGCGGAAAATGCACTTCCGATTATTCGGTTCTTCAAAATGAAATTCCCCCTTCTTTTGATTATTTTGTTTTTACTCGCCGAGGAGAAATAATATATAATCAAAAAATGAGCAAAAAATCATACGTCAAAAAACACAAAAATATGCCCCAAATAAAAACATATTACGAAAAAACATCCCCCAAATGGGAAATGAAAATTGGAGAAAGACCAGAAAACTACATTAAAATATTTGCAAAATAATTTAAATATACAGGAATTGATTTCAAATAATTCATACGCTATTCTTCCCCTGTTATATTATAAAGATTGTCATCTCGATCTTTTTTATTGAAAACATCTTTCCAGAAAAGACGGTCTGTTTTAGTTTTAGGGCGGTTGAACCTGAAATCTGCCGAAATGTTTCTATCATTTATCATAATTTTTGAAACCATAAGCTGTCCGAATTCTTTCTGTTCAATAACAGTTATGTTATCGCCGAATTTTTTTATAACCGGTTCAGTGCCGTTCTTTGTCGGAGTTATGGCAAAATACTCCGCATTTGGATCATCATTTATTTTCATAGTTTCATAAACTAAGTCTTTATCTCTTTTTTTATACAAAAGATAATCTATTGGGCGCACATGCTCCGGCTTTACATAATAATATAAGGTTTTGCCTTTTTCATGGTGTGCATACATCCAGTCTGCAACAGATTGCAAATGCCAAAGCAAGACACCATCTTTTGCTTTCAGAATAAGCGACCTTCTTATTTCAACAGTTTCTTTCTGTGAATTTGCCTGCTCCCTGAACCAAGCATAAGTCCCATAGGAGTTCCAGACAATTATCAGGGATGAAACAACTATTCCCGTCCAAACAGCCTTTTTATATCCAATTTTTTCCTCCAAATATTCATAAATCATGCCTAAAAGAATGAACGGTACTGCAAAAACAACAATAAAAAATCTCGGGCGAAGTTGAAATGAAACCGGAATCATAAGGATAAAATAAACACTTATCCAGATTAAAAGAAGAGCCAAAAAATCTTTTCTTGAATCATTTTTTTCTTTTCTTAATGCACGTAATAGAATAATGACACCTGAAATTAAAATTATTGTTGTCAAGAACATAGCAAAATTTTCCTTGTTATTCTCTTCCCCATAACACTGCGACGTTGTTATTAAACAATAATAATTCAGATTTTCAGAAATATTTTTGGAAATTTTTTCTATAAATGGCTTGCTCTCGGGTTTCGAACTCAGAGCTGTGATGAAATTTTTGGTATTTTGCCCATTTTCTTTAATGTCACTGATTATTACAGGCATATATAGCAAAATAAAAACAAAAAATGCAGCTGCGACATATTTGGAAAATTTTACAATATTTTCTTTTTTGAAATATGAAAATATTTTTTCTTTCTTCCAGAATTCCATTTTAAAAAGTACGAATAATCCAGAGATTCCGACTAATCCGAAAAATCCGAAGAAATGCAACTGCGACCCGATCACAATTCCCAAAATCCAAAGAATGAGCCAGAGATATTTTTTCTTTTCATTCTGCTCCCTAAAAAACTTAAGCAGGCCATAGAAACTCAAAAGAAGGAAAAATTGAAGCGAGTTCGGATTCCAGGCAAAACGCGAATACTGGATTATGATGAAAGAAAAGGCATACATCGCCGTTATCATCAGTGAATATTTCCTGGAAAAATAAAGTCTTGCAAAAAAGAACAGAAGTATTATGGCTGCAATTGAAAAAAACAGGTCCGGATAGGCTAAAACTGGGGGCTGAGATGAATTAAAGATGAGAGTTGAAATATATTGAAAATAGTAAAAAATAGGCCCCAAACGCAAGAAGCCCTGATCTACTTCTGTTGCTCCGGCTCTGGCTCCCAAAAGAGGCATATAGCCTGGCCCATTTTCCACGATATTATCAATGAGGAAAGCATCTCGTGCTTGATCCATTTTAAAGTATAGCCAATCATCAAATTGATAAGTCCTTAAAAGAAAAGATGCTATTATAATTATAAAAAAAAATAAAGGCACTAATTTATTTTTCATAATAATTTTCATAATATAACTATTTCAGTATACATTTTTTGCTTGCAAAGTCAAAATGTCACCAAATAGACTACTCAATTAAAATATGCTATCTTTGTGAGGTAATTTGATTATTTTTTTAAAAAATAAATGCTCAAAAAAATCATCACACCACTTGTTATTTCGCTTGTTATAGCCATAAATCTTTTTTTAGGATTATCCAGATTAGACAAATATTCTGCTGTTGACGAACCCTATTGGACATACGGACGAACTTCTAAGTTTTGGACTGCCATAGAAAATCACAACTGGAAGTCAACGAATGTAAATGACAAACCAGGTATAACTGTAGCGATCCTTTCTGGTTTTGGTCTGCTTAAATATGATCCGATGCAATATGAGTCCTTGAGAGAAAATGTAAAGACCGAGCAACAGCTCCATGATATAAGAGCGATTAATTTCTATTTCCGCCTGCCGATTTTCCTTTTCTGCACTTTAATTCTATTAGCTTTCTATTTCCTTCTTAAAAAACTTTTTGGAGACATCATTGCGCTTTTGAGTTTTATTTTTATAAGTTTTTCTCCGATTATTTTTGGCATTTCATTGATTATAAACCCTGATTCACTGCTCTGGATATTTCTACCCCTTTCAATTCTCAGTTATTTTGTCTTTAAAAAAGAGGAAAATAAAAAATATCTTGTCTTAAGCGGCTTTTTCATGGGACTTTCCCTTCTCACAAAATATGTTGCCAATATTCTGTATATTTTCTTTTTTGCACTTCCTTTTCTAGAATACATCTTCATCGAGAAAAAACCAGTTCTTTCTGAGTATCTTAAAAAATCTTTTGTTAATTATTTAACTTTAGTTGCATTTTCGATGCTAACTTTCTTCATTCTTTTTCCCGCCTCATGGACAAATTTGGAAATACTTCTAGAAGGCACTTTTCTGAGTAAAGCATTTGAAACAACCTGGCCTGTTTTTGCATCAATTTTTACTCTTGTTGCATTGGACATCATTCTTCTTAAAAGTAAGGTTATGGGATTGATTTTAGGTTTTATTTCAAAACACAAAACAATTATCGTGCAGATATTTTCCTCATTTTTTATTCTATTCACCCTGCTTGTTCTCATAAATACATATTCAGGAATGAAATTTATTGATTTTGTTTCCTTCCTTTCTTCACCCAAGGGAATAGGTGCAGATAACATTCTAGAATCATATGCTGGAGCAATTCTGTCCGACACTTACAGCCTGATTTTTGGAATGTGTCCTTTTGCCTTTCTTGCTTTTATTTTTGCGTTATTTTTAAGTGTCAGGGGAAAAACCTCTATCGATCTTGAGTTGCAGATTATTTTTTATTTTTTAATTTTTATTTTTCTCTACTATTTGGCTTCTTCAGTAAATGAAGTTACAGCCACCGTACGCTACCAAATTGTCACCTATCCGCTAGCTATGATAATAAGCGCCATAGGTATATCAAAATTCATATCCTGCAAAAAAGTAGAGAAATACATTCCAAACACATTAGCTATTGTTTTTGTTTTAGCGGTTTCTTTTCTTGCACTTTTTTCTGCCCGTCCTTTCTATTTGGCCTATGCTTCCCCGCTCCTGCCGGAAAAATACCTTTTGAACTACAAGGATATGGGTGACGGCAGTTATGAAGCAGCAGAATATCTGAATTCACTGCCTGATGCGCAAAATCTTATAATCTGGTCAGACAAAGGCTCCGTTTGCGCTGAATTTTTGGGAAAATGCGCAATTGGATATAACAAGAAAAAACTAAAGAACTTTAAATTCGATTATGTTGTCGTTTCTTCAGGAAGAGAATCAAAAAGTTCCAAAAGTTTTGGGAGTATTGATGATGTTATCGATATTGAAAAAGCTTATAAGACTGAGAACTACTTACAAAAAATTATACTTGGTCGCAATAATTCAAATTTCGTGAAAATAGTCGAGACAGATTCTTTGAAAAAGTAACTGGGATATTATATTCTAATTCATTTACAATAGCCCTTTTTTGGCTTACAATTAAAGCATAAGATAATTTTTCAAGCATTGTAAAATGAAGCAAAAAATCATTGTTTTTTTGGTATTTTTTTCCATATTCATATCTTCACTTTATTTCGGTTTTCCGCGATTGGAAAAGTTTTCCGGAGTAGATGAACCCTATTGGTCATATGACAGAGTTCCTAAGTTCTGGAATGCAATAAAAAATATGAAATGGGAGAAAACGCATCTTTGTGATAAACCTGGAATAGTTATTGCGGCAATTTCTGGAATAGGTCTTCCTTTTGACAATGAAGATTTCAATAGCATAAAAAAACTTCAAAAAATACGCTATGAAAAGAAGACTCTGGGAGATATTCAAAGAATAGAAAATCTCTACTTCCATCTACGTTTGCCTGTTTTTCTTTTCACTTTGTCCATGCTACCTATATTTTATTTCCTCATCAAAAAATTACTTGGGCAAAAAATTGCCATATTTTCAGTAATTTTCATCGGACTTTCACCGATTTTGCTCGGCATCTCACTGATAATAAATTCAGATGCGATGCTCTGGATTTTGGCAGGACTTTCAATTTTAAGTTTTTTCAATTTTCTAAAAGACGGACAAAAAAAATTCCTCATCCTTTCCGGTTTTCTTCTCGGACTTTCTGTCATAAACAAATTTGTCGCCAATATTCTTTTTGTATACTTTTTCTCAATATTCCTTATGGAATATTTTCTATACACCTATCAAAAAACAGAGATTGATGAATATCTGAAAAAATCTTCCGTCAATTATCTTATTCTTTTTGGAGTTGCAATAGTTTCGGCTTTCCTATTTTTTCCAGCCACTTGGGAAAAAATCTATATACTGTTCAAATATACTGTCGGTCATCCTGTATTCTCTTCTACTTGGCCAATTTATGTCGGAATCATAGCCATTCTAGCTTTAGATCTAATTATATTCAAAGCAAAATTTTCTAAAATAATTTTTGGCTTTCTGGCAAAACATCGCAAAATTTTGATAAAAACAATTGCTGGAATTTTCCTCATACTGATAGCCATTGTTTTTCTCCATGTCTATGCCAAATTTAATTTTTTCAACATTCAAGAAATCATCGCTTCGCCAAAAGGAATAGGCACTGGCAATTTAGCGCAAAAATACATTGGGGCAATATTAGCCGACACATATAGCTTGATTTTCAGCATTTCGCCTCTTGTTCTTTTCTTTTTAATTTTCTCGGTCTTTTTTTCTCTGCGCAAAAAAAACGAGCTTGATCGAAAATCCATAACTAAATTTTATATACTCATTTTCATCCTGATTTTCTATATGGGTGCAGCTGTAAATGAAGTCATTGCTACCGTACGCTACCAGATTATGGTTTATCCGCTGGTTTTCGTTTTGGCTGCCATTGGTGTTTCGGAATTTTTAGAAATAAAAAAGATTGAAAAATATGTTACTTCTTTTTTTGCAATTATAGCAATCTTTGCTATTCTTGAAGGAAGCTTATTTTTCATAAAACCAAACTTTTTAGCCTATGCATCGGAAATTTTGCCAAAAAATTTCATTGTCAACCTAAAAGGCATGGGTGAAGGAAGTTATGAGGCTACTCAATATCTCAATCAGCTTCCAAATGCCGGCAATATGGTAATTTGGTCAGACAAGGGAGCTGTTTGCGAAAGATTTGTCGGCAAATGTTTTGTTGATTTTAAAATAGAAACTTTCTTAGACAATAAACTTGATTATTTTATTATTTCTACAGATAGAAGGTCGCGCACAGTTAAGTTATCAAAAGAACCTAAAGTTATTAACGGCATAGAAACTACAGAAAATGTCGCATCTTATGTAAATTTCGAGGAAATGTATCAAAAGAAAAATGTTGAATTTGAAACAATCATTAGCAACAATCCGAATAATTTTGTTAAAGTCATAAAAAATAATAATATACTATAAAAGATTTATGTTAATAGCTGATTTCATTGATAAAATTGTCAACACTATCGCTGAAAAAATACTCAGGAGAAAAATAAACAAGGGCTTGCTTCAGTTTTTCCGTTATTTAATTTGCGGCGGAACTTCCACTCTTGTTGATCTTGTCATGCTTTATTCTTTGACCCATTTTATTGATGTGCATTATTTGATCGCAGCACCAATAGCCTATGTCACCGGAACTGCAACAAATTATACTATGAATATTCTTTTAGTTTTTAAAAGTTCAGGCAACATCAAGAAGGAATTCCCTCTCTTTGCTATTATCGGTATTGGCGGCCTTCTTTGGACTGAAATTATTATCTGGTTCTTTGTCGACCTGCTGGATGTTTATGTGATGATAGCCAAAATTATAGCGATTGTTTTGGTTCTGAATTGGAATTTCTTTATGCGCAAGAAATTCGTCTTTTCTTCCGGATCGGCTTCAAAAGAGCCATAAAAAAGCAATCCAAAAAATCACTTACTTTCAAAATGATTTCAGGAGCAGCTAATAAAATAAAAACACTCATATTAATTATGAGTGGTTTTTAAAAATATTTATAAAGTATGTTTATTTTTTAATTTCTTTATTTTTTAAATAAATCGGTAGCGCTATTATATTTATAAGACCTTGAAAAAAACGATTTAGGAGTGCAACAATGACTGCAGCAGAAATATTTATACCCATCATCCCAAAAAAGAAAATATAGGCCCATTCTTTTAGCCCGACACCTGCAGGAATCGATGAAAGAATGCTGATTATGAAAACAACAGAAAAATAATCAAGAGGATTCATCTGAACTCCTATGCTCCAAAATAAAATAATATTTGCCAAACCAACGCCGATAACATTAAAAATTACAGAGTATATCATTGTTTTTGCAAAAAGTTTTCTGTCTTTACCAAAGCTTCCGATCTCCTTGATATAAACAAGCATTTTTTGTGGAATAAATTTTATCTCTTTTCCAGTAAAAAAATATTTTAATAGCTTAGGTAGAAAAGGAATCAGCACCAAGACAAAAATAAAAAAAATGTTTATAAGCACCAAGGTTGGTATTTCAGAAATAACCCTGAGATTAATAAGCGAAAAAAAGGGAGTCATTAAAAAAAGTGCCAATAGTCCAGTCAATCTATCGTCAACAACAGTTGCAGTAGCTTCAGGATATCTTTTGTCTTTCTTGCCTATTTGATAGGATCGAAAGATGTCTCCTCCTATAGTTGAGGGCACAAAATTATTTATAAAAGCACCAGTTATATAAAGCTTTAAAAAAGTAGATAATTTTTCCTTAAAACCTTTGCTTTCAGCTAGGCACTTCCACTTGATTGAAGAAATTATCAGCCCGAAAAAAACAACTACCAGATAAAAAATTATATACAAAGCTGATATGTCTTTGAGATAAGAAAGGGACTCTTGCCAGTCTATTTTCAAGATTATCCAGATTATAAAGACAAGGCTGATAAGAATTTTCAGAAAATTTATTAGAATTTTTTTATTACTTATCATTTTTAAAAAATATCTTTTTTATTTCTTAACTATTATTATTTTTACTTTTAATATTTTTCAATTCAATCGCATTACGGTATAAATCAATATATTCTCCAGCAACAACCGACCAATCAAACTTCTCAGATAATTTTCTGCTTTCATTGCCCATTTGAATTTCCAAATTTTTATTGATCATAATTTTTTCAATTTTTTCAGCTAAGTCATCTGGATCTTTCATTTTGACGATAAAACCATTTTTTTCATTTTGCACTAATTCCTTAGTTCCACCTGTATCGGTTGCAATTATTGGCAAACCGCAAGACAAGGCTTCTAGCATAGTATTGCTCATTCCTTCATTAAGCGATGGTAATACAAAAATATTCGATTTTTGGTAATATTCTAAAATATTTTCATGCAAAATAGGCCCAGTGAAAGTAACTTCCGATCCAATTCCTATTGTTTGTACTAAATTTTTGAGAGAATCGCATTCATCCCCATCCCCTACAATAAATAACTTTATGTTCTTGTATTTTTTTAGAAGATTTCCAACCGCCTGAATCAAAAATTTGATTCCTTTTCTTCTGGTAATACGGGAGATACACACTATAGTGAATTTATTTTCGTCTTTTTTATTTGCATCCGGAAAAAAATCACCTGTGTCTATGCCGTTATAAATAATTCCTATTTCTTTTTCTGTTTTTGATTTAAGTGCAAGCTCCCGCAGTCCACAGCTATTTGCAATAACAAAGCAGGCACTTTTCCATATTTTTTTTATGATCGGAGTGATGAATTTGTATAAAATAGTGAATCTTTCACTATATCCCGGAACATCAGATCCGCGCAGTGAAATTATATAAGGAATTTTGAATTTATTCTTTAAAATAAAAGATGCTATGCCGCATGGAACAGTAAAAAATGAATGAGTAAGATCATACTTATTCTCCCTTACCAGCTTTTTTGCGAATTTATAGGAAACCCAGGCATACTTTAAAAGCTCCTTTTTTGATTGATAGTGAATATTTTCAGCATTTTTACCTATTGGAAGCTTATGAACAGTAATATTTTCACTTAATTTCAAAATCTGGTGTTTTTCGTTGATTGAAGAAGTGATAAAATCAACTTTAATTTCCGAATTTTTAGCGTATTCCTTTAGCAAATAAAATGAAGCATTCCCTGCACCCCCACCTAAAGGAGGATATTCATAGTTGAAAAATAGGATTCTCATTTCTAAATAAGATTAATTTTATTCTTAATTGCGTCCGACGCCATAATATTCGAACCCCAATTTCTTTATATGCTCAGGCTCATATACGTTTCTAAGGTCTACAAAGATACTTCCTTTCATGAGCTGTTTTATTTTTTCAAAATCTAATGAACGATATTCATTCCATTCAGTCATAAGAACAAGGCAATCAGCATCTTCAACTGCTTTATATGGATCAGAAACATAGTTTATTTCTGGCATATTTTTTTTGGCTTCTTCCATTCCATGTGGATCAGTAGCTACAATTTCTGCACCTTTTTCTTTAAGTGCTGGCAATATCATAAGTGCTGGAGCGTCGCGCATATCATCTGTTTCTGGTTTGAAGGTTAAACCTAAAACAGCAATTTTTTTGCCCGCTTCGCTTCCACCCAAAGCCTTTCTTATTTTCCCAACCATTCTGGCTTTCTGTGCAGCATTAACTTCAATAACAGTTTCAATGATGCGTATCGGGCTTCCGTGTTCCTGTGCAATTCTGCAAAGTGCTAAAGTATCCTTAGGAAAACATGAACCGCCATATCCCGGGCCAGCATGCAAGAATTTTTTTCCGATACGGTTGTCCAACCCTATGCCTTTAGCCAGATCAATAACATTGGCCCCAATAGTTTCGCATAGGTTGGCAATTTCATTAATAAAACTTATTTTAGTCGCTAAAAATCCATTGGCGGCATACTTGATAAGCTCGGCTGTTTGCAGGTTAGTGAAAACAATCGGAGTTTCAATCAAGTATAAAGGCTTATAAATTTCTCTCATAATTTCTTGCGCTTTTTCACTTTCAACTCCTACTACTACTCTATCTGGCTTCATGAAATCACTGATAGCCGCACCTTCACGAAGAAACTCAGGGTTAGAAGCTACATCAAAATCAGCTTTTGGATTATTTTCTCTGATTATTCTTTTTACTTCCTTGGCCGTACCAACCGGTACGGTACTCTTATCTACGATTACAGTATAATCTTTAAGTAAAGGCGCTAATTCTTTAGCTACAGCATAAACGTAAGTAAGATCTGCATAGCCATCTCCCCTCCTGGATGTTGGAGTTCCAACTGCAATAAAAATTGCATCAGCATCACCTGCACATTCTTCGAGCTTTGTACTGAATTTTAATCTTCCAGATTCAACATTCTCCAAAACCATGTCATCTAAACCTGGTTCATAAATCGGAATTATGCCTTTTTTTAAGTTTTCAATTTTTTGTTCATCTTTATCAACACAAAATACTTCGTGGCCAAAAGATGCAAAGCAAGTTCCAGAAACAAGGCCGACATAACCACTTCCAATAACTGTAATTTTCATAAAAAATTTAATTTTAATTATTAATTATCTCTTTTATTGAATAATTCATGGATTTTCTACTTTTGTAATATACTTTAAGTAAAATGTCAGCCAAAAGTCCGAAAATAAATAGTTGAATACCAATCATAATCAGGAATACTCCAACAAGAGGCCATATTTTTTCCGATAGAGAAGCGCCGAGAAACATTTTTTCTATTAACATCCAGGCTAAAATTGCAAAGCCGGCAAATATGCAAAACATTCCTCCGCCTCCGAATAAATGTACCGGGCGATTGGAATATTTTCTCCAAAACCAAATAGAAACCATATCTACAATGCCTTTTATCCCCCTTCTCCAGTTATATTTTGTTTTCCCGTGAATTCTGGGAAAATGATTAACCTTTACTTCTCCTACTTTATATCCGTCAAATTGCAGTATGGCCGGCATAAAACGGTGCATTTCACCGAAAAGATCAACCTCTGAAAAACATTCCCGTTTGTAAGCTTTTAGGCTACAACCGCTATCATGAATATTATCTTCAACCAAAACCTTGCGCAAAATATTTGCCATACGGGAAGAAAGCTTTTTCATGAAATCATCTTTTCTTTGCCATCGCCATCCCGAAACAACGTCATAACCCTCGCTCATTTTTTCAAGCAATATTTTTATATCTTTAGGATCATTCTGCAGATCGCCATCCATCGTGATTATTATTTCTCCCCTTGCATTTTTTATCCCAGCATCAAAACCGGCAGTTTGGCCATAATTTTTCCTAAAGCGGATTAATTTTAGCGGTTTTAGCCCCTCACAATCAATGAACGTTTTGTCTGTTGATCCATCATCAATAAAAATAATTTCATAAGGTTTGCTAAGTGATTCGCAAGCTTCAACAATACGCTTATGAAGCTCACGCACATTTCCTTCTTCATTGTAAAGAGGAACAACAACTGAAATATAGGGTTTTTCTTCCATATATTTAAAATTTAAGCCTTAATTTAAAAAACTCAATTACTGTCTAATTATACAGGAAATAATGCCTGTGGGCAACCCCTATTGAGAAAAAAATAAAAAGAATCTTATCAATCCTTTTTATCATACCTAATTTCATATTTAAACTAGATAAACTAATTTCTTTTAAAGGCAATCTTTGCTTCTGCGAGGCTTACCTGTGGAATTTCCTGTTGGCATATTTCAGCATATCCTTTTACTGCGATAACTACGGGATTTTTTTCGGAGGAAAGATTCAGATTGTTTTTAACCTGCGGAGTGGGATCTATAAGTCTCACTGCAAAGTTTTCAGATTTTTTAGCATTTCTTATAGGCAACTTTTCAATATCCTCATCTTTTACGCGTATAACAATGCTTTCTTCTTCATTTTGGTCAGATGGGTTCTTCCATCCACGAATCATGCCTTCGCCTTCATAATAGTGAGACTCACAAAAATTTTCGTTTTCATCACTTTGCGTGGCGGATATTTGTTTTTCTGAAACTACTGGCACTTGATAATTATTCGGAACATTCTTTTTGCTGTAAATCCAATAAAAACCGCCTATTACCATTAAAGCTAACAAAATAATTATTATAACTAATTCACTTATATTTTTTTTATACATTTTTATATTATTTTTTAATTTTGAATATAAAGGTTGAAAGGCGAACCATATAAAATCTTATTTATATTATACCATTTATTTATAATAAAGTAAAATAATATTTCAAATATTGCTAAATTTTTTTGCTTCTAGTTATATACATAGGCCTTTTTATAACCTCACTATGTATATTGGCTATATAAAAAGCCAGGAGACCTATAGATATCAGTATTATACCCACCAGAAAGAGAATGAGAATTGCAAGGTTTTCTGAGTCAGAAAATGTTGATGCAAAAGGCGTGTGAAAAAAATATTTTCCAAGCATAATATAAAGTCCCGCTACTCCCGAAATTAGGGTGATTGCCATACCCAAAAATCCTGCCAATTTTAGCGGCAATAAACTGAGCGATACAAAACTGTTTAATGCTAATTTAAAAAGTTTCCAGAAACTATAGCTGGCATCTCCGTTTATTCTTTTGTTTGCGTCAAAATAAATATATCCCCTTTTAAAACCAAGCCAGTCAATCAGGGCTCTGGTCATTCTTTTGCTTTCGGTAAAACGGTTAAACTGTCTTATCACTTCTTTATCGATTAGTCTGAAATCTGTTGCGTTTGGAGTTATCTCAACTTCAGATATCTTATTTATAATAATATAAAAAATCTTAGACCCGAATCTTTTTAAGAATCCGGCGTTCTTGTTTGTTTTTCTGACTCCAACAACAACCTCAAACCCGCTCTCCCATTTATTTATAAATTCAGGTATCATCTCGACTGGATGTTGCAAATCGGCATCAACCATTATGCCAGCATCTCCTTGGCAATTATTAAGAGCGGCTGTTGTTGCTATTTCCTTGCCAAAATTCCTGGAAAAATCTATATATTTTACCTGAGCGTCAGAATCAGCTAATTTTTCGATTTCTTGCATGGTCTTATCGGTACTTCCGTCATTGATAAAAATAATCTCAAAAACATAATTATTTTTCAGATTTATGAATATATCTTTCAATCTTGCATATATAAGCGGGATATTTTTTTCTTCATTATATGCCGGAACAATTATTGATATCAATTTCATAGCTTTTATATTTTATCCCTAAAAAATATTTGAAAATATTTTTAAAAAATTTTCAACTAAGATTTCTGCGTTAGATTTATTTATAGTTTCTTCTATATCTGTATCTTCAACGCTTGAATTTTCTGAATAAACTAAGGTTGAAGCAGCTTGATCGTCAATCATCGGATCTAGCTTAAAAACCGAAGCGGCTTGATTATCAATCATTGGGCATAATTTAAAAATTGGAGCAATTTTATTTATATTATTAGAATCTATGCAAGAATCTGGAACATTTTCGATTTTACTTGCAACAGCCGGCTTTGGAGGTGGAGTTTTTTTTGCGACACGCCTGACATAATTTGTAGTCATTCTGGCAGTTTCATTCTTATAATTAAATTTAATATTAATTGTTTCTCCTGGATGCGCTGTAACCGTAATTGAAGCAAAAAGCTTTCCTCCCTTGTGAGTTTCATGATCTTTTATGCCTTTATAAGCTTTTATGGTATAAACTCCATTTTTAGCATCATCAAAAACTCCCTTTTGGCCATATTCGACTTCCACATATTTTCCCTTACTGTCAAACATAACAGCTTTCCAGTTATCCGCTTCTTTGGAAATATCTTCTATCTGCCACCTTATTATTGTTCCTCCATTTTTTAATATCCAATCAAATGATTTGGAGCCATGACCCCACCATGCATCGGCCCATGCCAAACTTGATGGCATCAGAATAAGCCCAATAAAAAGTATTATTTTGGAAGTAATATTTAGCATTTATTTTGGATATTGTGCTTTTTTCTTTTAATTTCTGTTTTTTATTTTTAAATAAATTTTCTTGCCTACCCTGTAGATCCCCCAGATAATCAGTACCCAGACAAGCAGGAATGGAACAACAACTATAATCAACCTAATGACAAAATCAACCAGACCCTGCATTACTTTTATCAGGGAATTGAAAGATTCTTTGACAACCTGCCATGGCCTCCATGAATCAGCAATTGTTATATTTTCATCCTCGGTAAGATTAGCCGAGATTGTGGACATATCAGTCTGCGAGTCAAGATATTTGATTTTACCCTGAATCTGCTCTATGGTTCCTCTGACTCTGGATAACTGTTGCGTGACAGCCAAAACATCGTCTATTTTTTGAGCCTGACCAAGAATCTTTATATAAGACTGTTCTTCAGCCTGGCGGTTCGTAAGCTGTGCCTTAAGATCGACATATTGTTCCGTAACATCTTGGCCTGAAATCGACTCGCGTATAACCAAAGAGGATACTTTTTTAATCTCAGAAAAAGTTTTTTCAAAATTAGCTACCGGCACCTTGATTGTTATCGTTCCGCTCTTTATGCTCTTCGCACTTTGATAAAAATTAGAAGAGAATATTTCTCCGCCATTGTCTTTGGCAATTTCTGAAATTTTTTCTGCAGTTTCTTCAGCACTTTTGACTTTTAATTCAAGGTCGCCATTTTTTATAATCTTTTTATCTGCCTGCAAAAAATCTCCGGATTCTACAGCATCATAAGAAGATTCGGATGGAATGGAGTAAGAAGATGGCGAACTGCTATTTTTCATACTTGCTGCTGGCGATTGATTGGAAAAACCTAATTTTGCACTAGGAAGACCTAACGCCGAGCTCCTGCTTGTTTCATTTGAGAAAGAACTGGATCCAGAAAGAATGCTTTTTGAAGCCCTTAAAACAATGGCGGCTACAAAAAGAACTATCAATATACCCAGCAAAATTCCTCCGATTTTTAAAAATTTGTTCATATTTTATGTTTTAATATTTACTTATTAGATTATACTATAAAAAAACAGGGCTTTATAATTTTCGTATTTTTTTATTAACAACATTATAATTTTACTATATTTAACTACTTTAGACAATAAAAAAACCTTTTTTCAAGATTTATATAAACTTACAAATCCTTTATTTTTTTCCTTCTAAAAACCACCTCATCTCTGAAACAATTATTTTGTGTCTGCTTTATCTAGCGACCATCGCTTTCGCTGATAATTTCCCCCTCTTCGAAAAATTACCAGCTTGGGCATTTTAAGCTTTTGCTTGTCTCCCCAGAGGTGGTTTCACTATATAATACAATGCTTACCTTAAGAATATATCTATGATATAATTGTAATATAAGCATTAATAAATAGAAAATTTATATGATATTAAAATTATTTTATACATTTTTTTTAGGCTTGCTTGTCGCCCTATTCGTAGGCTTAGGCATTGACGCTTTTTATGAAGGACCGCAGGCCCCTGATTATCCATCTGAGTTAAATCTGCAAAAAACTGATTGCGGAGAATATGCTGATTTAAAAGCAGAACAGGAGAAATTCGATCAGGATATGAAGAGTTTCAACGAAAAATCAAAGGCTTATAATCGCAATGTTTCTATAGCTTCATTAGTTTTTGCCATTTTGATTATGATTGTCAGCTTGACATTTTTTGCCAAAATCAAAATGATTGCTGACGGGATTCTTTTGGGAGGAGTTTTCACCACCGCTTACAGCATAATCAGGGGTCTAATGAGTGAAAATTCCAAATTCAGATTTATAATCGTGACCATAGGATTGATTATCGCCCTTATTCTCGGATATATAAAATTTATCCGTCCAAAAGAAAATAAAGAATAAAAAATCTTCATTAAAAAATAATAAAAATAGCCTCTTGAGGCTATTTTTATTTAAGATTGTCAAAAATATCACAGAAAAACTACTCGCTTGTCTGACCGTCAAATTCAGCCTCATTAGCTTCAGCTTCTTCCTTGGTTGACCTGAGGATACCATCTTTGTGATGGGCAGGAGAATAAATTGTGTAAAGCTTCAATTCTTCAACCTCAGAGGTATTTATAATATTGTGCTGTGCACCGGCAGGCACAACAATCGCGACACCATCTTTCAAGTCATATTCATTGCCATCAATGATGCATTTCCCTTCTCCTTTTTCAAATCGGAAAAATTGGTCATTTTCTTCATGGACTTCCATGCCGATTTCCTCTTTTGGCTTAAGGTTCATAAGAACCAGCTGGCTGTGTTTGCCAGTATAAAGCACTTTGCGAAAATTTTCGTTTTCCAAAGTGTCTTTTTCAATGTTGGCGCAAAATCCTTTCATATTTTTTATTAATTATTTAATTATTATTTACTTATATTTTTATCCAATTCCGCTTTTGATTTTAAGAAAAAATAGCCCACTACAATAAAAGTAAGTGCAGGGGCAAGCCAGCTTGGAATATGGAAACCGAAACTATCTAAAAGCATAATAATCCCTAAGCACAAAACGGAATACATAGCTCCATTTTTAAGATAAACATATTTTTTAATTCTATCTATATTTCCAACCGTAATTTGTCTTAGCACTAAAGCACCCAGACCGTTTCCTAAAACAATAAGCGGAACTGAAAGGGTAAAAGCAAAGGCTCCTAATACTCCATCAATAGAAAAAGTGGTATCAATCACCTCCAAATATAAAATCTTGCTTATATCCGACAATCCTTGCTTGCCACTATTCCCCAATAACTCTTTCTCCTGTTGTTCGGCATTTTGTTTAAATCCATGCGTGATAAAAAATGCAGTTGAACCCATAACAACTCCAAAAGCCATCATAGGATTGACCTTTAGGGCTAGCCAGACAAGAATGGCAAGTAAAATTGAAACGACTGCATAAAACCAAACTCCTTTTGAATGAAAAAATCTTTCTCCTTTAAGTCCATAATTCTTCGGTTCTATAAAAAGCCAGTGAAAAAATAAAAAAACTAAAAATGTTCCGCCACCAGATAAAAGTATCGGCGCAGACGTTTCGATAGCCTCAAGAACTCTAGGATCATTGCTAAAGGTAGCAGTCAGAGAACCGAACATGCCTAATGATGGATTAGTTGCCCAAACTATTGCCCACGGCAGAAGACCGCGCACAACTACAACTGCGAATAGTAGCCCCCACAATAAAAACCACTTTCGCGCCTTTTTGCTCATTGTGGACAAGACTTCAGCATTAATTACAGCATTATCGATACTGCATATTATTTCAAACAAGCATAGCCCTCCGACTATTAATATTATTGAAAATATGCTCATGTTTATTTTTGTTATTTGTTAATATTTTATTATAGTTTCATGTTGTTAATTACTGGACTTCTTTTTTTCTTCATCAATTTTTTTAAATAAATCTCTAGTCATCCATATGCTAGCAAGCATAACTAAGAAAAAAAGAGAATTAAATATCTGACCCACAAAGGAAAATATTTCATTTTTTACAAATAGCTCCATTCCCTGCGATATAAATAAAAACACAAGAGCCACAAAAAATATTTTGTATACCGTGTCCAGTTTCATTTCCGCTCTCCAAATAATTCCTAAAGTAAAAATTATTGAAAAAACCAGCATGCCCAAGGATAAAATTTTAAGAACGAATTCTGCGTATTGCATATTTTTTATTTTAATTTTTAACTAATAAATCCTTTTTTGTAGAGAACTTCTTCTGTGACGTGATTTCTTGATCTCTTATATATAATATATTCTCTCCTGATTAAAAAAATGATAATCGACAAAAATACTAAAAAGTACAGCCCGATCCATCCTAAATTATTTATTATATCATCGTAAGTAATAATATTCCCCGTTCCTATTTCCATTATAGGCCTATCTTTCAAGAAAAAAGATCTTTCCTGACTGATAATATTGTCTTTGACAGTCAAATTGGCCTGGAGTTTATATTTTCCGAGCTTCAAGTCATTTGGAAGATATATTTTTCTTGTTACCTTTTCGTTGTTTTTGAGATAAATTACATAAGGGTATTCTTTTATAACTTTATTATCAGGTGAAATAAGGACGAACGAAATAGTAACTTCGCCAAAATCATCTTTAACATTTAGGAAGGTAACTTCTATTTCCAGATTGTCGCCTCTAAAGACTTCTTTGCCTTTGTTGATTAGCAAACTAAAATCCACAGGCCTTTCGGCTAGTGCGGCATTTCCTTTTTGAGGCTCATTTATTGTATAAGAAGAAGGTGGTAAAATTGCTGTTTCATCTTTATCTTCATCGTCATCCTCATCTTCTCCATTACTTTTTTTCTGAATTTCAAATAAGAATGAAAATGTAGCTACAAAAGCAGGTTCTGCAGGATCGCTAGTCTCTATGTATAAAGTATTGGTTCCTTCTGATAGATCTTCTGATGGAAGCCATTCCCAATTACCACTGCCATCGGCTATGGTTGTTGCATAGATTGTTTTGTTCTTTTCTTGTATTTCTAATTCTATAATAGCATTTGAAATACTTGATGTTCCAGTAAATATTGGTCTCTTTTGTTTTGTCGAAGGGGTGCCACTGAAATCTTCAATATTTTTTCCGTCAAATGTGGTTACTTTTACAAAAGGACTTACGAAAACTGAAATCATTGTTCCAGCTATACGTCCTTCATTTTTAATCTCCGAAAAAGACATTTTTTGACTACCTATAAATCCGAAAATCAGGTAAGCAAAAACAAAAATGCCAGCTACCAACAGGTTATATTTTAATATTTTTTTAGTATTCTTTATTTTTTTCATCACTTGTAAAATTATATCATAAACTGGAAAAAAATCATATTGCTAGTTTATTTGGGCAAATTTTCAGCTAACTTTTTCAGATCCTTTGATAAGGGATTGTCCTTCCAGCGTTTAAGCAATGCTGCGATAACCTTCTGATAATTTGCAAGAACATCATTCCTTCCTGCATTAAACCTGTCAAAAACAGCCTCGCCCTCTCTATGATAGTCATCTATCAATTCACGCCCGTTAGCTAAAATATCAGCTGATTTTATTAAAACCGATGAATGGGAAAATTGCTCTATATGCTTCAAGGCTTTTTCCTTTCTTTTCGCCCAGGACAATCTTTTTTCTGTTTCTGTTACACTTAAAACATCACGAGCGACTTTTTTCCCAAACCTTTGCTCCAGCATTTTATAGTCAACTTTTTTTTCTTCTATTGAGTCCTCTATTGTATCGTGCAAAATTCCAGCTGATATTATATCCTCATTTTTTCCGATTATCGCCAAAATTATTCCTACGGTTAGTGGATGAGTGATATAGGAAATATCTTTGCCTTTCCTTTTTTGTTTTTGGTAAACATCATGCGTTTTAGTAGCAAACTTTATTGCCTTTTGAATTTTTTCTGTGTATTTCATATGTTTATATTATAATTTAATAATGAAATTTTTGCCATAAACAATAATAGATTTATCCAGTGCAAAAAATAAAATTTATTCATATTATATTTCATAAATTTATTTTACCGCCTTTTTAATTTTATATTATTTTTTTGGCAATAAATCTTTACTATTGAAGAAAATCATGTTAAAGTAAAAAAGCTTAATTCAAATAAATCAGGGAAAAACCATGAAAAATAAAGGAGAAAAAGAATCATACATACCTCAGAATAGAGAGTCTTATTGGCAAAATTTTTGGGAAAATGAGAAAATAAACAGATTTGATCCTGATTCAATAAAACCACTTTTTACTATTGACACCCCTCCTCCTACCATATCAGGATCACTTCATTTGGGCCATGTATTCTCATATACTCAGGCAGAGGTTATTGCACGATTTCGCCGTTTAGCAGGCTTTAATGTCCGCTATCCAATGGGATATGACAATAATGGTCTTCCTACTGAAAGGCTTGTCGAAAAAGAACACAATATTCAGGGAAGCACTATGCCTCTTGCAGAATTCGTAAAAATTTGTTTGGAAGTTACTGAAGTATATAAGAAAAAATATACTAATCTTTGGAAATCTCTTGGGCTTAGCATTGATTGGGATTTGTCATACTCTTCAATATCAACTGAATCTCAAAAGCTGGCACAAACGGTATTCAAGGAATTATACGAAAAGGATGCAATATACCAAAAGGAGGCTGTTGCACTTTATTGCCATAATTGCCATACATCTGTAGCACAGGCTGAAGTTGAAGATAAAGAAATTGATGCTATGTTTTATGATATTGTGTTTACTTGTGAAAATGGAGAAGAGCTTATAATTTCAACTACCCGCCCCGAGCTTCTGCCTGCTATCGTAGCTGTTTTTGTCCACCCAGAAGATGAAAGATATTTACCCCAGATTGGAAAGTTTGCAATTTCCCCACTTGGAAAAAAAGTAACCATTATTGCTGATGATAAAGTATCAGTAGAAAAAGGAACAGGCGCAGTTATGTGCTGCACATATGGAGATGAGACTGATGTTTTTTGGAAACGTAAGCATAATCTTCCAGAAAAAATTATTTTTACTCCGGAAGGAAAAATATCATATTTGGAAGACTTTCCAGAAATAGCAGGAAAAACAATAGGAGAGACAAGAAAAATTATTATCTCTAAGCTTCGAGAACTTAATGCAATCCGCAAGGAACAGCCCATAAAACATGATGTGGGAGTTCATGAACGTTGCGGTGTTCCAATCGAACTCATACCGACCAAACAATGGTTTGTAAAAGTTCTTGATAAAAAAGAAGATCTGTTGGACGCTGGACGCAAAATAATCTGGCACCCTGAATATATGCGAAAACGCTACGAAGAGTGGGTGTCTGGACTTAAATGGGACTGGTGTATATCTCGAGAAAGGTTTTTCGGCGTTCCTATTCCTGCTTATGTATGTGACTCCTGTGGCCATGTTTTCATTCCCGAAACAGAATCTTTACCAGTTAATCCAAAAATAGATACTGAAATTCATACTTGTGATTATTGCGGCAAAGGAAAAATGATTCCTGAAAAGAACGTCCTTGATACTTGGTTTACTTCAGCACTTACCCCTGATATAAACAACTACTTCCCTGGAAACGGAAAATTAACTGGAAAAATGTATCCTATGTCAATGAGGCCTCAGGGTCACGACATAATACGTACTTGGGTAATGTATTCTGTTCTTATGGCTTTCTACCGCCATCAAAACATTCCCTGGCGTGAACTTATGATTTCTGGCCACCTATTGCTTAGAAAGGGCGAAAAAATAAGTAAAAAAACTGGCGGAGGAAAACACAAGCCTGAAGAACTAATCGCTGAACATTCTGCTGACGCAATTCGTTATACTATGTATGGAGCTACCCTTGGACGAGATGCTTTTTATGATGAATTAGAGGTAAAAAAGGGAAAAAAACTTATAACCAAGATTTACAACGCAGGAAAATTAATTTTGGATAATCTTCGCGATTATAAAGGAGAAAAAATTTCAGAATTGGAGGCAATTGACAGATGGATAATAAATCGTGCTCATGCTACTGCAGCAACTATGGCTAAAGAATTTGAACGCTATGAATACAGCCACGCTAGACAAACTTTTGAAGAATGGTTCTGGAATGATTTATGCGATAATTATCTTGAAATTGTTAAAGGCAGATTATGGACTACTGAAGATTCTTCTCAAACAAAAAGACTATCGGCTCAATACGCGCTTTATCATGTATATCTTATTGCATTAAAAATGATTTCTCCGCTTCTTCCCCATATTACGGAAGAAATGTTTCATGCGGAGTTATCTCCTGAGGGTAAATTTACAAGTGACATAGATTCCGGATTCTTTGCCCATCATGAAGGTATAAATAGCATTCACCTTACTGATTGGCCAACTGGAGAAACAAATCTTCTCAATAAAGACGAATCTATTGGAATGGAGTTGATGCTTAAAGCCATTAGTGCGGTTCGAAAATATAAAACTTCCATTAAATTATCCGCTAACGCTCAACTTCCACCCATTATTCTTAAAGGAACCAAAGAAGAAAAGTATCTCTTGTTGCCTTTCTGGAATGATCTTGTTTTTGTAGCCAGAGCAGAATCTATTACATTTCAGGAAAATGATTCAGAAAATGAAATAACAAATAATCCCGTCATCATGCTTTCATAGAAAGGGACTGCGTATATTTAAAATACAGAAAGCTTAGCTGTGAATTATGAATTGCAATCTATTAAAATCGGGCTTAGTCAAAATATTTAAGTCCTGATTTTTTCAATTCTTTTTTTGCATTTTTTAAAAATTTTCCAAAACTTCGATTTTTTTCTTTTTTCTCTATTTCTGACATTTCATAATGCTCAGCCTCTCTTTTGAGACTGATATAATTGGCATATTTGCTTTCATCCAACTTACCCGCCTGAAGTTCCACTAAAACTGCGCAACCAGGTTCTTGTGTATGCGTGCAATCAACAAATTTGCAATTTTTTGACAATGCATTTATTTCATCAAACAAATCATTCACACCGGCGCCCGTGTCCGTCATTCCCACTTCCCGAACTCCGGGATTGTCAATCACAATTCCACCATTGGTCAAAAAATACATTTCTCGTCCGGTAGTTACGTGTTTGCCTCTGCCCGAACGCACTCCAATGTTTTCGGTTTTTATAATATCCTCTCCGATCAATTTATTAATTAGGGAAGATTTTCCGACGCCTGACGAACCGAGAAAACAATAAGTTTTTCCTGGGGCTATATATTTTTTTAATTCTGCCAATCCTTCATTGGTCAAAGTGCTAGTGGCAATAACATTAGCATCCACCAGCCGATTTTTTATTTCACTGATTTTTATTTCCAATTCTTCCCTCGAAATTAAATCTGTTTTATTCAAAATAACAACCGACTTTATGCCGCCATCGCTTGCAATAGCAAAATATCTTTCAATGCGATTCAGATTGAAGTCTCGGTCAATTGACTCAATGACAAACGCCACGTCAATGTTAGCCGCGATGATTTGAGTTTCATTTTTTTCACCAATTTTATTCTTGTCGCCATATTTTCTTTTCATCACGGTTCTTCTCGGCAATACTTTTTGGATTGTCGCCTGTTCTTTATCAGCCTCAGTAATGGCCACCCAATCTCCGACGGCCGGAAAATCTTCCCGCGATTTTGCTTTAAACATCTGCTTCCCTGTTATTTTAGCCAGATATTCTCCACTGGCATTTTTAATTTTGTATGCTCCCCTATGTTCAGCAATCACGCGCGCAACCTGAAAATTATCCAACTCAAATTTTTTTCGATTAGATTCAAAAAATTCATCCCAGCCTAAATCTTCAATTTTAATTTCTTTATTCATAGATAAATAATAACACAAAAACAGGGTTAAGCTCTATTTATTTTCTTCCACTAATCGCTGATTTCCTTTAGCATATTTTTACCTTTTTTACTTTAATTTTCCTGCTAAAAATTTTACTGCCTAATTTTTCAAATCTATCTGTTAGATCTGTGGAACAAAAAACATATTTTGAATTTTTTGCCAATTTTCTATTTAATTCAGGATGCCTTTGCAAATATTCTTTTAATTTTTTTGCAACAATTTTTGGCTCAGAAATTATTTTTATTTTTCCCCCAATTATTTTTTTAATTTTGTTTTTAAAAACTCCGTAATGAGTGCAGCCCAAAATCAATATGTCTATTTTTTTGATAAGTAATGGCTTTAGATACTTTTGCAAAATAATATCAACTGTTTTTGAATTTTGTTCGCCAGCTTCCACAATCGGTACCAACAGTGGACAAGGATTCTGAAAAACCTTCACCTTACTATCAACTTTCAAAAATTCCCTCTTAAAAGCATCAGACATTACTGTGCCTTTAGTCGCAATTACTCCAATCCTTTTGTTTTTAGTTTTTAAAATAGCATATTCAACCGTTGGAATAATCACGCCTAAAACTTG
This sequence comes from Patescibacteria group bacterium, assembly GCA_022709545.1. Lineage (GTDB taxonomy): Bacteria > Patescibacteriota > Minisyncoccia > Moranbacterales > GWC2-37-73 > DAOOTD01. The sequence goes on from JAKLIP010000001.1 coordinate 369,764, forward strand.
TTTCCGTGGATATTTTTTTGGCAAATATTCTTGCTGTATTTTTCTAAGAGCATCACTGGATACTGTGTTACAAGCAAAAATTATGATTTCGCATCCGCTGTTAAAAAGAAAATCTACTGCTTGTTTAGTAAATTCATAGATAATATTTTCCGATCGGTTTCCATAAGGCACCCGCGCTGTATCCCCTAAATATATGTAATTGTATTCCGGCAATTCTTTGATGAGTCCTTTCATGACATTTAGCCCTCCAAGACCGGAATCGAATATGCCAATTGCCCCGTTTTTTTTATTATTCATATTTCTTTCCTCTATTCTACCCCTGTTAGATAAGAAGACAAGACCAAATAAAAAAGGGTACAGCAATTGCCGAACCCTTTATTTTTTTCTCTTGAGATAAAATTATGACTGAAACATTTTGCAGAACTCTGCCGCTGACTGACTTGCGCGAAGCGATACTTCTTCAAGATTGGCAGGTCGCCAAAGTTCTCCCCTAGTGCTTCCTTGGACAAAGTTTCTTTTGGGCAATGGGCACCATAAAGCTTTAATTTTTTGCATCAAACCGATAAGTGCGGCTCTTACAAATTGTCCATAAACAATAATTTTCATTTAACCCTCCTTTATAAAAGTACTTTTAATAAATTTTAACATGAGGAAATAAAATAACAAGGACGCAAAAAACACCCTCCAGGGTGTTTTTTAAAGTCACAAGCTATTGTGGCTAGTCCTCAAGTTGTGTTATCCGAATTTGAACATTGACCGAAGTCAATGAAAGACCAATAGATTATACCCTGAATAAATTCAGAGCTTCACCTTAACTCCCTAGAAAGGAGGTGATTGTCGGCAAATTTTGGAAATGCTTAAATTGTTTTTATTTGTTTTGTTTTTCCGAAGATATTTTTTTCAATTCTTCAAAGGCTTTTTGGTCGTTGAATTTATGATTCCACTCCTCGGGATTTCCGTAATCGGCAAAATCCTTGTACCAATTATGATAAACTTTCGGTTTATGGGCAGCTTTAATCGGACACCAATATCTTTCTGTCCGGGCCGCAATCTCCAAAGAATAAGCAAAGAAACCGTTTGCATAACTGCAATACAGACAATTCACTTTTTGGATAACATTAAGATAATCAAGAAACTTTCTGTCGTAAACTATATATTCCCTTCTTTTGACTTTCGGAATACCATACAGAGGAAAAGCGGCCCAATGATAAACAGTGATGAATATGTCCAGGATCACTACAGGGAAAATCATCATATAAATAAAGGGCATGGAAAGAAAGTGACGGATACTTTTTGGAATAGCGTATTTCCAAGCAGGTATGCGAAGTTTTTTGTTTCTTTCCCTGATTTTTTCTAAAAATATAACCTTCCGCTGTTTTATCAGAAATCCGTATTTTTTCCCAAGCTGCGAATATTCTTTTCTTAACGCTTCATTTAGCAAATCTATTCTTTCAAGAATTTTCTTTATTTTCGATTCCATATCTATATTTTTTTACTTGTCAAAGTTTATTGTTCAATTATAACTTCCTCAAAAGCATTGACATAATTTCTCGTCATTTTTTCCGAAGAAAAATTTCCTAACATGTTTAAAATAATTTTTTCTGTCAATTCCATCAACTCTTTTTATTTTTTGGCTTCATCGTTAACTTTCCTATTTCAATAACCAAAACCAGCAATACTGCTTTTGCCACCAGCAAACTCCATTGGAATAAATTCAAGGGAATCAGATTTAGAAGTTTTTGGGTCGGAGGAAAATACGTGATAATAGTAGCTAAAAATAAACTAAAAATCACAACCGCAAAAAGCCATTTATTGGACCAAAAATTTTCATATTTCCAAAACGGTTTGCGAAGCGTCCGGCAGGAAAAAATATAAACAACAGAGCTGAAAGCCAGCGACATAAAAGCCATTGTCTGACCAAGAGCTACATTCCCTTGATATAAACCGAAGTACCAGAAAAAGCCGAGAGAGATAAGGCCGGAGAGAAGAGATATTGCTACAGTCAAAAAAATACTGAGCTTTCCAAAAATCGGTTCGTCCATTCTTTTGGGTCCATCAAGCATTGTTTCTTTTTCTTTTGGTTCGAAACCCAGAATAAAATCCTCCGGCCCGTCGCACAGAAGATGGAGCCACAGGATTTGAACGATTGTAAGAGGAAACGGCCAGTCTAAAATCAAAGCACCCATAATAACCACTACTTCCGCAAAAGAATTGGAAAGGATGAACAAGATTATCTTTTTGATATTTTCAAAGACCAACCTTCCGGCTTCAATTGCGGAAATAATCGTTTTGAAATTATTGTCCAGAAGTATAAGATCGGCGGTTTCCTTAGCTACCTCCGAAGCATCTCCCACTACTATTCCAATGTTGGATTTTTTGAGCGCTGGCGCATCATTTACGCCATCTCCGGTCATAGCCACAATTTCTCCCAGTTCCTGAAGAGCGGTAACTATCCTCAGTTTTTGCTCCGGAGTTACCCTGGCAAATAACAAAATGTTGGTAATTTTATTTTTTAATTCTTCATCGCTTAATTCTTCCAATTCGCTTCCTTTTAAAATCTCGCCGGACGAAACCTTCATTCCCAAGGATTCCATAATTTTTACTGCCGTGCGGTGGTAATCACCAGTCACCACCTTTATCTTTAGCCCCGATTCCCTGGCGATCGCCAGCGTTTCTTTCACTTCTTTTCGCGGCGGATCCCAAAGACCAACTATTCCACTCCACTCAAATCCGGATATTTTTTTGTTTTTTATTTCCTCTATCTCCTCCTGCGATATTTTTTTGTGAGCCAATGCCAGCACCTTTAGTCCTTTTTCTGCCCATCTGTGAATTTTGGATGTTATTATTTTCTTATCTTCCTCGCTCAAATTAGACATTTTCAAAATAACTTCCGGCGCTCCTTTGATGGCTATAAAATGATTGCCGCTGCCATCTGAAAGATGATTGGCTGTAAGCATAAATTTATGCTCACTGCCGAAAGGAATTTCAAAAACTCTGTTATATTTATCAAAATTTTCTTGCTGGTCAAAATCTTTTAACCCATCCAGATAATCCCAAAGCGCAATTTCCACAGTATCACTCCTGTCATTGCAAAGACACATTGCCAAAAAACTATTCTCTTGGTCGGAAAAATCAGTTTCAACAATCTTCATTTTTCCTTCTGTGAGCGTGCCGGTTTTATCCGTGCAAATTGTCGTAACCGATCCCAAAGTTTCCACCGCTAAAATTTTCCTGATAAGCGCTTTTCTTTTCAGGCTGTCACGCATTGCCAGCACCAATACCAAAGTAATAACAATAAGCAAGGCTTCGGGAATAATCGCCACCAAAAGAATGGCGGAAAGTTCGGCCATCTGCCAAAAATCCCGGCCGGTTGCAAAACCAAAAATAAATACCAAGACCGCCAAGAAAATTGAAATGTAAATTAAATTTTGGGTCAATTTTTTCAAACGGATTTGGAGAGTGGTTATCGGCTGCTGCGTATCTTTCAGGGTTTCGGCAATTTCTCCGATTTTTGTCGCGATGCCAATATTCGTCACTTGCATTACCGCCCGGCCGGAAGAAACAATCGTTCCCATATAAGCTTCTTCCCCTTCTTTTTTTTCCACCGCCTCACTTTCACCGGTTAAGATAGCTTCATTAATCAGAAAAGAGATTGATTCTAAAATTTTTCCATCAGCCGGAATCTTATCTCCGACAGCGAGAAAAACAACATCCCCCGGAACCAATTCTGACGCTTCAATATCCTGTCTTTGATTGTCGCGCAAAACTTTAGCGTTCGGTTTTACCAATTTTTTGAGAGCCGCCAAAGTTTTTTGCGTCTTATTCTCTTGAAAAAATCCCATAATAGCATTAACAACAACAACAGAGAGAATGAGTGCTATATCAAAATATTTATGAAGAAAGAGAGATATTAGAGCGGCAAAACAAAGAATATAAACTAAAGGGTTGGCAAACTGCGCCAGAAAAAGCCTGATTGCCGGAACGGTTTTTTCTTCCGGCAAAACATTTTTTCCAAACTTGATTTGATTTCTTTCAACTTCTTCCGATGTAAGATTTTTATATTTCATTTTTGTTTAATAGAAAATTAGTTTTATGCTTTATTATAATTAATTTTACAATTGCTCAGTGAACAGTAAAAAATCAAAATGGAAACACTCCCGATTATAGCTCCAAACAAAAACGTCGCTTCCGGACTTATTTTTGTCCAAAGTTCTCCGGCAATATATCCGGCAGGGAGAGCCGCTAAACCGGTAAACGTATGGAAAGTTCCCAGAGCCGTTCCCTTGAGACGAGCCGGTGACAAATCAGAAACGAATGCCCGCTGAGTGCCATCAATCAAGGAAAAAAATATTCCGAAAAGTATGAACGAAATTATTGTAAATGTAACACCGCCAAATAAATAAAGCCCGATAGATAAGAGAGTAAACATTCCGTATCCGGCCAAAATTATCGGTTTTCTGCCAAATTTGTCGGACAATGATCCGGCTTTCATAGACAAAAGGGTGTAGACTAAATAAAAAAGAGCGTAAAGCATGATAGTTTTTTCATCTCCCAGTCCGTCCGCCTTCGCCCGAAGCATCAAAAAAGCATAGCTGTAATTTCCCAGTGTAAAAATTGTCGCAACCAGAATAAATATTTTTAACTCGCGCGTCAATTCGCCAAATCCTACTTTCAAGGAAATTTTTTTCTCAACTTTTTTAATTCTTTCCGGTTCTTTTACCAAAGAAATCACCCCCACCGAAACTAAACCGGGAATAATGGCTAGCTTAAATAAGTTTACAAAACCAAAAACCGGAAGCAGCAAAAATGCCAATACTGATCCGCCAACTGAACCCAGCCCATCCAACGCCCGGTTGAATCCGTAAGCCTTGCCTAATGTTGCCTGATTATTAGATTCGGCAATAATAGCGTCGCGTGGCGCGTCACGCAAACCTTTTCCTACTCGGTCTAATATTCGGATGAGTAGCACGGAAAACCAACTGCCGGAAAAAGCCAGGACCGGCTTCATTATAGCCGAAAGGGTATAGCCAAAAAAAACAAACGGTTTCCTGCTTTTTATTTTATCCGACCAATAGCCGGAAACGACTTTTAAAAGCGAGGCGGCCGCTTCGGCCGCTCCTTCAACCAGGCCAACAGCTACCGCTCCGCCACCCAAAACTGAGGTAATATAAAGAGGGAGCAATGGAAAAACCATCTGCCCAGAAAGATCCGTCAGCAAACTGACAACTCCAAGAATAACCACATTTCGGCTTATGCCTGAATATCTTTTTTTGAAGTTAAACATAAAGTAGCTTGCTTATAGGCGTTATTTTTTCATTACCTTTTCGTAAGCCTTAATGTAATCTTTCGTCATTTTTTCCGAAGAAAAATTTTTCTTAACATGTTCGAAGCAATCCTTTCTGTCAATTTCATCAACTCTTTTTATTTTCTCCGCCATCTCATCCACACTGTCACAGATAAATCCTGTTTTTTTATCTATTACGATTTCCGGAACGGATCCGCGTCTCATTGCAAACACAGGCGCCCCACAAGCCATTGCTTCGGTAAAAAACAAACCAAAAGGTTCTTCCCACTGAATCGGAGCGATTAAAGCCTTAGCATTTCCAAGAAGCTCCACTTTTTCTTCATGATCAACTTCTCCGATAAATTTAATCTGATCGTCATCAATTAATGGTTCTACTTCTTTCTTGAAATATTCCTCATCAACCAGATCAACTTTGGCTGCCATAATCAATTTCACCCCCGCTTTTTTTGCCACCGCTATGGCTTGAACCGGTCCCTTCTCCGGAGACATTCTGCCAAGAAATGCGAAATAATCTTTTGGCTGGTAATTTTGTCTAAATTTTTCCATATCCAGACCATTATAAGCGTTTGCCACAAAATTAAGTTCTGGCATCGGTTTTCGTTGATTCATGCTGATGCTTATGTAATTTGACTCGCTAAACTCGCCATAAACTCTCTGCTGATAAGGAACATCGAGAGGTCCGTGAAGAGTTGTGACTACCGGACAAGCGATAATTTTTTCAAAAGGAAGCAATCTCCAGCCAATATGATTATGAACAACATTAAAATCATTTTCATTTAAATATGTTACCACTTTTCCTATCCCAATAAATTTATAAGCTTCCCGTAACTTCATGTCCGTAAGATCAGGAATACTTCTGAGCGATCTTTTGAAAATGACTTCCAGCTTGGCGCTTGTTTGGGAATCTCCAGTTGCTATGAGCGTAACATCATGACCCATCTTTACTAACTGCTGAGTCAAGTTATAAACAACAAGTTCCGTTCCGCCATATTTATGTGGGGGAACTTTTTCCTCAAATGGAGCTACTATTGCAATTTTCATTTTTTTGTTTTGTTTATTAATTGATTAAAAAAATTGTCATATTGATCAGCTATTTCTTCCCATTGAAAATCATCGTTGATTCTTTTTAAACAGTTTCCCGTATAAAAATCTTTTCCGTTTTTCAAAACGATGTTTATTTTTTCGGCTAAATCAGAATAATTTTTGGGTTCAAACAGGCATCCTGTTATTTTGTCTTTTACGGTATATCGCAACCCTCCAGTGCGCGAAGCGATTACAGGGGTTCCGCAAGCCATTGATTCCAGAGGAACTATTCCAAACGGTTCATAATATGAGGAAACAACACATACATCGGCAGCTGAATAATATTTATATAGTTCTTTTTGCTTTTTTGGACCAAGGAATTTTACTCTCTTTTCTATTCCTAATTCTTGAGAGATTTTTTTTAGTCGCTCACATTCAGCCTCTTCCAGCTTTCTTGCCGATTTGCTTTTGCCCCCGCCGATAACAAATAATCTTGCATTGGGATATTTTTTAATAACTTCTTTGAAGGCGTAAAGCAGTGTTCCGATTCCTTTTCTCCATTCGATTCTGCCGACATAAAGAATGATTTTTCCGTTAGTTTCGACTTTTGCCAGTTTTCTGGCTCTTTCGGTTTTTATCGGCCTAAATATTTTCGTATCCACCCCGATAGTTATGGTTTGTATTTTTTCACCGCTGATTCTAAAAAGATTTTTGATAATTTCTTTTTCCACCGGACTGGTCGTAATTATCTTGTCCGCTTTTTGGGCTATTTCTTTTTCAAAAATCGTTCTTTGTTCAAAAAAAGCATTGTTGGTTTCCTGAAATTTGTATTTTTTCAAACTCTCAAATCTCACTTGACCGATAGAATGATAAATATGAACAAGCGGTTTCTTGATTTTTTTAGCAACTTTTAAACCAATAAGCCCCGAAAACCAGTAGTTTGTATGAATTATATCATAATTTATTTTTTCCTTTTTTACTCTTTTCAATATATTTTCCGTAAATTCATCCACAACACCTAAAAAATTATCTCTAGGTATATACCTTTTCGGACCCGCTTTAACCCTTATAACCCTTAAATGATTGTTGAATTTAACAATTTCTTTTTTGTTTTTTCTGTCCCAACGAGTATACACATCAACTAAAATTCCAAGTCGGCACAAAAATTTTGCTAGGTAGAAAACATAGATATTTTGCCCTCCGGCTTCTTTGGACCCGATTTCCGCCAATGGATCGGCGTGATCTGAGATTAGAAGAATACGCATAAAGTAAATTTAATCACAGAAAATACTTTTTGAGTCATGCTTTTAATACGCTTAAGAAACTATTTTAGCTGCGATAATTTTTTATTATTTCTCCGTCGCTATCTGCTCGCCTTCTTTCAGACCGGAAACAATCTCCACTATTCCATTATCTCCTTCCAGTCCGGTTTGTATTTCTCTTTTTTCAACTGTTTGTTTCTTGATATCAGTCAGAACGGTAACGAATTTTTTATCTCCTTCTTTTTCTATTACTCCTTTGGGAATCATAAGTACATTATCTTTTTGGGCTACCTTATCATAAATTGTGCAGTTCATACCATATCGCAGTCCTGCATCGGGATTTTCAACCTGCATTTTGACCACGTAGTAAACAACGTTCTGAACGGTAACTGGAGTTGGATCTATTTCCGTTACCTCCGCTTCAAATATTTGATTTTCCGGATAAGCATCAAATTTGACACTTATTTTCTGACCGACTCTGACTCCGGCAATATCCACTTCTGGAACCCTAGCTTCAATTCTCATTTCGTCTTCCCGAACAATCTTAATCACTGGGCTTCCGGCCTGAACTATTTCTCCAATGTTTGCATTTTTTTCAGCTACTGTTCCGCCTATCGGTGCATTAATGTTGGCATATTGGAATTGTTTGGAAATTTCATCAACGGCGGCCTCTGCTTGCTGGATCGCCGCCTTTTGAGCACTGCGTTGGTCCTTGGTATATAAATCATCCTTATCTTTTTGATAAGCCAAAGTCTTTTTCTGGATCGTAACCGCTTTTTTTGCTTGTTCCAATTTTTCCGTTAAAGTGCCCGTATCAACACTGGCTAAAAATTGTCCCTGTTTCACTTTGTCCCCAACATCCACTTTAACGTTGATGAGCG
>JAKLIP010000010.1 GCA_022709545.1 Patescibacteria group bacterium
GCGATAAAAATTTTCTTTTCCGCTTGATTTTCCATACATCTAACTATAACGAAATACGGCAAAAAATCAACCTTGAATTCTTGATTATAAATCTTAAGTTTTTGTGGTATAATATCAATGTGGGTTAAAAATTAAACAAAAACAATTTTTTCTCAAATTTTTTTGGGAGACTGTTGATAAGAAAAACTATGTTTTCGTATCCAGATCTAGATTTAAAAATATCAATCTCGCTTCTTGTAATTTCTTTTGTGATTGGTCTCGTGACCTGGGCTGTTTCAAAAAAATGGAAATTGGGTCTAATTGTTTTTTCTATTTTGGGAAATTTAAGCTTTCTAATCAATGTCGGATCTTTTATGTATATTTCTTATAGTTTAAAATGGCTTCAATATTTTTCTTTATTTTTCTGGCCACTTATCAACATAGCTTTAGTAATAATTTATCGTAAACAAAAAAATGAAGAAAGAAGCAATTAAAAAAGAACTTACCGTTTTTTTAGCATGCATCTTGTTTTTATTATCAGGATTTAAAACTTGCAAGGCTGTCGAAATTCCAGATGAAGAAAAATGGACTGATTATGACAACTACATTGTGATTGATGCGGATACAACTTGGAATGGGCAGGTTGTTTATGATGATCCATATAAACCGGTAGCTATTGTTAATGGAGCCACATTGACCATTGAAAAAGGAACCACGGTGCAGATCATGAGTCTGGAGGTATATACGGGTAGAATCGTGGCCGAAGGTACTCAGAGTGAAAAAATAAAATTTACTAAATCTATACCTGAACTACCTGAAGGATATAAACCGGAATGCTTATATGCAGAAAATGGCATAAAATTTTATGAAAAAGGCTGGCTTGACGAATATGCTGTAGAGCCATCTGTTTTTCGTTATGTAGAATTTGAAAATATGGGCTCGGATTATCTTATTAATGAAGAAGAATGTGCTTGCCCATACACTGAAGGCGGTTGCCAAGCAATGAACAATAATATTTTTTACAATTTGTTTAAAACAGCCATGGCGGCAAGTTATACAAAAGTAGAAAGTCCGGTTCTTAATTTTGAATCCGGCAATCTTCTAATTGAAAACTCCAGTTTCAAAAACAATTTTTATGCTGACATTAAAGTCAATGTTATGTATGAATATGAAGATTATGGCTACAGACTTAGTTTACTGGAAGTTGCCAATTCAAATTTTGAAGGCAATAGCGCAGATGCAGCTCTAATATCTAATGTGGAAGTAAATAAAAAAGAGTATGGTTTGGTACATAGTAAAAATGTAGTTAAATTAAGAAATAATTGGTATGGCAACCCGTTGGGTCCCAAAGTTGCTCCGGACTATTTGTTGGGAGGTGAAAAAATAATCGGAGATTATACTTTAGACGGCTGGAGCACAACAAGATTTAACGACGTATGCACTGATTGCGCCTCGAATGTGATGTTTTTGCCGGGAATTAAAGCGAGCAAATTATATAAAAATGGAATGCTCGGAACTGAAGATCAGCTTTGGCCACCAAATTACGGCGGTAATGACGTTGAAGATTTGATTCTTAATGAAAATGGAGAAAGCGTTAATGAAGTTTACACAAAAGAGGTTATTGAAGAAGTTGGAGTTCCAGTAGTTGGAGGAAACATATACAAAACATTTGTTAATGATTTGGATGACTGGAAAAATAGTGGTGTGATTAATGATTATAATATTTTTGCTTATGATTGGAGACAAAATGTTGAAGATATCGCGGAAAATGGAACGCCATATTCAAATGAAATAAAATCAGCTATTACAATACTGAATTCTCTGTCGGAATCTTCTAAGAGTAAAAAAGTTACAATAATTGCGCATTCCAATGGAGGTCTTTTGGCGAAAGCAATCATGCTTGAATTGGATAACCAAGGTTTGTCAGACAAAGTTGATAAAATTGTTTTTGTCGGGACTCCGCAAATGGGAACACCAATTTCGATACTTTCGATGCTTTACGGATATGATGAATCTGCATTATTTGGAACTCTAATTTCTCAATCAGAAGCGCGAACTTTTGCTGAAAATATGCCGGGGGCCTATAGTCTGCTGCCATCAAAAGAATATTTTAATCGCGCGGAAAATTCTTTGATTTCCTTTTTATCTTTACAAACCAGGTATAAAAATTTTATTGATGCATACGGCGAAAAAATAAATAGCTTTGATGAATTCAAAGATTTTCTTCTGGGAAAAATTGATGGAAGAGAAAAACCTGAAGGGAATGAAGTGGAAAAAGAGAATGTGCTAAATGAAGATCTTTTCAATCAAGCTATTGAAACACACGAGCGTCTTGATAATTGGACACCGCCGGTGAATGTCGAAGTAATTCAAATTGCTGGTTGGGGGTTGGATACGATTAGCGGCGTGGATTATACAGAAAAGGAAGAAGTAGAGTGTGGTTCTGAATCGGATAATGGTATTGAAATAAGATATTGCGAAAAAAAAGGAAAATTTAGCCCAATTTATGAACCGAAATTTACAGTAGATGGTGATGCTGTTGTTGTGACGCCAAGCGCACTTATGTTTTCTGACGCTGCGAATATTAAGAAATATTGGGTGGATTTATGGTCTTATGATGATCTTTTTCATACAAGGAAAGAACATAAAGATATTTTCGAAGTTGAATCATTGCAGCAGTTTCTTTCGAATATAATAACGAATAAATATAAAGAGTTGCCTTTACCAGAAAACATAAAAGATAATCGTCCAAATCCAGATGGATATGATAATGCTAAATCTCGTCTTCGTATGGCGCTTTATTCACCACTAAATATTCATCTTTATGACAATGCGGGAAATCATACTGGACCAAAAACCATCACAATTGATGGCGGAACTAAAACTATTTTTGAAGAAGGAATTCCAAATAGCTATTACTATCAATTCGGAGATCAGAAATATGTTGGTGTACCAAGCGGGGAACATATTCAAATGAAAATGGACGGCTATGATAGTGGGGCATACACGCTTAAGATAGAAGAGGTTAAAGTTACCGAATCTGGCGATGAAATAATTTCGCACACAACTTTTGCTAATTTGCCAGTATCTTCCGAAACTACAGTGACACTGGACATTCCGCAAACCGGTTTAGAAAATCTGTCCAATTTGCAAGCAGACTATGATGGCGATGGAGCAAATGACTATGTTGTGACGCCTGTTCCCAATGGAGAAGCAACGCTTTCTGACATGATAGCTCCCGAAATTAAAATTATTTCTCCGGAAAATAAGAAATATTTAAACAATGAAAATATTAGTTTAAATTACAATGTTTCTGATGGCCAGTCAGGAGTAAAAGAACAATCAATTTTTTGGGATGCAAAAACATATGTCAAAAACGGTATTGATCTTTCCCTGGTGTCACTTGGCGAACACATATTTAAAATAATAGCCAAAGATTATGCTGGGAATAGCGCTGAAAATCAAATTAAACTGAATGTCACAACGAATCCAAGAGCAATGATTGAAAATGTGGAACATTATTTCAAACTCGGACTCATTAAAAACAAGGGTGAGAAAAATTTTCTCATAGCAAAGCTCTCTATTATTGAGCAAAATGCCTATTTACTCAATATGATAAAAATTAGTCCGTTTTTCAATCAAAAAACAAAAAATGTGCTGGAACAAGTTATAAAGAAAATTACAAACAATCAAATTGATCTGCTCATTTTTCAAATCAATCATCATCCTAATGTATATGATAAATCCGTGAAAGGAATTTTGATTGAATGTCTTAATTTTGTTAGAATATAGGAAGGTTAATAATCAATAAAATAAATTTTAAAAATAAAAAGTATGAAAAAAACTTATTATTGGAGAATAGTGGTATCATTAATATCATTATTTGGGATTGTTGTCGGGTATTTGATCTTTTCTCCATATAATTATGGATTGTGTAATTTATCTGGAGAGTATTGCATGTTTAGTAGTTTAAAGAAAACATTAGCAGAACCATTATTTATGGTGTCCATGTTTTTTTTATCAGCATCCTTTTTTCTCTTTTTTGTCAACGATAGCATTTTCAAGAAGTGGCTGTGTTTTGCGTTGGGATGGTTTTTACTTACAACAATATTAATAATTCTAGCGCCTGTTTCAACTGGAGGCTGGATGAATTTTGGTCCTACCAAGGAATTAGTTTCCATTTGGATGGGTTCACTTTTTGTTATATTGAGTCTTATTCAAATTATTTGGCAGTCAATAAAAGCAAGAAAAAAATGAAAAAAACAAAGCTGATATTACTTAGTGCTCTTGGAAGTGTTTTTTTTGGTATAGCCACTTTTATTTCAATTAAGGGTTTTTGTTTTATTAATTATATTTGTGACAGATCGCATGACGACAAGCTAGCATTTATTTTATTTCCAATCATTCCGCTTTTTATATTTTCTCTCATTACCTACAAGATGCAGGAAGAAGTTTTTCAATTTTGGTGGAAATTTTCCCGCATCTGGATACCGTTTTCCATGTTTGCTATTCTCATTTCACCATCCACTGGCAACTGGATGATTCCAATTGAAAAGGGAAATGTTGCCTTGTTTTCTATGATACTTTTTGCAATCAGTAGTGTCTTTATAGTTGTATGCAAGCATTTTCAACTAAAAAAGTAGCTAACTATAAATAAAGAATATTAAGAAGAAAAAGCAATTGCAGTTTAACGATCTTTCTTAAAGAGGAGGGGAAAATGCAAAAAGAAGAAATTGATGCCAAAAATGGCAATCGTTCTATGATGGTTCCTGTTTTGCCAAGGGGAAAAAGCAGGATTTCTATCTCGGGCATGTGGTTTAAAGAACCTAAGGGAAAAACAATTTACCTTATTTCTCTGATAAATTTCTTTTTTTCATTAATTTTTTGGGAGAGGTAATTCGTTGCAATCTTCCAAAAGCACACTAAAGGTCTGCAAAATCCAACGGGATGCGCAGGCTTTTTAATTGGACAATTAGGGGTGTAATTGGTAATATAAGAGCAATTAAACATAATCTGAAAGCTATAAGCTAACAGCTGAAAGCTAGTTTATTTATGAAACAATCACAATTATTTACCAAAACCAGAAAAGAAGCACCAAAAGACGAAACTTCTAAAAATGCGGAGCTTTTAATTAGGGGCGGTTTTATTTTTAAAGAAATGGCCGGAGCGTATTCATATTTGCCGCTGGGTCTTCGGGTTTTAAATAACATAGAAAATATAATCAGGAATGAAATGAATCAAGTCGGCGGAATGGAAATGAAAACCACAATTCTTCAAAATAAGGAGATATGGCAGAAAACAGACAGGTGGAATGATGAAATTGTGGATAACTGGTTTAAAACAGAACTAAAAAATGGAGGAGAAATTGGCCTATCCTTCACTAATGAGGAAGCCTATTCCAATATTTTAAAACAATACGTAAGTTCCCATAAGGATTTGCCGGTTTATTTGTATGATTTCAAAAATATTTTCAGAAACGAAACAAGGAGTAAATCAGGAATAATGAGAGGCAGAGAATTTTATTGGAAAGCGCTGTATTCTTTTTCAAGGGATAATGCGGAGCACGATGCCTTTTATGAAAAAATGAAAACAATCTATCAAAATATTTTTAAAAAAGTTGGTATTGGTCATCTAACTTATTTAACATTTGCTTCTGGAGGCAGTTTTTCAAAATATTCTCACGAATTTCAAACTCTAACTCCTGTCGGAGAAGACACTATCTATTTGGATGAAAACTCGGGTATTGCCATAAACAAAGAAGTTTATAATGACGAAGTTATTACAGAGCTTAAATTAAACAAAGATAATTTAGTCGAAAAAAGAGCGGTTGAAGTCGGAAATATTTTTTCATTAGGAACAAAATTTTCAGAACCTTTTGACTTGAAGTATAGAGACGAAAAAGAAGAAGAAAAATTAGTAATAATGGGCAGTTATGGTATTGGACTCGGAAGATTAATGGGGACTATAGTAGAGGTGCTTTCTGATGAAAAAGGAATTGTTTGGCCGGAAAGTGTGGCGCCGTTTAAAGTGCATCTTTTGAGTTTAGGCGAAGATGCTGAAGCGGAAAAAATATATAAAACTCTTTTGGAAAAAGGCATTGAAGTTTTGTTCGATGACCGCGAGGTGAGCGCCGGCGAAAAATTTGCCGACAGCGATCTCATCGGAATTCCATATCGCGTGGTAGTCAGCAAAAAATCTTTGGCAGCCGGTGGGGTGGAAGTTAAGAAAAGAAACGAGGAAAAAAGCGAAGTAGTTTCAATAGAAAAATTTCTAAAACAATTTTAGACTTTTAGACGAAAAACTATTCTCTAATTCTCGAGAATTAGAGAATAGTTTGTGCTATTGGGTTATGTTAGTCAAAAAAAAGAAAAAAACAAAAGAACGCATTAAGGAGATCAAGTCTTTTCGCCAACTTGAGCGGCACCTGAAAGGTGTGTCAAATCGCAGAAGAATAGAAATATTATTTCTAGTTGCGGATAACAGGGGAATTACAGTTGATAATATTGCCGAGAAATTAAAAAGTAATGTAAAAACTGTTTCTGGCCATTTGTTTCGATTAACTCAGGCAGGGCTCATAAGAAAAGGCAATAGGGGAAATATGGTTCCTCACGAACTTTCTCCATATGGTAAAATTTTCTATAAATTTTTGAAGTCATTTCGCCACTTGAA
>JAKLIP010000011.1 GCA_022709545.1 Patescibacteria group bacterium
TGGATAGTTTTGAAGTTGCAAGGATTATCGCCCAGCATAAAGGTGCGTACAAGATAAAAAATGCCGGCGGAGAATATCTGGCCAAAGTGACCGGCAAGCAAATGTTTTCTGCCGAGTCGCGGGAAGACTTTCCGGCGGTTGGCGATTGGGTAGTCATTGCGGAAGCCGACAAAGAGCAGGCCGTGATCAAAAGCATCTTGCCGAGAAAAACGGTGATGAAAAGAAAATATGGCGACAAAAATAGGATTGGCGAAAAAAGTGAAATCCAAATCATCGCGGCCAACATCGACGTGGCGTTTGTCATTGAATCGGTTGACCGAGATTATAATCTAAATCGCATCGAAAGATATTTTGCCATTGCCACTGACGGCGGCATCAAACCGGCTGTCATTTTGAACAAAACGGATTTGATTTCCAAGGAAGAATTGGAAACAAAAATCAGTGAAATAAAAAACCGGCTGGCAGATGCCGATGTTATTGCTACCAGCACTTTGACCAATGAAGGCTTAGCAGAATTAAAAAAATATATTATCAAAGGAAAAACCTATTGTTTTTTGGGTTCATCGGGTGTGGGGAAATCGTCGCTTATTAATAAACTTTTGGGAGAAGAAATTATAAAAACCAAAAGCATTGGTGTAGCTTCCGGTCGCGGTCGGCACACGACGACTGGACGGGAAATGTATTTTCTAAAGAGTGGAGGAATTGTGATTGATAACCCCGGAGTGCGGGAAGTGGGGATGACGGACGCTAGCGCTGGCGTCAATGATTTGTTTGACGAAATAATTGAGCTCGCTAAAGATTGCAAATTTGTGGATTGCACGCATATGCACGAACCGGGCTGCAAAGTTTTAGAAGCTGTAGAAGCAGGCCAACTGGATCAAGGTCGTTATGCCAATTACATCAGCCTTAAGAAAGAAACCGAACACTTTGAAATGACGGAATTTGAAAAAAGGGAAAAAAATCGTCAGTTTGGAAAATTCATCAAAAAGGCAAAAAAAGGACTTCGGGAAGCAGGGCATAAGGATTTTTAACCTGCTTGTTTTCTACTTCAGCAGTCAGAATTATAATAGAAGCCTCTATAGCGGCTTCTATTTCTAAACACTCAAAAAGTGTTTTTGCTTTTTGATTTGTTTTTATGTATAATATGCGTATATAAATTTAATAAAAACAAAAAAATGGAAAATAACGAAAATCAAAAAGATTTGGAAGAAAAAAAAGAAATTATTTTTTTAGAAAATGAGAAAAAAATTAAACTTGATTCGCATACGATCAAGCTGGTGCTTGTAGTTGTTTTTGCAATAATTGCTACTGCATTTATCAGTTACTTCACTACCATTAATTTTCAAAGCGAAAGGCAAGCCCAAAAGGACGCTGAATATCAGAAACAGCTTTCCGATTTGCGTTCAAAGCAACTAAGTCAACTGCAGCAAAACCAAAATCTGCCAATTTCGGCTGTTAATAATCAAGAAAATTCCACTTCTGAGCCGATTCCATCAAATAAAATAGAGCCCGGGATGATTAAGCTTGATAAAATTAATGTAAAATGGAAGGACGAATTGACTTCATGCGATGAAAATTATGGAAACGGAGGAAGCTGTTATTTGGTCGGAAATATTAAAAGCCAAGGAACGATTTATGATGGTCTTCCGTTTTATCTCGAAGTAACCTACGAAATGGCTTATTCTTTCAGGCATTTTACGATGTTAAATGGCCAGGTTTTATATGCTGAATCAGAAGACCCAGATACAAAAAGCTCTATTATTGTTGGCATAAATGATATACCGGAAAAGATATCTTTTCCGGGATCAAGTTATAAGCTTTTAAAAAATAGTTATGTCCGGGATCTTTTTTCTGAATTAGGAGGTGAGAAAAAGATTTTTTCAAATGAGCTGGGAGATTTCTTTCTAACAGAAAAAGGTTGTTTGATGGTAGAGCTCCCAGACCATACTGCGATTAGTTATAATTTCAATATTCCTTTTGTGAATGAAGAAAAAAGCGAATTAGATGTTAAATTTAATAATGGGAAGAATAATAAAGACACTTATGGATTTATCATGCATACCTGTGGTTCGTCTTGCACACTGTTTAATACTGTGGATGAATCCGAACTTAGCCCCGACGAAAGACTTGAGATAGTGGGAAAAACTTCTAACGGAGAAGACATTTATGGAATGAAAAACCCTGCAGATCAGCATTTGATAGATTTGTATAATAATAAAAATACAATGGCTTATATAAATACTGATGGAAATAATAATTATGCAGACGAAAAAAAGAATAAATATACCTATGAAGAATTTGTAAATTCTCACCCGTATCTTTATTGGAAAGATCCGCTGGGACGTTGGGTAGAATTTTTGAACAGAAAATATGATAGTGCCGCAGAAATGTGCAAGCCGGTCGTGTATTTATATCCCGAAAGTAAAATAGAGTTAAATATGAAAGTTAGCCCAAATGGGGGATTTACTCACACGGAGCCTGCTTATGATAACGGATGGAATGTGGAAGCTAATCCTAATGGAAAAATAAAAGACCTTAAAAGTGGCAATTTCTATGATTATTTGTTATGGGAAGGATTGGGCATTGACTATCCGGATTCCAGTAAGGGCTGGGTCGTGGAAAAAGATAACCTAAATTCGTTTTTTGATGAAAAATTGCATCAACTCGGACTCAATAGAAGAGAGATAGGAGATTTTAAAGAATATTGGCTAGGCAGGATGAACGAGAAGCCGTATTACAAAATATATTTTCTAAGCAATGCTGAATTTAATTTGCTGGCACCTGTTGAATTTTCTCCGACAAAGCCCGATACTTTTATCCGGGTAATGATGACAGCCAAAGGTTTGGATAATTTTGAAAATATTCCTCAGCAAATATTGCCCAAAATGATTCCTGAGAGGAAAGGTTTTTCAGCTGTAGAATGGGGAGGAACTTTAAATGAATAAAAATAAAAAAAAATACTGGATTTTTTATGCAGCCAGCATGTTTTGGGTTCTTTTTGGCGTATTTGTTTGTTTTAATTTAAGCATAGGCAAAAAAAACAAAACCGATTCGTCTGATTTTTTGCAGATAGTGGAAAAAACCGATAAATTGCATTATGCATCATATTTAGATTCCCAATTTTACGGTGACTTGGAAAATGCCAAAAAAATGGATGTACCGAATAACAAAACTTATGGTGGGATCGTATCTCATCATTTTTTTGCCTTTAATGAAATTGCTAGTTTTTTTCAGACCCTTAGATCACAAAAACCGAAAAGCATAGCTATTATAGGCCCGAATCACTTTAATCTGGGAAAAGCGGATATTTTAGTCTCTAAATATTCTTATGAAACGCCTTGGGGAGATTTACAGCCGGATAATGAAAATATTCAGAAACTTTTGGATGCTAAAGTTGTGTATCAGGACGAAGTTCCTTTCGAAAAAGAACATTCAATAGCTACGCTGGTCGGATTTATAAAATATTATTTGCCCGAAACAGAGATTATTCCGATTATCCTGAAGCATGATGTTAAAAGGGAAAATCTGGAGAAACTGTCTGAAAAACTGGATGAAACATTGCCCGATGGCTCTGTAGTATTGGCCAGTGTGGACTTTTCCCACCATCTTAACAAGGGCGCATCCGAACTTCATGATCAGATGAGCATTTCTGCAATCCAAAATTTCGATGAGGAAAGAATTTATAGTTCAGAAATTGACAGTCCAGCCTCGATTTATGCCCTTCAAAAATATTTAAATTTAAAGCAGGCCAGGAAGATTTATTACAAAAACACGAGTTCGGCAAAGATATCCAAAAACGATTATACGGAAGACAATACTAGCTATCTTTTTGCTTTTTTTACCAAGGAAGAAATGATAAAGAATGACGCTGTAACATTGCTGAATTTTGGCGACATGATGCTGGGCAGATACATAGGCGATTTATTTAAAAAAGGTAACGATCCTTTTGAAAAAATAAAAGGAGCAGAAGGAAATTTCTTAAAGGGGGTTGATATAATTTCTGCAAATTTAGAAGGGCCGATAACTGAGCAAGAAAGCTGCAAGGAAAAAGCATACAGCTTTAAGTTCTCGCCAAAAATTGTAACGCTTATTAAGGAAAACAGCTTTAATTTGCTTAATTTGGCAAATAATCATGCTTTTGATTGCTGGGAGAATGGATTAAATGACACTAAAAACAAATTGATTGCCAGCAAAATAAATTACTTTGGAGAACCAAACCTGGAAAAAGGCTATTTTACTAAAGAAATAGGCGATAAAAAAGTTTCTTTTATCGGAATAGATCTGACTAGCCGTTCTAACAATATGGAAGAATATTATGCTTTGGCCAATAGATTGAAAAACAGTAGTGATTTTTTGGTTGTTAACCTGCATTGGGGTGTTGAATATGATTTAAAACCGTCTGAAGAGCAGAAAGACGTGGCTCACAAACTCATCGATAATGGAGCTGATCTTATAATTGGTCATCATCCTCACGTGATTCAGCCAGTAGAAATTTACAAAAATAAAGCCATATTTTATTCATTGGGTAATTTTGTTTTTGATCAGGTTGGTCAAGGTGTAAACGATGGGCTTGGAATCGGGGCTGTCCTTAATGAGGGAATCGCTAAATATTTTCTGTTTCCCTACAATATTAAAAAATATCAGCCAGTGCTTCTTTCGTCAAAACAAGCTGAGATTTTTTGTGGTCAATATTTAAAAGGCATTCAAAATCAAAAAGAATGTTATTTTGAGATTGAATCTTAATTTAAAATCTCGTGACTTTTCTGGATATGAAGCAAAATAACCGAAAAATTGAAATATAATTTTTTGATAGAAGCCTCTATAGAAGCTTCTATTTCTAAACACTTGGAAGGGCGTTTTTTGTGTTATAATGAAAATATAAATTGATAAATAAAAACTATGAACGATGATTTTTTTAAAGATGACAGAAACTTTATGTCTCCAGCGGAAGTTAAATCTGCTAACGTCCCCAAGCTTATTAATATTATTAAAATTTTTTTGTTAATCTATGGTGTTGGATATTTTATTTTCGGGGCAATTTTTGCTTCAGGAACCCTAATGATTTTCTTAATGAGTTTAGGTTCTTCGGAGGAAAGTTATTTATTAGCTATAGTGGCAATACCCTTTATTCTTGGGTTTGAGTGTATTTTTGATGCTATATCAGCTAAAAAGAAAAGAAAATCAATATGGCTTAGGATGTTAATTTTATCTATAATGATTATCGCTGCATCAGC
>JAKLIP010000012.1 GCA_022709545.1 Patescibacteria group bacterium
TATTAAAAAATTAAACGATTAAAAACTATGCAAAAATGGAAAACAATTTCTTCAAAAATGGCTTTTGATCACAAGTGGTTCAAACTTCGCCAGGACAAAGTGGAATTGCCGAATGGAAAAATTCTCGGCGAGTATTTTCTTTGGCTCAAGGGTTATGTGGCTTTAATTGTGCCAATAACAGAAGATGGTAAATTTGTTTTAGTTCGTCAATATAAACACGGAGCTGATGAAATCATTGTTGAATTTCCGGCTGGTTTTGTAGACAAAAATGAGGCTCCCGAAAAAGCGGCTCAGCGCGAATTGCAAGAAGAAACGGGGTATTCTTCGGATAGTTTACAATTGCTATCAACAACCTTTGCCGATCCTACAAAGGCAATAGGTAAAATATATATTTATTTGGCGAAAAATGCAGTTCAGAATAAAGTAATTAAGCTCGATGAAACCGAAGATATAGAAGTTCTTGTGAAAAGCGAAAAAGAAGTCTTAGAAATGATTACAAAAGGAGAAATCTGCGTGAATGACTCAATTGCCGGGTTCTTTCTGGCGCTTGAAGCATTAAGAAAATAGCTGTGACACTCAGATGTGCTATAATAAAAATGTTAAATAATTTTTTTTAAAAAAATATGGAAAAAATAAAAACAAAGTATGTTGTAGATTTGGTTCTTTTGGTTTCCTTTTTGTTAACTGCGGTCACGGGAGTTCTGATTTTCTTTTTTTTGCCGCCTAGCGAAGGCAGAGGAATCCATAGTGAACTTTTAGGCTGGGGAAGGCATGATTGGGGCGCGGTCCATAATTGGGCGGGAATAATAATGATGTTGGCCACTGTTTTGCATGTTGTTTTTAATTGGAATGTTTTTATTGCAATGACTAAAAAATTTTTTGGGAATAAAGATGTAAATAATAAGTAAAAAATTAATACGATTTTTTGAAAGTGTATCCATTACAGAATAACTAAAAAGTGCTATAATTAATGTAGGCAATAAAATATTCGTTGGGGGGTGTTTTATGGCAATTTTTAGGGCAACATACGGATTCAGGTATCGCGAAGAGTTTACAATTGTTTGTACAGTAGCTGATAGTAAATCAGAAAAAGATGCCATCAGCTTGCTGGAAGAAATGCATCCGGGCGGATTTTCTGTATTAACAGTACGCAAAATGCAAACGCAGACAAATCTGTTGACGCGAATGCAAGAAGCGGCATGATCATGGATCATGCTGCAAAACAAAAAATAGGCGTTGTTTCTAAACCTGGACAACGCCTAAAACTTTGTAAAAAATCCGGAAAATAGTAATTTTTTAAAAAAGTGGTATAATTAAATCGTTAATTATTAAAAAATAAAAAGTATGAAGAGAGCACTTTTAGGTGTTGTTGTCATTGGAGCAGCCCTTGTTCTTTCCGGTTGCGGAAAGCCGGCTTCTGTTGACCAAAACACCGTGCAAAAACAAGCGCCGCAGCAAGAAGTCGCAGAAGAAAAAAGTTCATTCTCTGATATCACGGAAGCCATGAAATCGGGAAAGAAAATGGAGTGTGTCAGTGCTGCCGAAGCTGATGGAAGTGGGGTTAAAACAACCATGCAGTTTGATGGTAAAAATTATAAATCCGTAACAGAGGTTGGCGGCAAAAAAACGTATTCAGTAATGAAGGATGAGGTTATGTATACTTGGGGAGAAGGCCTTCCAACGGCCACAAAATTGTCAGTAAATTGTTTAAAAGATTTGCCAAAAACAAAAGTTGAGGGACAGGAAGCAGCTGTTCCAGCTCAAAATCCAGAGAAAGCTTTTGAAAACGCTAGCAGTCTTGTTTGCAAGCCGATAGCTTCAGTTGATGTCAGCGTTCCGAGTGATGTTCAGTTCCAGGACATGTGCGAGATGATGAAGGGGATGATGAATAAAATTCCAGCAGGAACCACTTTGCCAGACATGTCAAATCTGCCAAAAATGCCTTAATAAAAATTGGTTATAAATTCATTAGAAATTCAATTATAGCCCAAGAAACACCTGTTAAATCGGGTGTTTCTCTGCTATTGACAAGACACAATAAATGTGCTTAAATAGACCTTTGCAGGAGCTGTTTAAAATAATAAATATTTTTTAATAATTCTTTTTGGAGGGGAAAATGACAGGATTTGAAAGGCTCTTAAGAGAGACGGAAGCGGATGATTTTTTTGGTTTTCTTGTTTCTAAAAACAAGAAAGAGATGCGGTCAGCAGTAGCTTTTTTAATGAGAATATTTCTCTTAAAAAAGGAAAGGCGAGAGATAACGGAGTATGTTAATAAAATACTCCATATTGCCGGCAATACCCCGAAGCGCCGGGAAAAAATTGCTGGTGTTATTTTGGAAACTGGAGGCCTTGAACTTCTTAAAAAATTAAGAGACCGAGGCGCTTGGGTGTGATAGTTTATGGAGGCAGATGCTTATCGAAGCATCTGCCTCTTATTTTTTTATAATAAATAAATGTGGTATACTGTTATGGATTGTTAATATTAAGAAATGAAACAAACAATTCTAAAATATTTTTTATTTGGAACGACATTAATTTCGGGATTTTTTTCCTGGTTTATGCTTCGTCATGTGCTGGAATTTTCTGGAATAAACGCCTGGCTTTTTCCAGCGCTCTGTTTTTCTGTTTATGTGATTTCTTTGTCACTCATGGCAATTTTTATTCGTCAGGAAGTAGCTTTTGAATTTGTGGTTATCTTATCCTTATTTTTCAGTCTGATTCTTGTTTTTTCCAAATGGCATTTTGTCATTCTGGTGCTATGTACATTGCTGATGCTTACGGCTATGCGTGCCATCAAAAAAGACCTCGATCTTAATATTAAGATAGATTTATGGAAATCCCTTTATACGGGAAAATTTAGAATGATTCTGGCTTTGGCAGTGATTATTTGCAGCCAATATTTTTTTATGATGAACAGCAGTAACGGACAAAAGATTATTCCTAGACTTGACACTGCCTCAGTTACCAGTAAATTTGTTGAACCAGTCTTGGTCATGATAAATCCTAATTTTAAGACAATAAAAGAGGAAAGCATCACAGTTGATCAATTTATTATCATAAAATCAAAACAAGAAAATACGGAAGATGTTCTTTTGGGGATGAATTTTGACAGCGAAATAGAAAAACAAATTTCCGAAAATTTACCTTCGGAGCAAAGAGAGGCCTTGAAACAGGAAGCGCGAAAACAAATTTCGAGTTCAACGGAGAATCTTTCCAAAAAAAATCAGGAGCTTGTTTTGCAGGAGGGGCGCAAACAGCTTTCGCAGATGGTTGGCTATAAAATATCCGGCACCGAAGAGATTTCCGATGTGTTTGCCGGATTTATAGACAAAAAAATCAACGACTATTTTCGTCCACGCGTGGACGGAGACGAGAGATCAAACCTATTTTCTTATTTAGTGGCCGCCATACTATTTCTTACGATTTGGCCGATAGGTTCAGTCCTATGCGTTGTGTGGTTTTTCTTGGTTTTTATTATATTTAAAATCATGGTCTATTTTGGCTTGGTTGAAATAAAAACCATAACTGTGGAGAGGGAAATGATTGTTTAGTTTTAATGCTTCAATTCTTAGCTACAGGGGATAAATTAGCACTCAATGGTAGGGATTGCTAATTTTTTTATTTGGGTGTAATATGGATAAGTCAGGATTTATATATTTATTTTTTCACTTCACTGCTCGGCGCGGTTAATTTTCTTCCGGGCTATTATAACGGCAGTCTAGTGGATTATTTTGTTAATTAAAACTTTGCTAGCGCCTGCGTTAAGTTACACGAAAAAATAAATATATAAATTCTGTGCTATCGATAAATAATAAATTATATGGCAGCGGATTATTATAAAATTTTGGGAGTTAATAAAAATGCTTCAGACGATGAGATCAAAAAAGCTTATCGCAAGTTAGCGCATCAACATCATCCTGACAAACAAGGCGGGGACTCCAATAAATTCAAAGAAATCAACGAAGCCTATCAAGTGCTTTCTGACAAAACCAAACGTCAGCAATATGACCAGTTCGGCCGAACTTTCGAACAAAGAGGTGGCGGACAGGCCGGCGGGTTTGAGGG
>JAKLIP010000013.1 GCA_022709545.1 Patescibacteria group bacterium
CATGCTACGTAGTACTGCGTCCGCCTCTATAGGGAGAATACCAGAATAGTCTATCTTTTACGCCAATCGCGGATTTCAATTTTCCCTTGCCCTTTGTCGACAATGGAAAGTTTTTGATGTTCGTGCCACTTATATTTTTCCACGATTTCCTTCGGCATAGTTACGGAATAACTATACGCGCTGCTCTTTTTGAGCTTGTAAACTTTCTTTTCGTTTTTCATATTTATTCTTGCCCCGTTAAATTTCGGTACCCCGCACTATTTAACTGGGGTTAATTATTTAATTAATTTTCCCAAAAAACAATAATGGCCTTTTTTATCAGCCCAGATTTCAGAAATTTTAAAGTTGTTAAATTCTTTTTTTATTAATTGTCTGTTAAAAAGATAATGGGGCAATCCCTTTTCTTCTCCTTCAATAGGCACATAAGTTCTAGCTTCTATAACTTTATACCTTGATTTTTGTTTTCCGTATTTTTCAACTATTGTTCCATTCGGATATACTTTTCCAAATTTTCTTTTTCTGAAAGTCATAAAGATAAATCCATTTGGTTTCAATATTCTCTTAATTTCTAAGATTCCTTTTCGTATATTCCTTATCCTTTCATGATGAAAAGATTGAATTGAAATAATTGCATCAAAAAAATTATCTTTATATGGCAGTCTCGCATACATTGAACCAATTTTTAGATCAGCTTTTAATTTTTCCCCTTTGAGCCATTTTCTTGTAATTTTAATGCCCTCTTCGGAGATATCAATTCCGTAAACATCAAAACCTTCTTGAGCAAGTTGTATTATGTGCCTTCCGGTTCCAGAGCCAAGATCTAGAATTTTTCTCACACCATTTTTTTTGAAACATTTAATCATTTCCAACATATTTTCCTGTGGTTCAAGAAAAATTTTTCCTCGTTCTTTAAATGCTTTGTCCCATTGTTTCATATTACATGTTTTATTATCTAATTTAATTTTTCCTGCAAAAAATATATATGAGAGTTTATTTTAGAGGCCTCTATAGAAGCTTCTAAATTTTTTAATTGAATTTTTTCCAAACACCTTCGGAAATGACTTCCATTTTTCCATCCACAATTTTAATAGCTGTATTGTCATCAATAGCATAAAAAGTTTCGGGAAGTTCCTTTGACATTTTTTCCAAATTTTCTAAGTTTACATTGGGAAAATATGGAGAATTTAGATGCGGCCTGATCAAAAAATCAACAAATCCCATTCCCTCATCTTTTGCATATTCTTCAACTGCTTCAGAATACAATCTCTCTGACGTGCTTAAATCCAAATTCCTGCAAGCCACCATACTGCCAGCGCTAACTCCAACATATATTCTGGTTTTTAACATTTCAGTCAGCAATTCTTTTAATCCTGATTTTTCCAGCCAATACATCAAATGAAAAGTATTTCCGCCTTCAAAAAATAGCACATCCGCTTCTTCTAAGCGCGGTTTCCAAACATCTTGCGGAATAGCAGAAATGTCCACAATATCAATCTGTTTAAAACCAAGATTTTTAAGAGTTATTAAGTCATCAATCAACCAATCTTTATCGCCTTCTTCAACATTAGATGCAGTTGGAATAAACGCGAGATCAAGCTCGGAAAATGGTTTTTCAGTCAATTCCAAAAGCGCATCAATAATAGACTTGTTAGACAACCCACCCGATGTTAGCAATAATTTCATAAAGTTATTTTTTAAAAATCCTTATGCCCTGCTTCCCGAAGTCCCTTTTATTTCTGTGGAGAAACTAATTCGTATTTGTTCCCGCCAATCACATACACAACCTGCTTGCCGAATTTCGAACCTGGAATCCCCAGCACCTCATCTATGGTTGCATGATGCCAATTATCGCTCCCAGATTCTACCGAAATTCTGAAAATTACTTTCTGCCCATATTTTAAATTAGATTTATCCAAGGGAAAAGAACTTATGATGTAATCATAGCCCGGACCGCCAGCTACTTTTCCAACTCCATCCAATTCCGGTCCAGCCCCTCCAATAAATTTTTTATCGCCTGCTTTTTCTGCGGCTGTTTGTTTTTGTTCTTCGAATGTTTGTTTTTCAGCTGTCCAATCAATAAAAGCATAGTGTGAAAAAATATTTTTGTAGTCCTCAAGATCAAAACGAATTCCGTCAACAAATAAGCTTATATATTTTTCCTTGCCAACAACCGATAGGTCATCCACCTGGATGACAAAACCATGCAATAAATCTCCTTCCGGTTTGGGCTTTTCGGTTGGAATAATTCCATAGAGTTGATGCTTGAAGTATATGTTTTCCCCGTCAGCTCCCATCTGAAAACTCTTGTAATCCAGATATGGCAATTGATATGGTTTGGGATTGTTGTAATTTTTTTCTTTAGGATTTTCTTCTGTTTCGATAAAAAAATCGTTTTGTTCATCTTCAATTTTAATTCCATTTTCCAAAGCAATTTCAGCCCTCCTCAATTCTTCAGCACTCATGCTTTCTATTTTATCCATTTTGGCATAAGCCACCTCTTGTTCGTTGGGGCGATTCGCCATTTCTTTTTTCTTTCGCTCTTCTTCCGCTATTTCCCATCTTGTCTTCATTTCTTTCGTTATTTCTTCCGTTTTATCTTTATCGGCATAGCGATGTCCCATTACACGCCACCATGCAAAAACTGATAAAGCAATTAACAAAGCCACTACCAAGGCCACGATTATAAGGAAGGTCTTAATAATATTGTTTGTTTTTGTTGGCTGGTTTTCCATGATTTTTTGTTTATCAATTTACGTTTTCATTGTATAACAAAAAACATTCCCTAAAAAATTATTCTTCAATAGACTTCTGGATACATTTCAGTCCACGCTCATGATAATAAGGATTGGTATCATTACTTA
>JAKLIP010000014.1 GCA_022709545.1 Patescibacteria group bacterium
TCCTCTTTTATCCTCTTCCAAATCCTTTCCATTGTCATCTGATTATTTTTAGCTTCTTTGTTTATATTTTTTAAATATAATTTTTCGAAATATTTTGGTTTTTCTAAATATTCGAGTAAAAATGATGCCGCTTCCCCTGGTTTTTCTTTCACCCAGCCTAGTTTCTTCTTTTTTATTATTTCAATATTGCCATCCTCCTGTCCTCCAATGTGGGTAATTGCCACCATTGGTTTTTTTGAGGCGACTACATCAAACAAAAAATTTGGTCCAGCTTTTCCAAAAACAATATCGCAGGCCGAAAGTACCTCGGCCATGTTCTCTATCCACCCTAGATTCTTGACAATAATTTGCCCACCTAGCTTTAATCTTTTTAGCAGTTTCACATACTGATCAATCGTTGAATGAAGCATTTTGTCTGTTCCAGTATTAAAAATAAAGGCGCATTTAGTCTCAACCGTCATCAAAATCGGTAGTAGCCGGGTCAAAGAATTAGTCCCAAGGCTTCCCCCACCAATAAAGATCACTGGCCGCTCATCCACAATTTCTAGTTTTTTTCTGGTTACCTTTCTGTCTATTTTTTGATACATCTCTTTTCTCACCCACCAGCCAGTCCTAAGTATTTCCTCCTTCAGTCCATATCTTCTGACTTCTTTCTCCGCCACCTCATCATAAACTAGTGTCAAATCAACTCCCGGGACTACTGTCACTGGTGTAATCGTCCACGGATCAGCCACTACTGACCATAATTTAAAATTTACTTTTTCATTTTTTCGCCAAAGTTGCAAAGAATGACTGTGATACCAGTAGCATGAAATAATCAAATCCGGCTTATAACTGGAAACAAATTTCTTAATTCTAGGTAAATTCATTTCCGATAAGCGGTGGACCACCTTTCTCAGTCTCCCTTCTCCCGACAACCTTGTCATCATTTTATTTGATTTTGGAAAAAAACGATACATAAAAGTATAGAGATCATTGGAAATTCCCACCTCAGCTTTTATTTCAGCATACTTTACTTCAACCCCGCCTTCTTTCTCCTTTTCTTTCAGTGATCCATAAATTGCCTTGGCAATCGATCGGTGTCCCCAGGGCAAATCATCTGTCAAAATTAAAATTTTCTTTTTCGCCATGTTCTATTCTATAATACTCTACATTGCCTGAATAGCTCAGTTGGTAGAGCAGCTGTTTTGTAAACAGCAGGTCGTCAGTCCAAATCTGACTTCAGGCTCAATTTAAAAATCCTTGAATAATTTCTTCTTCAGCTCTTTTTTGATCAAGCCCCAAAGACATTAATTTAACTAATTGTTCTCCAGCAATTTTACCTATCGTCGCCTCATGAACAAGCTCCGCCTCAACATGATTAGCTTTTATTTTGGGAATTGCTGCTATTTTAGCCTTATCTTTTATGATTGAATCACAGGCAATATGCGCATAACATTTTTCCTCTCCTATTATATTGGAAATAAATTTTTGCTCTGATTTTTCGGTGGCTACCGCTCTAGAAATAACCCGACAACTTGACTCTCTTCCCTCCAGTTTTACGATAAATTCAGTCATCGCTTTTTGTGAGCCAGAGGTCATAATTTTTTCTTTTACTATTAGATTAGTCTTCTCTTTTAAAATAGCCCTGGTTACTCTATTAGTATCATCAATTCCTTCAATTTGGGTCGTTTCAATTTCCATTTTGGCTCCTTTTTCTAAAAACACTTGCGTTAGTGGATTTATCACTCTCTTTCCCCGACCCTTTCCTTCTCCATAATGTTTTTCAATGTATTTTACTGACGAATTTTCACCGACA
>JAKLIP010000015.1 GCA_022709545.1 Patescibacteria group bacterium
AGTCGAAGAGGCCAAAGGGCACTTCACAAAATCTATGGAAATGAACTGGCGCTCAATGCCGGTGATGCTCTCCACGTAATTATGTGGAGGGTACTTTTTGATAATTTCTCGATTTTAGATAAAAGTTTGGCAATGAAAATTGTTGAAGAATTTTATACGATGCTGAGTCGAACGATACTTGGTCAAGGAATTGAACTAAAGTGGACAAGAGATAATCGCTACAATTTAAGTGAAAAGGATAATTTACTAATACTCGAAAGTAAAACTGGGTATTACACCATTGCCGGCCCAATGAGGCTAGGAGCTATTATCGCGGGGGCTTCCGAAAAACAACTTGAGCAAATATATCGATTTGGAGTATTACTGGGAAGATCTTTTCAAATTGTGGATGATCTTCTTGACCTAACTTCTGATTTTTCTGGTCAAAAAAAGAAAGGAAATGATGTTTATGAAAACAAAAGAACCTTGATGCTTTTACATCTAATAAAGAAAAGTAGTGAAATAGATAAGAATTTGATTAGAAAAATATTAAATAAGAAAAGAAGTGAAAAAACCGAAGAAGATGTGGATATTGTGGTTAAGCTGATGAAAAAATATGGCAGTCTTGAATATGGTAAAAAAATGGCTGATAAATATGCCAGTGAGGCAAAAAATATTTTTGAAAAAGAGCTAAATTTTATTAAAGTCGAACCTTATCGAAGTAGAATAAAAACGGGAATAGATTTTATCGTAAACAGGGATCATTAGAGATAAGACCCTCAAATGGTAGAATAAGCCAGTGGAAAATCAAGTAGAAGAAATTAAAAAGAAGCTCGATATTGTGGAGGTAATTAATAAATTTGTCCCCTTAAAAAAAAGGGGCCGACATTTTGTCGCCTGCTGCCCCTTTCATCAAGAAAAAACTCCCTCTTTCGTGGTTTCACCTGAACTGCAGATTTACAAATGTTTTGGTTGTGGAAAAGCAGGGGATGTTTTTAATTTTGTCGAGGAATACAACCGAATTGATTTTAAAGATGCCCTTGAAGACCTGGCGAAAATGGCAGGAATTAAGCTAGTACGCTCTCCCAAAATGAGTGGCGAAGAATCAATTAAAAAAAGATTATTTGAAATTAATAAAGAAGCGGCTAAATTTTATAACTATATTTTATTGAAACACAAGCTTGGTAAAGAAGCCCTAGAATATGTAAAAAAAAGAAATATAAGTGAAGAGACAATAAATAAATTTTTAATTGGCTTTGCTCCTCGCGATAGCCGTCTAATTGTTAATTATTTACTAAAAAAAGGTTATAAAATAGAAGAGCTAATAAAAACCGGATCTTTTGGTAAAAGCCAATACAAACAAGGACAGGCTTATGATCGTTTTGGAGATCGATTAATTTTTCCCCAAATTGATTTTAGAGATAGAGTGGTGGGATTTTCTGGAAGAATACTGCCAAGTAGCAATAATCAAAATTTAGCTAAATATATCAATTCACCAGAAACTGATATTTATCACAAAAGTCAGATGTTTTACGGCTTAAATTTAGCCAAAGAAAGTATCAAAAAACAAAACACGGCCATAATTGTCGAGGGAGAACTGGACATGATTAGTCCCTTTCAGGCGGGAATTGAAAATGTGGTGGCCATTAAAGGCACGGC
>JAKLIP010000016.1 GCA_022709545.1 Patescibacteria group bacterium
TTCCTCCAGCCATTCCTTGTCCCGGTTCAAAAACCTTAAAATTTGGGTCAGTATCTTTTAAAATTTCTAAATCTGCCGGAGTGGGTTGAAAAGGTTCATCTACCTGACGGGCATTTACAAAATCATCGGCATTCACATAATTTTTGTCAATTACATATAAATCTAAAACCATCAGTAATCCTGCTAAAACTACCGCAATAGTTTGGGATAATTTATTTTTTATAAACAACCAAAAAACAGCAGAAACAGTCAATATTAATCCCATTGAACGAAGTAAATCGGATGTATACATTGCCCTTCTATCTTCTTTTAACGCATCAACAAAAGGTTGACCAATTTCTCCATAAGCCTGTTTGAAATAAGCATCGCTTTCAGTAGAAAAGCTAAACATTCCTTTCACTAAAATAAGTAAAGCTAAAATACCCAATGAAATTGCAGCTGATTTCCAAAGTGCTTGCCATTGTTGATCTTTCTCTAATTTAAAAAACGAATACAATCCCATTATAGCTAAAACGGGAATACATAATTCCAAAATAACCTGAATGGATGAAACCGCTCTGAATTTATTATACAATGGAAAATAATCAATAAAAAAGTCAGTCATTATTGGGAAATTTTTTCCCCAAGAAAGCATTAATGAAAAAATTGCTCCTGCTAAAAAAGCATATTTCAATTTGCTTTTTTCGGTGAACATGCCCAACACAAAAAGAAAGAATACAATAGCTCCAATGTATGCCGGAGCAGCAACGCTAGTTTGATCTCCCCAATAAACTCGTGATCCATTTGCATAATCTAAAGCTTCATTTTCAGGAGCCCCCATACCAACGAAAAATTCGTATAAATTACTGGTTTCATCCAATTTTTCATTACTGGCTCCACCAAATAATCGAGGGGCTATCAAATTTAAACTTTCGGCAATTCCATAACTGTATTCGGTGATGTACTCATAAGTCATTCCTGATTTATTCTCTATTTTTTCACCTTCGGGTCCGATGGTCAATTCATTTTTTCCTCGCGTACTAAACTCAGTATATTCAGCTGTTGCCATTAAATTAGTGGCATTAACTCCCAAGGCTAAAATTCCCGCAAAGAGGAAAACACCAAAAGCAATTCCAATTGATTTAAAATCTTTTTCTTTTATAAATTGAAAAATATAATATCCCGAAAGTATTAAAAGTAGCAACAACAGATAATAGGTCATCTGAAAATGATTGGCCTGAATTTCTAATGCAGCGGCAATCATCGTTAATAAACCTCCAACAATGAATTTTTTTTGAAATACTAAAATAACTCCTGCAATTACCATCGGCATATAAGCAATTGCATGGGCTTTTGCATTATGTCCCACGCCAAGAATAATAATAAGATAAGTCGATAATCCGAAGGCCAACGCACCAAAAAAGGCTTTAAGTGGATCAACTTTTAAAACGGATAACAAAACATAAAAACCAAGAAAATATAAAAACAAATAATCGGCCGGACGAGGCAAAAAACGCAAGGCACCATCCAATTTTTTGACATAATTATGCGGATATTGTGCTCCGAGTTGATATGTTGGCATCCCGCCAAAAGCTGCATTTGTCCAAAAAGGTTCTTCACCGGTTGTTGCTCTAAAGTCATTTTGTTCTTTT
>JAKLIP010000017.1 GCA_022709545.1 Patescibacteria group bacterium
ATTATTTTTCGGATGAGACAATGAAATATATCCGAAAAATAAAGTCTACGGATTGGCGAACATGGAAGACTGAAGCGATTGACTTTACCCAGCCTTTCTTGTGGTTTGATGATGACCTTTTTGAAAAAGAAAGAGAGGAATTAAAAAGGCATGGCGCTCTGGATAACTGGATAGAAGTTGACCTTAGGAAAAATGAAGATGCACTTGGTCGGTTTCTTTCAAGCTTCCCAATTCCCAATTGATATATTAATTTGTTAATTTTTGATAATCTGGAAAAATAAGTAATTAATTACGTAAATAAAAACTATGCCGAAGGTTGATGTAAATAAAAAAAGAGGATATGAGGCTAGTGTTCCTGTTGAAAAAATATGGAGCAAACTTGAAAGTGGTGAAATTGATAAAAATTGTTGCATTCCTCTCGGGCAGAATGAGAAAAAAGAAGATAGAAGTATTGATTTAAAACGTAGCATGCATATTTTGGCAAGTGGCGGAGCACTTTCAGGAGTTGGCATGTTTAGACGTGTAACGCTAGCAACATTGTTAAAGTTTAATAAACCAGAAGATTTGAAATTTATTCTAATCGATCCGCTTAAAATATCATTGTTTCATTTTAAAAACATAGATAAATATTTAGTTTTTCCAATAATTACAGAAAATGAAAAAGCCTTTGAGGCACTTGAATGGGCAAGGCAGGAAGTTGAAAGAAGGTATCAACTATTGTCCGAGAGTAATTCCAGAAATATTTCGGTGCATAATGAAAAAAATAATACTAAAAAAATTCCAAGAATTGTCATAATGATTACAGAATTGGGCGAACTTATGAATTTTGACGGAAAGAAAACAGAAGGTCTTATAATTCGCATAGCGCAAATGACGAAAGCTTTGGGGATTCATTTTATAATAACCACTCAAAGACCATCTCCATTAGTGCTGACTCCGCTAATAAAAACAAACATGCCATCAAGGATTGCATTTAAAACTGGAAATGAAGAAGGCTCATTAGCAATATTAGATATGGTAGGTGCAGAAAAATTGCTTGGACAAGGCGATATGCTAGTTTCTGATTGTTATAATGATTATGAAAAAGTAGAAAGAATGCAGGGGTATTGCTTGGAAGAGGAAGAAGTTGAAAAGATAAATTTTGTTCAGTAACACGTTCAGTAACACTTTAAAGGCAGGCAAAATAAGCAGAAATAATCGCAAGAAGGCAAAACCTTGAAAATCCTAGGTTTTTAGGGGGTGGTTATTGGCTAAAACAAGAGAAAAGCGGCTAATGGATAAGGAGCCTTGACCCCGCACCAAATTGGCACCGCGCCAAAGGCGCAAAAACAAGCCCAAATAAATATCGTTATTATGAGATTTTGTAGGTATGCTTAGCGACTGTGGATAAGCCAAAAGTGCCAAATTGGTGCGGGGCTTGACACATTTTTATAATCGTGTAGAATAGACAAGTATTGAATTTTCAGAAAAGAAATTCCAAGGAGGAATTTTTGGGTTTGCCTTAAAAAGCAATTTAGTGTATAGTAAAAAAATACAATTTTTTATAATAAATTATCTTAATTAATCGCGTGGTGCCGGGGTTTCAGGACCTTCGGC